>CALWYY010000187.1 GCA_944385885.1 uncultured Oscillospiraceae bacterium | reverse complement strand
CCCAGCAGGCGGTACAAATAGAGCTGCCGGGGGGTGGAGGGGAGCAGATCCCGGCCCCGGACAACCTGGGTGACGCCGGCGTCTATATCGTCGGCCACCACCGCCAGCTGGTAGGCAAAGACCCCGTCCGCCCGGCGCAGGATAAAATCCCCGCACTCCTGGGCCAGATTTTCCTCCTGGAGTCCATAGTGGCCATCCCGAAAGGAGACGGTCTCATCCGGTACATGGAGACGCCAGAGAGGCGGTGCGCTTTTCTGGGCCCGCTGGGCGGGGGTCAGGTCCCGGCAGGTGCCGGGATAGATGGGATGGCCGTCGGAGGCATGGGGTGCGTTGGGAGCGTTTTTCAGATCCCCCCGGGTACACCAGCAGGGGAACACCCGCCCTGTCCGCTCCAGCCGGTCCAGGACGTCCTCGTAGTACGCCGTCCGCTGGCTTTGGGGAGGCTGTTCCCGATCCCAGGTCAGGCCCAGCCAGAGCAGGTCGTCCTTCAAAACGGCGCTGTTTTCCGCCGGACAGCGCAGGGTGTCCAGATCCTCTATGCGTAAAAGCACCTCTCCGCCGGCGCTCCGGGCGGAGAGCCAGGCCAGCAGGGCCGTAAATAGGTTGCCCGGGTGCATCCGCCCGCTGGGGGTTGGCGCAAAACGGCCCAGGGGTATGCCACCGCTGGTCATAGGCTCCGCCTCCATTTCAGAAAGGATAGGACAAGCTTAAGGCTACCAGGATCATCCCGGTAAAATAGGTGCCGCTGTTGCAGCGCATCACCCATCGGGCCCGGTAGCGG
This sequence comes from uncultured Oscillospiraceae bacterium, assembly GCA_944385885.1. Taxonomy (GTDB): domain Bacteria; phylum Bacillota; class Clostridia; order Oscillospirales; family Oscillospiraceae; genus Apopatocola. The sequence continues at coordinate 22,689 of CALWYY010000187.1, read as the reverse complement.
AACTTAAACACCGTGAGAAAATAGTCGGAGACCATAAACAGGAATAGGCCGCCTCCCAAAAGGAGCATTCCCAGCACGGGATGGAGAAACACAAGCACCAGGCCCAGGGAGCCGTGGAGGGAGACAGATAAAAGGTATATGGGAAAGGCAACCCGAAACTTTTCGAATCGCAGGGCCCCGGTCTGGGAAAAGGCTAACACAGGGCACCAAAAGACCAATAGGATCAGCCCCGCCGGCCAGAGATGGAGCAGCGGGATACCCAGGCGCCGTATCAGGAGCACCTCATAGCCCAGCAAAACCAGATTGCCCATTCCGAAGCATAGGCCGCCCCGCACAAAACTCCACAGCAGGAGCACATCCCCGCAGAAGGAAAGAAACAGCCCCAGCAGCAAAACGGCGCCCTCTGCGGCCAGCGGGGGGCGCAGCAGCCAGGCGGCGGCTCCCCAAAACAGAAACATGCTGGACAGGGCAATCTTATTGACAGCCCGGCGGCGGAAATTGCCGCTGGTCTCGGAGAAGAAATAGGCAAAGAGAAGCGCAAAATACAGGCAAATATACACGGCGGGGAAAAAACCCATAAAACACCTCCATAGGCGGTATTTGGAAACCCCGGGCCAGTATATCATAAAAAAAAGCAGAAGAAAACCGTTTCCTGGCGCGGGGAGGAAAACCGGCCGGAACGGGGAGGGAACGATGTGGAGAGGCTGGAGCTAACGATCCTCCCGGAATGGGAGGGACGGACGGTAAAGAGCATCCTGCGCCGGGAGCTGGCGCTGCCGGAGTCCCGGATCTCCCGGATCAAGTTCCGGGAGAGGGGGATCCTTCTGAACGGAGACCGGACGCCGGTGAGCGCCCGGGTCCATTCCGGGGACAGGCTCTCCGTGGACCGGGGGGACAGGCTGGGGGGAAATGAGGCCCGGCCCATGGAGGGGCCCCTGGAGATCCTGTACGAGGACGAATATCTGGCGGTTTTGAACAAGCCGGCCCACATGGCGGTGCACGGCCCGGAGTCAGGACAGGGATGCACCGTGCAAAACGTCCTGGCGGCCCGCTGGGGCCCGGACCGGGCCTTCCACCCGGTGAACCGACTGGACAGGGATACCACGGGGCTGATGGTGGCGGCCAAGAGCGGGTATATCCACGACCGGCTCCGGCGTATGCTGCACACAGACGACTTCCGCCGGGAGTACCTGGCCCTGGCCGGCGGGACGCTGCCGGCGGAGGAGGGGAGCATTCTGCTGCCCCTGGGGCGGCAGGAGGGGGAACCCCGGCGGCGGGCCGTCCGGGAGGATGGCCGGCCCGCCCGGACGGACTACCGGGTCCTGGGCCGGAAAGGGGAGCTGCTGGCCCTGTGGGCCCGGCCGGTGACCGGCCGCACCCACCAGCTGCGGGTGCATTTCGCCTCCGTGGGAGCGCCGCTGTGGGGGGATGCGCTGTACGGAGGCCGGGCGGACCCGGGAGAGGGCGCGGCCCTGCACTCGTACCGGCTGACCCTCCGGCATCCCGTGAGCGGGCAGAGGCTGTGTCTGGAGGCCCCGCCTCCGGAGCGCCTGGAACGGCTGTGGGGCGGCCCGCTGCCGGCCGCGCCCGCCCCGGCGCCGCCGGAGAGGGAATGAGGCGCCGGGAAAAAGCGCCTTATCCGGAATGCCATGGAAGGCCGCCGGCTCCCAGGAGCCGGCGGCCTTCCCTTTTTGGCATATCTCGCAGCAGCCCCCGCCGCCTGCCTCTCTTCCGGCAACGCCGGCCCGGCCCCAGGCTTGGACCGCTCCGGCGCGGAGGCGCCGGGGACGCGGCCCGGAGAGGCTTTACCGCTCCGGGCTCGGGGCCTTGCCGGGACCGGCGTGGGCGGCAAAAAAGGCCACGCCTACCGCGCCGGGCCCCGCGTGGGTCCCGATGGTGCTGCCGATGGTGGAGATGGGCAGCTCCTGCACGTGCTCCTCCCAGAGCGACCGGCTGCTCTCAATGTACTCCCGCAGAAGGGAGTCGTCGGCCCCGGAATAGACCAGCATGAAGGGCATGGAAAAGTCGATCCCGCCCTTTTTGACGACGGTTTCCGTCAGCAGGTTGCCGCTGCGCCGCGCCCCCCGGGCCTTCCCCAGGACGACCACCTGCCCGTCCTCGATGCCGATGACCGGCTTGATGTTCAGGACGGTCCCCGCCACCGCGGCGGTGCGGGACAGCCGCCCGCCCCGCATGAGATACTCCAAAGTGTCCACCACGGCCACAAGGCAGATGCGTTTTTTGACGGCCTCCAGTTCCCGGGCGATCTCCCCGGCGGGGAGGCCCTGGTCCCGGAGCCGGACGGCGTAATCAATGAGGATCCGCTCCCCCGCGGTGACGTTTTCGCTGTCCACGACCCATACCTTCCCCGGGCACTCCTCTGCCGCCAGCCGGGCGCTCTGGGCCGTCCCGGAGAGCTTGCCGGACAGGGTGATGACCAGGACCTCCGCCCCCTCCCGGAGCGCCTGGTCATAGGCCTGCCGGTAGGCGTAGGGGGTGAGCTGGCTGGTGGTGGGCACTTCCTTGGACGACTCCAGCATGGCGTAGAACTCCTCGTGCCGGAGCGTCACGCCGTCCAGATATTCCCGGTCTCCAAACCGGGTGGTCAGCGGCAAAAAAACCAGTCCCCGCGCCTGGGCCTCCTCCGGGGCCATGTCGCTGGCCGAGTCGATGATGATCCTAACCTTCGTCATGGTGATCCTTTCCCAGACTGTCCGCCAGCCTGTCAAAATTGGTCAATAGCGTATGCAGCGTGCGGTAAAACACCGCAAGATCCTCCGGGGGAATATCCTGTCCCGCCTGGGTTTGGATATCCAGGGCTATGCTGCCAATGCGCCGGGCTAAATCCTCCCCCTTCGGTGTCAGAATAAATTTCCATCCGTAGCGCCGCCGCTCCGTATGCCGGTCCGGGCAAATAAGCCCCCGATCCGTGAGCTCCTGGATCTCCCGGGACACCAGCGCCCGGGTGGACTTTCCCTTCCGGGCCAGCTCCGAGGCGGTCAGCCCCTGAGGGTGCGCCAAAAGGAGGTACAGCCAGAACACGTGGACCGAGCGCACGTCCAGCTGCTGGGAATAGCGGGCCTTGATCCGCTGGATATCCCGGTATAGTCCGGCGATGGCGGACGCAAAATCTTCAAATCGTTCTTGTTCCATGGCTCCCTCCTGGCAGAGGTAGGATACACCGCAAATGTTAACAAGTCAACATTCATTTTCCCCAAAAAATATCCCGTCCGCGGGGGAAAACGGGACAGAGGGCCTAAAACTACCGGCGCGTAAGGTCGATGGCAATGAAGAATGATCATTTTGCATCGGAGCGGAAGGCCGTGCGTTTGCACCGTGCGCTGCTTTCCGCGCTTGATAGGGCCTTTGCAGATAATGGACGCAGGCAATCCTGGGACGCTGGGAATATGGGACTCGTCGATGTATGATTTTGGAAGCGTCGCGAAAAATATATGTAACTTATAGATAAGTCTGCGGCCAGCATCAGTTTACCGCTTCCTTCGTCCCTAAATCTGGCAGAGGCAAAGGCGGTGATGGATATTCATCCGTCACCGCCTTTGCGTTCGAGGTTTCTATAACGACGTATTCAGGCTTCCTTGTCCCTGCGCTTGGCGATCCATCGCCAAATTATGATGGCCAAAATTAGCAGCAACAAAAGCCAGAGGAAAAGATGGATGTTACAGCCCCGTCCCAGCGAAGCAGAGCCATCGATAACAGGACCTTCCGCGACGGTAAAGGCGCCTGCGGCTTCCCCGTCCGTATAGAGAATGGTAATGGTGTGCTGGCCTGCCGCCAGTGTGCATAGGTAATCAAGCTTCAAGGTGAGTACGGTGCTGCCGCTTTCGACCGTGTAATTTTCCGCATCCAAGGCTGTGCCGTCGATCTTGACGCCCGTGAATTTGCCGTATGGGCCATTGGCGGTAAATGTAAGTTCCCCGCCGCTTTCTTTTGCCTAGGAGCTTCCGTTGCCCTTGACGATACGGTAATCTCCAAGCTGCGTCAGCAGGGCGCTGAGCCTGTCGATGGTTTCGTCCGGCAGGAGGGCTTTTTCATATTCGCTCAATGCGTCAAATTGTTCCTTGGCGGCGGCGATCTGCTCCTCAGCCCTGGTATCATCCGGACTTACGTTCTCCGGCAACACGCCAACGGTTTCCACCACCTCTTCGACACGGTGGATGACCTCAAGCGCACTCTCGATCTGCTCAAGTGCTTCCTCAAGCCGTGCCCGTTCTTCGGCTGTATAGTTGCCGCCATAAGTTTTCAGCACCTGCTGGATATCCTCTTTGGCGGCTTCCAGGTCCTCTTTGTCCTCCAGTATGACATTGCCCGGTGTGATATCCTGTGCGGCTTGGATGTTTTCGGTCTCACCGGCTTCGGCCGTTTCCCGGATCTTTTCAGACAGGCGTTCCGCTGCGCCTTTTGTGGCCTCAAGCGCCTGCTCCTCCTCCTCAGTCAGGTTTCCGCCCGCCAGCAGAGTGTCAATGCGCTTGATCAGCGCTTCAATGGCGGCCGCATCCGTAGATTTTACGCTGTCCATGCTGAAGCCGCCGATCTCATCCTTTACCGCGGCGAGCTCAGCTTCCGTCGCGGCGATCTTTTCAAGCAGATCATTTGCAGAGCTCTGGATGGTTACAAGGTTCTGCCTTTCCGTTTCGGTCAGATTTTCACTGGCCAGCAGAGTGTCGATGCGCTGGGCCAGCGCTTCAATGGCGGCCGCATCCGTGGATTTTACGCTGTCCATACCGAAGAGGCCGACGCCGTTTGTCACGCCGCTGACATCCGCCCTGACCTCCTCGATTTGCTGCAAGAGACTGTCACAGGCGCTTATAATACCGGCCAAGGCTTCCATTTCCTCTGCGGTCGTGTTTCCGGTATAAATACAATTTGCCGCGGCGCTTTTAACTGCTGTGACCGCTTTTTCATCCGCCGTTGTCACATTGGCTGTGGTCAAGCTGCCGATATCATCCGCCAGGCTCGCGATACGATTCATCGTGACGGCCACGGTGACGCTGTTGCCTGCCATGTCGGTTGCCGTGATTGTATATTCCGCATCTATGTTTCCGGGCAGCGTCAGTTCGCAATTTTCAGGATCTTCCGGTATGCCATTCAGCGTAACTGTACGCAGATGCGCGTCCGTCACCATGACCTTCTGCGTGGTATAGTAGGTTGCTCCGTTTATAACGCCCGTTATAGACGGATCCGTCAGGTCAAAGGTCACCCCATCCGAGCTGAACAGAGCGGCGTTTCCTGCATTGTCCGTGACCTTGACGTAGTAGACGAATTTCTCAGCGCCCTCCGCTGATTCATGGATAACGTCATCGTAATCCGTCCAACCGGTCAGAGATGCCAGGCGTTCCTCGTCAAGGATTTCCGTACTGCGATAATACTGGACGGACATTACGCCGCTGAGAGTATCCGTGCCTTCGATGACTACGTCCACATCCTCGTTGAAGAACAGCCCAAATGTAATGGCGCCTAAGAACCGGCGGATGCTGCTATCCTTTATGGTTATATCGCAGTCCGGCAAAATGGCGTCGCGCTTTACGGTAATGGAGCAAGTTTCGCTTTCCGTACCGCTTGCGCTGGTGGCCTTAAACTCGTAGACTGCGCCGTCGGCATCAGTATTGCCGTCTATGACTATGGGGACGGTATACTCCTGCCACCCGCCGCCATCTACTCGATACTGATAGGTTGTAGGGCCTAAATTCGAAACTGCATTTTCCGGCGTGAGAAGGATATCCTTGTTTGTCCAGGTATCAGGCGTATAAATTTTGCCGCCGTGTGTCGCTGCGATGGTCACAACCGGCTGCTTTGAGTCGATTTTATCGTATATCAGCGTCTTTTCCGCGACTCTGCCCGCATGATCGGTCACGCGGAAGGTATAGGCGCCGTTCTCGGTGACAGAATAGCCGTATTGATAGGAGGCGGTAATATCGGCGAATCCGCCGCTGTCCTTTTTCACCTCCACCGTTGCCACCCCGGAGGCGGAGTCCGAGACGGTGATTATCACGGTATCGCTGGGCCGGTAATCCGCCGTATTGCCGACTACGGTTATCAAGGGATCGTCTTTGTCGATGTAGATGTCGCCGACGGAGATTGCGCCGGTCACCTGTCCCAGCTCGTTTCTGAGATAGATGGTATTATTTTCTGTGGTTTCGCAGATCGTGAGGACGGCGGAAAATGGCCCGTCCAATGAATTGGAAAGGGAGTAACCTTCGGGCGGCGTAACCGTGACATCGCCCGTATACCAACCGCCGCTGCCCAGTGTGCCGGAGAGGGCAAACGGGTCGGACGGCGCATCCAGATATGTAATGGCAAAATCTTTTGTCGCGCTGGCCTCATCGTAATTGTCGTCTGCCGCCACCGTCACACGCACAGTATACTGCCCGACCGCAGAGGGCTTTTCCGCCGTATAAGTGCTGTCCGCAGCGCCGCGCACCTTATACTCCACCGACGCGATGCCGGTGGATGATGCCTCGTATTCAACGTCCGGCACTACATTGCCGTCAAACACCTTGGAAATGCTGTTTGTAATTGTCACGCTGCCGGCCGTTCTCTGCACCAGCAGGGACATAACAGTCGTACTGGGGGCGTCGTTCCCGGGAGCATCGACATACTCCATGCCCAGGGGATTGTAGTACACGGTCAGCGTGTGCTCCCCGGCCGGGAGAGTGTCCAGCCAGTCCGCCTTGAAGGTGACGGTGCCTCCGGTTACCGTGTAATGCGTCTCATATGCGAGCCGGCTGCCGTCACAGTCGATCGCGTCAATCGTGTTGCCGTTAAGCGTTACCTCAGCGGTAACATCCCCCGTTCCCGTTTTGACAAAGGAGACGAACGGGGTATCCTGCTGCGCATCGGTATACAGGACAATACCGCTTGAACTCGCATAGCCTACATTTCCCACCTTGTCAGTGACCTTCGCATAGACGATGTACTTGCCGCTAAGGCCTATGCTGAAGGGGCCGGAATAGGCCTTCCACTGCCTGCCAGCCGCTTCCTCCAGAGCCTTGGTGGTTCCATAGGCAATATCCGACACAAAATATTCCGTCTTTGCTAAACCGGTCTCATCATCGGACGACAGAATCTCCACCGTCTGCGCGTCCTTAAAAAATAGGCTGAAGGCGATGTCCTGGAGGAAGGAGTCCCACTGGCTTTCGCCAAGATTGATTTCGGCTGTTGGAGGCACGTTGTCAAGCGCTAAGCCCGTCACCACCACGGTCTGGTTCTCGGTAATATTGGCTATGGTATATATCCCGTTTTCGTCCGGCGTAAGCTCGACGCCGTTTGCCTTTACCATGAACGCATCGGTTTTATAGTACCGATCCGAAATTTCCAGCGTAAATTGATAGCTGCCGCCTGTTAAAATAGTGTTTGTGCTGCCGTTTGCCGCAGAAGCGGTGCAGCCGTCGCCGTTGGGAAGAGTGACTGTATAGACCTCCTCCCACTGTGCATAGAGCGTGGTGGTAGCGCTTATTTCAAACGACTGCCCGGGCTGATACGGGATACCGGAGCCATCTTGCTTAGTGTTCCAGCCTGTAAATATATGCCCCTCGTATGTCAGCCCCTCTGCGGATTCGACGGTGACCTGCTGGCCGGACGAGTAAATAGTATTATCCGTAACCAAGCCGGAGGCCCCGTTCCCATTATAGATGATATAGTATGGTTCCGTTGAGGAGAGGTAGACTGTGTTATGCTCGCTGTCCAGCAGCGCATACCAGTTTTGGCCGGATGAACCTACATCGTGGAACTGGAGATGCACCATGTCCGATGTCGTGAGCGCGTAACCGTTTACACCCCCCGCAATGACGCGGTCTTCCGCACAGGCCACATAGATGTGGATCGGATACTGTAAGGAAGAACTGATCTGCGTTATGCGAAGCGTATTGCCGCTTGAATTTGTGCCAAGAAAGATACCGTCCTGCCCGCCGCGGTCCACGCCGTCCCCGAACCGGACGTTGCCGGAGATGTACAAAACGGTATCCGCCGTATTATCGGACGAGAAAAAGACCGCGCCGCTTCCTTCATATCCAGCATAACTGCTGGTGTTTCCCATAAAAACACCGCTGCGGATGTACGTCTTTGTGCCGTCCAATCCCGTATTATAGATAGCCCCGGCTCTGCCGGCGGAGGTGTTGTTCAGAAAGCTACCGCCATCGATGATTAGCGTGCTCATTTTGTTATAGATAAACCCGCCGCCGTACAAGCTTGTGTTGGTGGTGCAATTCCCGGAAAAAACTCCGCTTTTAATGGTCACGGTCGCTCCATTGTTTAGAAAAATGGCGCCGCCATAAGTTGTGGCCGAGCAGTTTTGTATATTGGTATTTTCAATCGTGAGCGTCCCGCCGCTCATTTCGACCGCACCGCCGTGCGATGTGTTTTTTACACAGTTTAGCACCGTGCTGTTTTTCAAAGATAGCGCTCCGAGGCTAATATCAAACATGGAAAACGCCGAGGAGAGGCTGTTCCCATCCACAGTGACCCCATCTACCGAGAGGCTTGCCCCGCTTCCGATGGAAAAATATGCGTTAGCGTTTCCGCGGACGACCCTTCCGCCGCCGGAGATGGCGGCCGCACCCTCAATGGTAACGGCGCCATTGATTGTCAGCGTCGCGCCGTTTGCGATCTGGATATTACCGGATATGGCTTGAGCATCCCATGTGGTATCAGAGTCTATCAAGATATCCTCCGCGGCCAGCGCAGTTGTGCCTATCGCCGGCAAAATGGCCGCCAGGATACAGACGCTCAGCAGTACGGATAGAAAACGATTCGACTGCCTTCTCATGTTCATATGAGATCTCCTTTACAGTAATAAATGCTGCTGTTATCCAATTCCGTTGCTTTTCCCCGGTCTCGTACAACGCGCGCCATAAATACACGGCATTCCCCTCCGGGCGGAAATCCGTTCTATCGAAATGTATAGAGGATATTTCCCATCCGGCTGACGCCATGTACCCCACACTAAGCACAAAGTTTTACCACAGCCTCTGTTGATATTCAATATTCATTTATACACGGCTTCGGCCTTTTTCGACGCCTAGATATATAGATATCCTGCTTCTGCGCCGCTGAGTTCCTTTGTCAAGCCGCTGAAACGGGACGGCTGCCGGCGTCCCGCCTTGTACTCATAGCCCACGGGCTGGCTTTGATTTTTCCCTTACCAGGGTCGGCGCAGTATGGATAAGCCGGCGGCGTTTCGGACGCGAGCCATGCCGTCCGGATACAGCAAATTCCGCTTTTCCATTCCCGGCGGATCCTGCAAACCTTTCTGCACATTACTGCGCAAGCGGCAATTGCATCGCCCTTCCAGGCAAACGATCGTTTATGGGGCCGTATTCCGCACGATAAAAATAATGTAAGCCCGTCTGAATCTCTGACAGAGACCAGACGGGCGTTCCATACATATCCAAAATCCATCCATCGGCAGCCGGTAATCCATACGGCTTTTTGCGGAAGATAAGCCAATGGCGCGGGCGGCCGAGCGGGCAGCCGGACGCGGTTGCCCGCGGGAGGGCGGGCCGGTCAGAGGCCGGCGCAGTAGGCGGCCACGTCGAAAGGCTCCAGAGGGGAGTCCTTCCGCAAATACAGGGGGTGGTGCGGGTGGCCTTTCCGGGACCGGGGCCCGGCGGTGTACCAGCGTGCCCCGAAGCTCTCTCCCAGAGCGATCATGTCCGCTACGCAGCCGGGCAGGTAGGGGCGCGACTGGATGATATTTCCCCAGGCGGCCCAGACGGAGGGGGCGCGCCGCCGGCTGGAGGCGAGTATGTAGGCGAAGGCAGCCATGTTTTCCCGGTGCAGGAGGGGATTTAGCTCCCGGTCCATATCCGCCGGGCGGGTGGCGCGCTGGGCGTAGACGTGGAACATGATAAAGCTGTCAAAGCCGTTGAAATCCGCGATCCGCTGCACCGATTTAAGGGTGTTGTCCAAGGCGTCCGGCGCGGCGGTGGAGGGGTTGACGCCGATGCAGATCAGGGGGTCCTCCCCGCGGGTACCCAGAATGTACCGGTATTCGGTATAGAAATCCGGGACGTACAGCCAGCGGTCGGCGTCAAAATCTCCCCGCAGACCGCTGGTTTCCAGGGCCTGGCGGAAGGGGAGGATGGACAGCTCACCGGTGGGGGCGGCGGGTATATGCATGGGGACACCTCCAGTCATGAAAAAGGGGCGGTCTGCCGGGCAGGCCGCCTCCTGGATGCGGGGATGGGGCCGCTACGCCTGGGGACAGAGGGCAAAGCAGTTTCGGCCATTCTGCTTGGCCCGGTACATGGCCTCGTCTGCGCAGGCGTATAGCTGGGGAAAACTCTCCCCGTCCCGGGGATAGAAGGAGACGCCCACAGACACGGTAACCGTACGGCCGCCCTGGCGGAAGGAGTAACGCAGCTTGTCCACCAGCTGCCCAGCCCGCCGGGCCATATACTCCACCGAGGGGATGTTGAGCATGAAAACGCTGAACTCATCCCCGCCGATCCGGGCCACCAGGTCCTCGCTGCGGAACTGGGCGCGAAGCTTTTTGGCGGTGGCCACAAGCACATCGTCCCCCACCAGGTGGCCGTAGGTGTCGTTGACCTGCTTGAAATTATCCAGGTCTACCATGATAAAGGCCGATAGGCCGGGTTTTTCCCCAATGACCCGATCCACCTCCTCCTGGAAAGTGCGGCGGTTCAAAAGCTCCGTAAGGGAGTCCTGCCGGGAGCTGAGAATCACGGACCGCCTGGCCGCTTCCTGGTCGGTGGTATCGGTAAAAACGGACAGGATCCGGCTGTTCCCGATGTTCCGGCTGCGGAAGAGCAGGTACCGGTTTTGAAAAGCGTGCACCTCCACCTGCTCGTCGGTCTCAGCGGGCAAAGCCCGCAGATGGGAGAGGAACGATGCGTCCATGAAGCTGGCCAGAGACCGGTTGAGCCCGGCGGCATCCATTCCCAGGATCCGCTGGCCCTCCGGGTTGAGGACCAGCACCCGGGGACACTCTCCGATATGAAAAAGGATCATCCCCGCCGGAGCTTTTACGGTCATTTCCGAGGCATAATCGTATAGATCCATGAGTTTACATGCCTCCCAATCAAGAATGGCACACATCTGGGGCCCGGCCGCAGGGCGGTCCCCGTGCGGGCAGCTCCCGGTGGCTGAGACGGCAAAAAGCCGCCCGCGCACGTGCCGCCCGATGGGCCCGGGCGGAAAGGCGCTGCCAAGCTTATAAGGAATCTATCAAAAAAATATCGGATTTTTTTCCTGGTGTCAAGGGAAGAAGGGGAGATTTCGCCTTAAGAACGCAGAAGTTTCCGGCGCTGGAGATGGTCCGGCAGGACCGAAGCCAGAAAGGCATAGAAATCGGGACCATGGTTATGGTACCGGATGTGGGCCAGCTCATGAACCACCACATAATCCCGAGCCTCCGGCGGGTACTGCATCAGCCGCCACGAAAAGCTAAGGCGGTTGTCGCCGCTGCAGCTGCCAAACCGGGTCCGTGCCCCGGTGATCGTCACAGCCCGGGGCGTCACGCCCATGCGCCGGGCGTAAAATGCCACTCGTTCCGGTAATTCCCGCCTGGCCTGCTCCAGCAGGGCCTGACGCTGTTCCGGCGAGGGCTCTGGGCGGCGGAGGGCCTGTTGATGGTGGCGGCGGATCCAAAGAGCGTGCCGGTCCAAAAGGCGGAGGAGCGGGCCGTCTCCCATCTGCCAGGGAGCGCGAACCTCCAGGACGCCCTGGGGGTCAAAACGAAGCTGCACCGTCTTCCGATTCCGGCGTATTACTCGGAGGGGGATACCGTTCCATTCCATATCAGTACCAGAGCCAGCCAAACAGCAAGATTACAATCAGCCACTGGCCTAGGGAATATCCCACGGAGACGGCGCAGGAGGAGGACGCGAAACCGTCCGCCGAGGAACAGGTAATCACCGCCTGTCCCCGCCCCACGGCCAGCACTGTGCCGCTGGCGTCCACCGTGGCCACAGACGGATCGGAGGAGCTCCAGACCACGGACGGGTCGGCGGCATCCTCCGGTTCCACCTGCACCGTGAGGCCGGCGCTCTCCTTATAGCGAAGGGAGAGCGCCTCCTGGGACAGGCGGCAGGCCGATACCGGCACCAGCGCCGGAATTTCCTCCTCCTCCAGGACCCAGCCGCAGTCGACGCAGAGCAGCTGGCGCAGGCCAGGCGCCTCATAGGTGGGCTGGACTGCCACCTCCCACTGGCCTGCCACATGGGGCGGGAGGATCTCCTCCTCCACCGTCGCGCCGCACAGCAGGCACACTCTGGCCCGCAGCCCGCTCTCTTCCAGCGTGGCGGGCTGGACGATCTGCCAATCCCCGGGCTCGTGAGCGGGGGGCGTATAGGCGTCCTTCCAGACATAGCCGCAGCCGGCGCAGGTATGGGCCGTATAGCCCCACTGGGCACAGGAGGGCAAAACGACCGTCTCTGTGTATTCCGGCTGGGCGCAGCTCTCCGGCAGGAGGGTGACGGTATAGTCGAAGGTCTCGTTGCGGGTAAAAGATTCGGTGTTGCCTTCCATAGCCGCCGGGTAGGTGAGAAGCTCACCTCCGAAGGCGGCGCAGTAGGCCCGCCGGTCGGGATTGTCCTCATAAAAGGTGATGACCCCATCTACAGAGCAGCCGGTGATGCGTCCCACGGGTTCCTGCTTGTCGTACTGGTAAAACATGCCCACCAGGCCACCGTTGTGCACGTATCCCCGGCAGGAGACGTAGCCGTCTATATCCACGCTGCTGCCTTCCAGCACGCCGTTGCCGCAGGCCAGAAGCCCACCCATGAATTGCTCACACCGCAGCCCCTGGCTCTGATCGCGGAACACCAGCGTTACCCGGGCAGAGCTGTCCCGGATAGTGCCGGAGCCGAACCCGGCGATGCCTCCCACCCCGGACATCACGTTGGCTCCGTACAGGGACAGGTATCCGTCCACGGAGCAGCCGGTGATCTCCGCATCCTGGATGTACCCGGCCAGACCGCCCAGAAAGCAATGGGCGTCGGTTTCCACCTGGATGTCCGCGCCCAGCAGGTGCAGATCCCGGATCACCGCCCCGGTGACGGTGGAAAACAGGCCGGCAAACTCGGTGGAATACCGTTTGTCGTTACCGTCCACGGTCTCCTCCGTGTCCGAGCCGGTTTGACGGACGGACAGGTTGGCGATGGTGTAGCCGGCCCCGTCCAGGGTCCCGGAAAAGGGGATGGGAATCCATTCCACCCCTGTCATATCGATGTTGGCGGTAAGCCGGTACCGGCCATCCGGCGCCTGGGCTATGGCCAGCAGGTCCGCCGGTGTGGATACGGCGGTATATTCCTCCTCTCCGGCAGGATCGTGTCCGGCCCGGACCGAAGGGCCGGCGCCGGCTACCAGGCACAGGCACAAAAGCCATGCCGCCGCTCTCCGCTTCATACAATCACGCCCCCTTATGCGGGTAATAAATTCAGTATATCATAGCCAGGCGCTTTTGGAAAGCCAGGCTGCCTCTTCCGTCCGGGGGGAAAATGATGTATAACATAAAAGGACAGGGTGCGGAAGGGGAGAGAAAAATGGAAATATGCTTTGCCCCCATGGAGGGGGTCACCACAGCCATATACCGGCGGCTCCACCGCCAGTTTTTCCCGGGGGTAGACCGGTATTACATACCCTTCTTTTCCCCCACGCCGGACCGGCTCTTCACGCCCCGGCAGCTGGGGGAGCTGCTTGCCGAGCACAACCGTGGCGTGCCGGTGGTGCCCCAGATCCTCACCCGCAGCGGCGGGGACTTCCTGTGGGCGGCCCGCGGCCTTAAGGAAATGGGATATGAGGAAGTGAACCTGAATCTGGGGTGCCCCTCCGGCACGGTGTTCGCCAAAGGAAAGGGCGCCGGGCTGCTGCTGCATCCGGATCGGGTGGACGCCCTGCTGGAGGAGATATTCCGGCAGACGCCCCTGAAGGTGTCGGTCAAGACCCGGCTGGGCGTACGGGATCCGGGGGAGCTTTCCCGGCTTTTGGAGATCTACAACCGGTACCCGCTCAGTGAACTGATCGTGCACGCCCGCACCCGGACGGAGATGTACCGGCCCGGGGTACACCAGGAGGCGTTTGCCCTGGCGCTGGAGCAAAGCCGGGCGCCCGTGTGCTGCAACGGGGACCTGTTTTCCCTGGAGGACTGCCGGAAGCTGGAGGCACGGTTTCCAACGGCCCGTGGATTGATGCTGGGCCGGGGCCTGGCCGCCAACCCGGCCCTGGCCCGGCAGCTCCGGGGGGGAGGCCCGCCGGAGAAAGAAGAGCTATTGGCCTTTCACACCGCCCTTCGGGAGGCGTACCGGGAGGAATACGGTCCGCAAAACGGTATGCGCCGGATGAAAGAACTTTGGCGGTATATGGCATGCCTCTTTGAGGGCGGGGACCGGCTGGCCGGGAAAATTGCCCGGACTACGGATTGCGTACAATTTGATTTTCTGGTGGAACAGGCGTTCCAGGAACGGGCGCTGCTGCCCTCGCCCCAGGGCTTTCGCTAACAGGGATCGAGCGCCGGGCCCCGCCTCCAGGGAGGCGGGGCCCGGCGCTCTCAACGGCCCGGTGGCCGACGGAAACCGCGGTTTTGCGCCCGATTGGCAGGCCCGGCTCTTACAGACCCCGCAGGATCGCGGCGCCTGCCAGCAGAAGGGCCAGAAGGCCGAAATTTATGCCGCTGAAAACCGCCAGATACCGGCCCCGGCCCGGGGCGCCGGACAGGCAGTACTGCCGGTAGGAGATAAGGCTGGCCATGGAGGCAATGAGCGTACCCAAGCCGCCGATGTTTACCCCCAAAAGGAGGCCCTGCCAATCTTCCGTAAAAGATGCCAGCATGGCTGCGGCGGGGACGTTGCTGATAATTTGGCTCAAAAGGGCCGAGACGGTCATAACCCGGCCCTCCAGCAGGCGGGAGACCAGACCGCTGACTGCCGGAAGACGGGCCAGGTTCCCCACAAGCACAAAAAAGCACACAAAGCTGGCCAGCAGCCCGTAATCCGCGCCGCGGAACCCCCGCCGGTCCAAAAGCAGCAGTGCCAGGACCGTTATCCCCAGGACCAGCCGCCAATCCAGCGCTTTCATTACCGCCAGGAGCCCGGCCAAAAACAAAAGGCCGTGGAGCAGAAGCAGCCGCCGTGGCGGCTGCGGCGGCGCTTCACCGGCGGCCTCCGCCTCCGCCGGAAGGGCTCCGTCCCTTACCAGCAGCAGCGTCAGCACGGTGGTGCACAGCAGGCACACCGCCCACAGGGGCGCGGTCACGGAAAAGAACGCCCCGGCGTCCAGCCCATAGCGGGCATATAGGAAGAGGTTTTGGGGGTTGCCCATGGGGGTCAAAAGGCTGCCCAAATTGGCCGCCACGGTCTCCATCACCACCACCGGCGCCAAGGTGCGTCCCGTGCCCCACAGCCCGATGGTAAAAGGGACAAAGGTCAGTAAAGCCACGTCGTTGGTTACCAGGGCCGAGGCAAAAAAGCAAAGCCACACCAGGCCCAGAGCCAGCCGCCGCTGCCCGGCCAGCCGCCGCAGCAGTATGCCGGACAGGCGCCGGAACACCCCGCAGCGGCCCAGCCCGTCCACAGCGGCCATGAGGCAGAACAGGATGCCCAGCACCTGCCAGTTTACATAATCTATGTACTCCCCGTCCGGCGGTACCAGAACCATAGAGCCGGCGGCGCACAGGGCCGCCAGAACGAGGATGCTGTTATCCCGAAGGAAGGCGCGGAGCTTTGCCATGGAATACACCGTCTTTCCGTGGGCGGAACGCCCGAAAGTGTGGTCCCCGGGCGGGGAGAGAGGCATGGATATTGCCCGGCAGACGTATCTGCCGGGCAATATCCATAACGGGGTTTAACGCCGCCGTTTGCGGAACACCCAGCGCCGCTGGGCTTGGTAGCTTATCAGGAAGAGAAATGCGTCTACGCCCATTTTGATCAGGGTGTCCACAAAACCGTTGGTGCCGGTGAGACCGGTGAAAAAGTACACCAGGCCGGCAGAGAGCCCGCCCTGCACCACCACCAAGAGAAAGTACCGCCAGGCGGTGTGGGGCAGGGGATCGTGGTTGTGGAAGACCAAGGTCCGGTTTAGAAAGAAATTCACCAGAGCGGATACCACGCGGGCGCCGTAGGTGGCACAGTAGTACCGGGTGATGTTGGCCATCCCGGCCAGCAGATGCAGGTTCAGCAGGGTAAAAAGGAAGTTGTCCAGGATAAAGCAGAAGACGGAACTGGCCGAGTATTTTAAAAAGGAAGCTATGGTTTGAAATACATGCCGCAGGATAATCCGGTAAATTTTCCAAGAATCCCGGAACGTGTTGAAATGGCTGGACTGGTTTTCATCGATATAGACGGTGTCGATGACCACCTCGCCGATACCGATTTTTTCCCGGCGAAGGGAAATGAGCATTTGGGTCTCATACTCGTACCGCTCCCCCTGGATGCGGCACATCAGAGGGAGGTACGCCGCCGGGATTGCCCGCAGGCCGGTCTGGGTGTCGGTGACGCGCACCCCGCAGGCCAGCCGCATGACGGTCCGGGTGACGGTGTTGCCGAACCGGCTGCGCAGGGGCACGTCATCCTGGGAGAAATCCCGCACGCCCAGCCAAATGCGGGCCGGATCCCGCTCCATGGCTTCCACGCAGGCCCGCACATCTTTGGGCCGGTGCTGGTTATCCCCGTCTACAGTGATTACCCCGGCAATGCCCGGCCGGTGCTCCATGCACCAGGTGAAGGCGGTTTTCATGGCCCGGCCCTTGCCCCGGTTTACCGGGTGGGTGAGGACCGTCACCTCCGGGTGCTGGGCTGCATCCAGAAACGGCTGCAGGTGCTCCGGGGAGCTGCCGTCGTTTACCAAAAGTATATCCTGAAACCCCTCCTCCAGCAGCCCCTGCACCACCAGCATGAGCTTCTCATCCGGGTTCAGGGAGGGGACGATCACGGTTACGTTCATGGGTAAATCCATCGCTTTCCGGGATCACATGATCTCAAAATTGGTGATGCCGAAGCCGTCGCCGGAGTCGAAAAAGTACACCCGGACGGTGGCGCTTCCGTATTCCACCGCCTGGCCGTTGAGGGTGCAGGTGGCGTTGTAGCTCACGTCTACGGAATAGCAGTTGTCCGCCCAGACCACGGCGCCGCCGGCGGTGGTGTCGCTGGTGTCGATGTTGCTGTAGGCGGTGTTCCAGATCACCCCGTTGTAGCTGTCGGAGATATCCTGGTAGGCCTGGGAGCCGGGGGTGAGATAGGCCAGGACCGCGTACATATTGCCCGCCGTGCCGTTATAGCCCATCATATAGTAGTACAGGTACGCGCGGATAAAGTTCAAGGCCTTGTCCCGGTAGGGCAGGGCGGTCTCATCGTCCAGGCACAGGAAGAAGCCGTCCTCGGTCTGGGTGATGCTGCAGCCCTCGGGGGCCTCGGCAGTCAGCTCCGGCTCCAGAAGAAGCCCCTCCACCGTGTAGGTGCGCCAGGCCACTGGATTAAGCAATTGATCGGCCAGGGGCTCATAGGAGAAGTTTACCTGGGCCTCGCCGGCGTATTCCTCCGACAGCTCCACCCCGTTGCAGAACACCCGGCTGCCGTCCACCGCCTGCACGGAGGCGGTCTTATCCCCGGTAAAGGCAAACTCCGTGCTGGATACGTTCCAATTGGTGCCGCTGCCGGTGAGGAACACCTTGGCCAGGGAATCCTCCCCGTTTTTCAGCACGTACACCGGGGCCTCGGCGGTGAAATCCGCGCTTTTCCAGCAAGTGACGGCGTTCGGGTCGAACAGGCGCTCCATCTCCTCCCGGACGGCGTCCCGGGAATCCAGGCTATCGGGGTTTTGGGCAAACCAGGCCTCCGTCCAGTAGTCGGCGCCGGTACCCGCCAGCCAGCTTTCAAAAGCCAACTGCGGAGCCCGGCGGGCGGCCTCTTCCTGCTCCTTCTGCTCCTGGAGAAGGGCTGCCTCCAGGGCGGCCTCCTCGTTTTGCTGGTCCTTGTTGTGCTGAAACCGGGCCAGAAAGATCCAAAGCACCACCAGCGCCGCCAGAAACAGGGCGCCGAGGACGATCAAATAAATCGTGTAACCTTTCCGAAAGCGGCTGTGCCGCTCCTGCATATGTCTGTTCATTGTCCCATCCTCACTGGAGAACCAGAATCGCGGTGGACATCTGGCGCATCCCCACCAGATTGGAGCCCTTGGTGACCTGCTCGCCGTTGTAGTACAGGAGGGAGGAGGACCCGCCGTCCAGGTTGGCGGCGTTGACGGCCCCGTACTCATACATGATCTGGGCGATATCGTCGTAGGTGGCGCCCGGGCTGCTGGGCTTACGCCCCTCCACCACCATCAGAAGGACGGTGCCGTCGGCGCACTGGCCGATGCAGGTGCGGGGGTTGATACCGCCGCCCAGGCCGGTTTGCAGGACGCCGTCCTGCACCAGAATGGGCCCGGGGGAGAAGCTCACCGCCGACATAAGCCCCAGGTCCAGGGCCTCCTGGCCGGTCATGTTGCCCACGTGGAGGATCCCCTGGGCGTCAAAGCCGATGACGTTGTTGTAGTACGTGCCGGCGGAGCCGTAGGCGATGGCGCCGTCCCGCATGACCAGGCCGTCGGGGATGCCCCCGTTGCCGGTGCCGTTGGGGTCATAGAACCCCCCGGCGTTGGTGCCGCCGATGGCGTCGTATTTTTCGATGAATTCATAGAGGTACAGGCCGTGGTACGCCGCCCCGTAGTTGTCCAGGGTGCCCACCACGACCTTGGAGGGATCCCGGATGATCATGAGCTTGCCCTTAAAGGTGGAGCCTTTGATATCCACCAGCTCGAACCACTCGTCCCCGTCCTCCCCGGAGGGCGGATCGGTGATGACCACCTGCCCGGGGTCGGCGGCTTCCTCCTCCGCCTGGGGGGAGCCCTCCTCATAGGGCAACTCCACAAAGGTATCCTGCTCCTCCGACGGAGCCTCGCTCTCCTGAGAGGGCGGGTTAAGGATGGCGTCCACCTTTTCGTCGGACAGGTACCAGTGGGGCAGGAATTTCAGCGCGCTGGTCTCGTTGGTGGACAGGACGAAAAGCCGCCGGGCCTCCTCCGACGGGCCGTGGGTCAGAACGCCCATGACCGCCAGAAGGAACACCGCGAACATCAGCACGCCGGATACGATAACCAATAAAGCCCGCAGAATGGCCCGAAGAACCCCAAACCCGCGGGAACCATGTTTTTGATGCAATGTGTATACCTCGCTCTCTGTGCCGGATAACCGGCCGCAATCCAAAGATGAAAAAATCCTCCATACTTTATACCATATTACCCCCACAGACGCAAGAGAGCGGGGCACTATTTTTCCGGTTTTCCTCCGTTTTCCACCGGAAACGCCGTCTGCAAAGACAAAAAAAGGGAAAAGGCCTACGGCCTTTTCCCGGTTGGGATTCTGACTGCCCAGCGGAGACTTTCGCCGGGGCTGAGGGGAAACTATTTTCCCACGGTAAGAAGTTTCGTAGACCGGGTCAAGATCCGGATAGCCACCGCGGCGATCAGGCCGTTGCAGAGCACATAGCTGCCGTTGTAAAGAAGGGAGTAGACCCACACGTTGGTCATAGGCAGGCCCCAGAAGGTTTCCGGCATGTACATCCCCCAAATCAGGACGCCGCTGACCACCACCGAGGCCAAGCAGCCCAGGGTGCCGGCCAGAGTGCCCAGCATAGGCTTTTTCGGGAACAGGCCCGCCAGCCCCACCAGGGCATAGGCCACGGCATAGTCTAACAGCAGAGACTGCCAGCCATAGGCGATACCGCCGCCGATCAGGCATTTGATGGTGCCGAAAACAAACCCGGCCCCGATCCCCCAGCCGGCGCCCCGGCGCAGGGCGTAGACCATTAGAGGAATAAACAGCAGGTTAATGGACCCGCCGGAGGGGAAAATGTCCACTTTCAGGAAATTCAGGACTACGGCCAGGGCCACCATGACGGCCCCCTCGGCTAGGACGCGGGTAGAGTTATTGCTTTTCATTTCTTACCTCCCAAAAAAATCAGCCCCACCGGAGCCCGGTGCGGCTGAAAAGTTTGCCAAAGGCACTCCCTCCGCCGGCATTACCCGGATCAGGTTAAAGGGTCCGGCGCCTCCGTTGGCGCCGTCTCAGCCGGGAATACCCAGCACCCCTGTTAGGTTGTCGGCCGGTAAACCGGCGGCCCGGCACGCTACGCGCCGAGTTAAGACTCAGTATACACCTTTTTTCCCGTAAATCAACCCCGGAACGGAAAAAAGAGGCGGATGCAGCCCGCAGGGGGAAACGCATTCCGGTTGACATTTTCGTGCTACAGGTGTAACATATCGATATAGATGACAACTGTAACACGGGAGGGTAGGCGATGAATTTAGCGGAGAAGATATCCAACGCGGAGCGGGAGGTGATGGAGATCCTCTGGAGCCGGGAGGGGCCGGTATCTTTTTCAGATATCCGTGTGAGGCTGCAGGAGACGATGGGCTGGGAGAAATCCACCATCCACACGCTGCTGCGGCGTCTGGTGGATAAGGGTGTCCTTACGGCCCGGAAGGAGGAAGCCATATACTACACCGCCAACGTCAGCCGGGGGGAGTATCAGCGGGAGAAGGAACGGAGCCTCATTGACAAGCTCTATGACGGCAGTGCCAAGAACTTTGTGGCGGCCCTGTGCCGACGGGGGGAGCTGTCGGAGGCGGACATTGACGAGCTCAAGAGGTATTTCACCATGGGAGGAGAAGGAAAATGAGCACCTGGGAGACCGTGAGCCGGCTGGCGCGCACGCTGCTGGCCATGTCGGCGGCAGGGGGCGTGATGACGCTTCTCCTGCTGGCGGCGAAGCCTCTGGCGGGGAAGATCCTGACCCGGAGCGCCTGGTACTATCTCTGGGTGCTGGTGCTGGCGGCGTATCTGGTCCCGTTTTCAGCGCTGGTATCGTTGCCCTTTGCCGCGCCCATGGCGCCGGTGCAGCAGGCGCTGGAGGAGAATGTGAAGACCACCGCCCAGCGGCGGGAGGAACGGGCCATGGAGGAGTACGGGATGGATTATGAGTCTCTGGAACCACAGGACCAGATCCAGATTACCTTCCGGGAGATCGGGCTGATGAAGGGACAGTGGAACGATTTTCTCCTGACCGCGCTGCTGACCATGGGGGTGATACGTTTTGCCGTGGATCTTTTGGAGTACGCTATCTATACGGCGAAGCTCCGGCGGCGGAGGGTTCCGGCCAGGGAGGAGGAGCAGGCCGTGCTGCAAAAGCTCCGGCGGCGGGGGCGGTTTCCCCGGCTGTACCGGAACAGCCTGGCTGCCACCCCCATGCTTTTGGGGTTGTT
Organism: uncultured Oscillospiraceae bacterium; assembly: GCA_944385885.1. GTDB lineage: Bacteria > Bacillota > Clostridia > Oscillospirales > Oscillospiraceae > Apopatocola. The sequence goes on along the minus strand of CALWYY010000187.1, from coordinate 1,419 downwards.
CCGGCCGGTGATCTACCTGCCGGAGCGGGAGTACACCGCCGCTCAGTTGGAGAATATTCTGCGGCACGAGCTGGCCCATCTGCGCCGCCTGGACGTATTGGTAAAATGGCTTGCCGCGTCCGCGGTGTATCTCCACTGGTTCAATCCCCTGGCCTACCTGTACCGGCGGGAGCTGGACCGGGCCTGCGAGCTGGCCTGCGACGAAGCGGCTATCCGCCATTTGGACGCCGGCGGGAAACAGGGTTATGGGGACACGCTGATAGATGTGGCGGCCGGCGGGGAACCGCGCCGGATTGCGGTATATACCACCCTGTGCCAGGAAAAGAAGATGCTGAAGAGCCGCCTGCGGGCAATCATGGAGAGCAAAGCCCCTGGCTGGCGGACCATAGCCATCTCCGGCGTTGCACTGGCCGGGGTGCTGGCGGGGGTGGTGCTGTTGGGCTCTGCCGGAGACGGCTGGGGCAGGGGAGAAACCCAGGCGGGGGTGGCGCCGTACCAACTGACCGGGGAGGAGAGCCAGCTGCTCCAGTATTTCCAGCTGGACGGCCGGTCCCAGATCCTGTCCTTCCGCGCCCCGGAGGCCGCCCGGAGCGTACAGGTGCATGTCTACCGCCTGAAGGGGGAGGTCTGGGAAGAGACCGGCGGCGGGGCCGTGTCCCTGGGGGAGGACGGGCCTGCAATGGCCCTGAAGGGGGTCTTTACCATGACGCTGGAGGAAGGATACGACGTCGCCTTCAACCTGATTCTGGAGAACGGAGGGACGGCTTCATACAACACCGCCGGGGACGCGTTTACGGGGGAGATCAACGCATGGCAGGTGGGGTTCTTGACCGAATATATGCCCATCTCGCTGGATCAAGAGATCCCCGTGGCCCTTATGGTTTACGACGGCGGCACGCAGATGCGAGGCTACCAGGTGCAGGATTATTTTTCCCCGGAGGCCTTGGAGGGGATGGAGCTGGTGCAGGCGGTGACGCTGGAATTCGCAGCCTGAGCGCCGGCACAGGGAAACAGGCCCCGCCTGGCTGCAGGCGGGGCCTGTTTTTTCGGCCCTGTGGTCTCCGCTGGCGGATGGGGGAAAAAGCGGCGGAAGGGCGGAACCCGTGACCACGGCGGGCAGGACTGTACAAACGATCCAAACACAGATATAATATGGGGCACACAGGAAAATGCTGGAGGCCGGTTCTGATCCGGCGGCGGGAGGCGGAGAATGCTGGTTCTAAAGAATGTAGGGAAAGACTATCCGGTGAGCCGCGGCACGGTGCACGCTCTGCGGGGCGTGAGCCTGGCTCTTCCGTCCCGGGGACTGGTGCTGGTGACGGGCCCGGCCGGCAGCGGCAAGAGCACGCTCCTGCGCCTTTTGAGCGGCATGGAGCCTTGTTCCCGAGGGGAAATGTACCTGGGGGGCGAATCCATGAA
>CALWYY010000186.1 GCA_944385885.1 uncultured Oscillospiraceae bacterium | reverse complement strand
ATCTGCCAGATCGGCAAGAGCTTCCGCAACGAGATCACCCCCAAAAACTTCATATTCCGGGTGCGGGAGTTTGAGCAGATGGAGCTGGAGTTCTTCTGTGAGCCGGATACCGATCTGGAGTGGTTCCGGTATTGGAGAAACTACTGCCACCAGTGGCTCACCGGCCTGGGGATGAAGGATGAGTGCCTGCGCCTGCGGGACCACGAGCCGGAGGAGCTGAGCTTCTACTCCAAGGCCACCACGGATTTCGAGTATCTCTTCCCCTTCGGCTGGGGGGAGCTGTGGGGCGTGGCCGACCGCACCAACTATGACCTGACCCAGCACCAGACCGTATCCGGCAAGGACATGACCTACTACGACCAGGAGAAAAACCTGCGTTACATCCCCTATGTGGTGGAGCCGTCCCTGGGCGTGGAGCGGGTGACGCTGGCCTTCCTGTGCGACGCCTACGACGAGGAGGTGGTGGACCCGGCCAAAAACGACGTGCGCACGGTCCTGCGCCTGCACCCGGCCTTGGCGCCCTTCAAATGCGCGGTGCTTCCCCTGAGCAAGAAGCTGGCCGGCCCCGCTGCGGAGCTGTACCATCGGCTTCAGAAAGAGTTTATGGTGGACTACGACGACGCCGGGTCCATCGGCAAACGCTACCGCCGGGAGGATGAGATCGGGACACCCTTCTGCATCACCGTGGATTTCCAGACCGTGGGAGATGAGAAAACACCGGCGGATCACTGCGTCACCGTCCGGGAGCGGGACAGCATGGAGCAGGTCCGTATTCCCCTGGACCAGGTCAAAGACTACATCGCCCAGCGCATCGCCTTTTGATTTCCGGCCGTCCCGGAGGGCACCCCGCCGGAGTGGGCGATACGCTGTCAAAGAGAAACGGCATGGCGTAAAGCCATGCCGTTTCTCTTTGCCTATGGATTCCAGGCTGGGCAGCCCTTCCCCGGTCAGCTGTTCATAAACAGAGTGCCGGTGGCGTCGCCCAGGACGTCTCGGAGCACGTCCGTCACCGTATCCCGCCCGGCGCTGTAATAATAGGGATAGCTGACCGTATACCCCTCATCCCCGGGCCAGGTGACGAAAGTACCGCCTTCGTTCTGCACGTAGACGTTTCCGTCCAGCTCCGGCTGCCACTGCTCCGGCGCGCCGGTCTGGAGCAGGGGACCGGTGCTGAGGTAAAACACGTTGTTCACAATGCGGAAATTCTCAGAGGCGTTGGGGGCGCTGTGGCCGCAGTACGCGGAGCTGTACTGCGCCTTGTTGTAGCGGATGCTGGCCCAGCCGTAGCCCGTGTACAGGAAGTAGTTGTCCTCGATCAGCACGTTTTCCATGCGGTGCCGGCCGTACCCCGCATCGTCCTCCAATGTAAAGAAGATCTCGATGGGCATGTCGTTGTAGGCGAACACGTTCCGGGCGTAGGTGATGTTGCGCTGGATCACGTCCCGGTACTCCGCGGTCTCGCTGCCGGTGATCTCCGCCGCCTCCGAGGGGTCCTGGTTGGACACGCCCGCGTCGTAGCACTGGTAGATGTAGCAGTCCGTGACCGAGTAGTGGTCGTAGCTGCCGTCGCATTCCACGCCGTTGCCCAGGATCTCGGGCCTCCCGTCGTCGTACCGGTAGTACTGGGGGGAGCCGCCGATCCAGCCAATCTCGCAGAAGGACACGTCATACCCCATGTCGCCCCCGAAGATGCCGTGGGCGCCTGTGTATTTCAGGCAGAGGTTGTGGAACACCGCGTCGTCGGCGGGGAGCACGATGTTCTGCCGCACGGAGAATTCGATGCTGTCGAACACCTCTCCCGGGTTGCCCTCGTCGCAGCGCAGGTAGAGCGGGCCCACCACTTCCTCCGGGTATTCGCCCCGGTCGCAGGTGTCCATCACCGTGTAGCGGAATGGCGCCCCGTCGTAGAGGATGCTGTCGGCCTGGGAAAAGTACATGAGGTTTTCCGTCAGCTCAGTTCGCACGTCGAAAGGCTCCCCCTCGTTTATGGTGGAGAGGTACCCGCCCATATAGGAGGGCGCCACCTTGAGCCCCCAGCTCTCATCGTCGTTAAAGACGATGGTGCCGCAGTCCATCATATCTGTGTAATAAACCCAGATGTTGTCGGTCCCTTCCAGCAGAGTCCACTTTTCGGGGTCGGCCCCATTTTCAGGGGAGGCGTAGATCCGGGGCTTATCCCCCTGGCCGTAGGCGGAGTAGGTCACGCCCTCCTGCGCCCACAGCTGCCCGCGCCAGAGCCCGCCGCGCTCAAAGTATACGCCGTCGCCCCGCTGGAGGGCTGCCCCGTTCACCTTGTCCAAGGTGGCCCACGCCGTCTCCGGGGAAAGCCCGTCGTTCCCGTCGTCTCCGGCGTTGGAGACATAGTAGGCGGTTCCCTGGCAGGAAAGCTGCTCCTGGTTGTTCAGGATACTCTCCTTCATGGCCTGGGCGTCGGCCAGCAGCTGTTCCTCCTCCGGAGACGGCTGGCGCTCCAGCCCGGCGGCGGGGTCGTATGCCAGCATTTCGGAATTGTACAGGCGGACTACGGCCGCAACGGCGGCCTGCCGGGTCAGAGGCTGGTTAAGGTGAAAATCCAGATCCCCGTCGCAGTCCAGAAAATGCAGCCGCTGGCTGAGATCCATGCGCCGCTGCATCCAGAAAATGGCCGTGCTGGGCACAGACCCCACCGGGTCGTCCGGAGAGTTGGCGTCAAAATACAGCAGCACCTCCCGCTGGGGGTCGCAGTAGGGGTAATCCCAGGAGAGCTGGCTGTGCATCTGGTCATAGTCCACAAGGTTTTCCGTGCAGAAGGAAAATTGCCGGGCGTTGTAGGTCGTAAAGCCCAGCGGCTCCGCTGCCAGCAGCAGCATGACCAGAGCGTCATCCCGGCCCATATCCCGGGACGGGAAGGCCTGGTTATCCACATGCTCCCGGTACACGGACAGCGCCTCGCCGTTGCACAACGCAATCAGCTGGGTGAGCATCTCATCAAAAGCCAGAAAATCCGCCGCCGCGTTCCAATCCTCTTCCCAACCGGCGGGGATCAGGTCCAGCTCCCGGGCCGCGGCAATCTCTCCCGGCTCGTCGGCGGGGGCGTCCTCCTCCGGTTCATCGGCCGGCTCGGCGGTGGCCTCCGGAGCCTGGGACTCGGTGGGATCTGGATCCTGTGACCCCGCGGTCCCGCTGGCAGCACAGCCAGTCAGGATTCCCAGCAGCAGCCCAAAGACCAGCAGCAGGCAAACGATCCTCTTGTGTTTCACGAATATACCTCCCTAACCATGTTAAATAACAGCGCCCCGCAGCAGGGTTGCCGGTGCTCCGATTTCGGAAAACCACAAAATGGGGAAATTCACCGAATGGGCAGAGGTATACACTATTTTTCCACAAATATCTATCCCTACGTGAAAAATGCGGGTATCCGGCTCCGCAGCCAGATACCCGCGTCTTCATTTTTTCCGAAACCCCGGTGAAACAGGGGCGTTTTCCGAGAAAAGGGCTCAGTCGTCGTAGGCCAGAAGGACCTTGCACTCGTCGTTGCTGCCGGAATCGAACAGCTTGATGAACATGGCCTGCACCGCCTCCGGCTCCGGCGGGATACGGCTGGTGATGGTCTTCAGGAAGAGATCTTTATTGGCGCAGATCATGGCAAACGCGTCTTTGTAATCCTGCCAGGTAAAGTACAGGCCCGTACGGATAGACAGCTCCTTCAGGTAGAGGGACATGGGAGTGAACGTGGCCTTCTGGGCGTGCATACCCAGCATGACCAGCGTGCCGCCGGACTTCATCAGGCCCAGAAGCTCGTCATAGTCGCTCAGCCCCAGGCAGTCGATCACCCGGGCAAAGCCGCCCTCCGGGGTAATGGCTTTCAGCTGTTCCTGGAACTTCTCGTCCTTGACGCTCAGGCACTGGTCGATAAACTCAAACTTGTTGCAGAAATTGACCCGGCCCATGTTGCGCCCTACCATATATACGTGGGACGCGCCGGTGAGCTTGGCGCAGGCGGCGGCGTAAATGCCGATGGGACCGTTGCCCCAGATCAGCACGGGCTCACCCGGCTGGATACCGCTGTTGCGTACCCCGTGGAGGGAGACGGCCACCGGCTCCACAATAGCGCCCAGCTCCATGGGCACATCGTCCGGCAGTTCCAGTACATAATCTCCCCGTACCGAGACATACTCGCCAAACCCGCCGTCCATGGACACGCCGGGGTTGTCCACCATCATCTGGGCACACAGCTGCTCCTGGCCGGCCTTGCAGAATTCGCACTGGCCGCAGGAGTTGAACTCCGCCGCGCAGACCCTGGCGCCCTTCCGGAAGGGGAAGGGACCCGGATCTTCCACATACCCGGAAAACTCGTGGCCCAGGACCATGCCCGGATATGCGTTCCAGAGCATGTTGTCGCTGCCGCAGATGGCTACGTATTTGGTCTTAAGGACCATGCGTTTATCGGTGGCTACGGGCTTTTCCCGCTCCGCGGGGGCAAAGTTGTGAACCGGATTTACCACAATGCTTTTCATGTTTGCGACCTCCCGTTTTGTAATCCTTCCAAAAAATAACACCAATGCTCCGGGAAGTCAAGTATTCGTCATCCGTACGGAGAAGTGTTTTATAAAGTTTACAATTTCTTCTTTTTTAACCGCCTATGTATTGCGGAGCCCCTCCCGGGCCGGACTCCGCAATCTACGCGATCTATATGAAAGCGGGTCTGTCCCGGCGGCCGCCGGAAGACCGCCCCGCCGGCACGAAAGGAAGTGCCGCACATATTTTGGCCCGGGCGGGACAGGATATGTGCGGCGGTTTTTGACAGTTTTTTACGGTTCGGGACAGGCCAGCAGGGCCTGGGCCATGCGGATGCCGTCGGCGGCGGCGGAGAGGATGCCCCCGGCGTACCCGGCCCCCTCTCCGCAGGGGAAAATCCCCCGCAGGTTGGACTGGCCGCTCTCATCCCGGAGGATCCGCACGGGGCAGGAGGAGCGGCTCTCCGGTCCGGTGAGCACAGCCTGGGGCATATCAAAGCCCCGGAGCTTCCGGCCCAGGAGGGGGATGGCCTCGCGGAGAGAGGACAAAACGAAGTCCGGCAGGCATCCGTCCAGGGTTCCCCACCGCACCCCCAGAGGATACGTGGGAAGGACGGCTCCCGGCCCGGCGGAGGGCCGGCCGGACAGGAAATCCCCCAGGGTCTGGGCAGGCGCCTGGTACGCCCCGCCGCCGGCCAGGAAGGCCGCCCGTTCCCAGTGCCGCTGGAACTCCACCCCGGCCAGGGGATGGGAGGAGCCGAAGTCCTCCGGCTGTACGCTGCACAGCAGGGCGGCGTTGGCGTTGCGCCCGTCTCTGGCAAAGGGGCTCATCCCGTTGACTACCAGGTGTCCCGGCTCGCTGGCGGCAGCCACCACGCTGCCCCCGGGACACATACAGAAGGTGTATACCCCCCGGCCGGAGGGTAGGTGTACCCACAGCTTGTAATCCGCTGCGCCCAGTGCCGGATGGCCCGCCTGCAGGCCGTACTGGGCCCGGTTGATGACAGCCTGGGGGTGCTCACAGCGCACGCCCATGGAAAAAGCCTTCTGCTCCATCCGGGCGCCTTTGGCCCACAGAAGGGAGAACAGGTCTCGGGCGCTGTGTCCGGCGCAGAGGATGAGCTGGCGGGCGGGAAGCTCCTCCTGCCGTCCGGCGTGCTCCGTGACCACACTGCGGAGGGCTCCGCCCTCCAGCTGCAGATCCGTAAGCCGGGTGGAAAAGCGCACCTCCCCCCCGGCGGCCAGGATCATTTCCCGCAGGCCCCGGACGGCCGCCGGCAGCCGGTCGGTGCCGATGTGAGGCTTGGCCTGCCAGAGGATCTCCTCCGGCGCCCCGGCGGCCACCAGGTCGTGCAGCACCTGGACGTTGCGAGGATCGTGGGTGCCGGAGCTGAGCTTCCCGTCGGAAAAGGCTCCAGCGCCCCCTTCGCCGAACTGGATGTTGCATTCCGGATCCAGCACGCGGGTTTGCAAAAACCGCTCCACCGCTTCCCGGCGCTCCTCCACCGGGCCGCCCCGCTCCAGCAAAATGGGGGCGCAGCCAGCCCGGGCCAGGGTGAGGGCGGCAAACAACCCGGCGGGACCGGCCCCACAGACCACCGGCCGAAACCGGGGCGGCTGGGCCCGGCGGGGGAGGAGCGGGGGACGCCAGGGCTCATAGGGCGGGTATTTATCCTCGCCGGATTTCAGAGCCACGGCGGCGGAGGCGATAAAGCGTACCCGGCCCCGCCGGGCGTCCACACTCCGGCGCAGAAGGCGGATCTGCAAAATCTCTTCCGGCGGCAGGCCCAGCTTCCGGGCACAGGCCTCTTTCAGGCCCTCGTCCAGCCCCAGGGGGATGTCCCGGATCTCAACCATGGGCGGCGCTCCTTCCCGCCGCCAGACCGGAGGCAAAGGCCCAGTGGAGATTGAATCCTCCGCAGCGCCCGTCCACGTCCAGGGCCTCTCCCACGGCATAGAGGCCGGGATGCCGCCGGCTCTCCAATGTGGCGGGGTCAAAATACGACGGATCCGCGCCGCCCCGGGTCACCTGGGCGTTGCCCGTATCTCCCGGCCCGAAGACGGTGAGGCGGAAATCCTTTATAGCCCGGGCCACGGGGGAGGGAGCCGTGCTCCCGGCGGCCCGGAACAGGGCCTCGCCCACCCGGCGGTGGAAAATGCCGGTGAGCAGCTCCTCCGGGGCCCGGCCCAGACGGCTCTGGGCCTCCAGACGGGCCTCCAGCGCACGCAGGCCGGTTTCCGGCATCAGGTCCAGGGACAGCGTCATGCCCCGCTGGACGTGGCGGGACAGGTCTAAGGCCAGAATCCCGCTGACGCCAAAGTCCCGGAATAGAATCTCCCCCGAGCCCTCCGCCGCCGGGCGGCGCCCGTCGTACAGCCGCGCCCGGCAGCGCACCCGCAGGCCCGTGAGGCCCCGGATGGGCCCGGTATCCGTCTGCAGGGGGCACAGCACCGGGGAGAAGGGTATGTAGGGATAGCCCAGCGGCCGCAGCAGGCTCGTGCCCCCTCCCGTGGCCACGATAACCCGATGGGCGGGATAGCGTACGCCGCTGCGTAAAAGCACGCTGTATCCCCCTGCTTCCGGCTCAATGGCGGCAACCTCCGACGAACACACCTCCTGTACCCCCAGCTGGGCGCAGGCCAGGCGCAGAACGTCCAGCACGGACGCAGCGGTGTCGCTGCGGGGATAGACACGCCCCTCTCCGTCGGCTGTGGTCCACAGGCCCAGAGAGGAGAAAAACGCCAGCAGCCCGGCGCAGTCCGTCTCCGCCAGCACCGGCGCCGTGAAGCCCGGCCGGTTGTATCCCTCCGGGCCCACCCGGCGGTTGGTGAGGTTGCAGCGGCCGTTGCCGGTGCGCAGCAGCTTTTTTCCCACCCGGTTGGCCATTTCCAGTATCGTCACCTGCGCCCCCTCCCGGGCGGCGGCTACCGCGGCGGCCAGGCCGCCGGCCCCGCCGCCCACCACCGCCACACGGAGAGAATGTGCTTTTTCCGTCATGGGAAGCCCCCCTTTTTCCTGGATATTGTACCATAGAACGGTCCAGTACGCCATAGTGAGAAAAAATGCTTGACAATCTATCGGATTCAGGTATAATACCATTTGCGCGTAGCGAATATAGCGGGATTGTGTAAGGGTAGCACAGCAGACTCTGACTCTGTATGTGAGGGTTCGAATCCTTCTCCCGCTGCCAGATCGCCGGAAGCGGTATGCCGCTTCCGGCGGTTCTTTTTTTCCGGGAAGCCCCTGCTTGAGAAGGACCTCCCTCCACCAGGCGAGACCAGCTCCGCCGCACCGGAGACCCGCCCCTGCCGAAAAGAAACCGCCCCCGGCGAGAGCCGGGGGCGGCTTCCGTCAGACAGGGTCACAGGAGCTTACGCAGCAGGGCCGTCAGATCCTCCACGCTGGTGTCCCTGGGGTTTCCGGGCCGGCAGGCATCTGCGTAGGCGCTCTCAGCCAAAAACGGCAGGTCCTCTTCCTTCAGCGCGTCCAGCTTGGCAGGAATACCCACGTCGGCGGACAGGCGGCGCACCGCGGCCACCGCGGCGGCCCGGTATTCCTCCTGGGTCATGGCATCCACGCCCTCAACTCCCATGGCACGGGCAATCTCCCGGTATTTTTCCCCGGTGCAGCCGGCGTTGTACTCCATCACAATGGGCAGCATCATGGCGCAAGCTACCCCGTGGGGGGTGTCGTATACCGCGCCCAGGGTGTGGGCGATGGAGTGGGCGATGCCCAGGCCCACGTTGGAAAAGCCCATACCGGCAATGTACTGGCCCAGAGCCATGCCCTCCCGGCCCGCCTGCTTTCCGGCCACCGCGTCGCGGAGTGACCGGGCGATCAGCTGGATGGCTTTCAGGTGGAACATATCCGTCATCTCCCAGGCGGCCCGGGTGATGTAGCCCTCAATGGCGTGGGTCAGCGCGTCCATCCCCGTGGCCGCGGTGAGAGAGGCCGGCATGGAGTCCATCATATCCGGATCTACCACCGCCAGTACGGGCATGTCGTGGGGATCCACGCAGACGAACTTCCGCTTCTTCTCCACGTCGGTGATTACATAGTTGATGGTGACCTCCGCCGCCGTACCCGCGGTGGTAGGCACCGCTATAATGGGCGCGCAGGGATTCTTGGTGTCAGCCACACCCTCCAGCGACCGCACGTCCGCAAACTCCGGGTTGGTCGCAATGATGCCGATGGCCTTTGCGGTGTCCATGGGGGAGCCGCCGCCAATGGCGATAAGGTAGTCGGCGCCCTGCTCCCGGAACGCCCGGACGCCCTCGGTCACATTCTCAATGGTGGGGTTGGGCTTGATGTCGGAGAAAATGGCGTAGGCCAGGCCCTCCCGGTCCAGAAGATCCGTTACCCGGGCTACCACGCCGCGGCGCAGCAGCGTGGGGCCGCAGCAGACCAGCGCCTTGCGGTAACCCCGGGACTTTACCTCCCCGGGGATGGCCTGGATCGCCCCCGCCCCATGATAAGAGGTTTCATTCAACATAATGCGGTTTGCCATGTCGTTTACTCCTTTTTATCCGATGTTTTGATATTTACTTGACATTTCCATGGAATTCCGGCTGTTATTGTACCACGGAACCGGCGGTTTGCAAGCGCTTTTCGAAAAAAACATTTTGGTTATTCCGCGCTCTCCATGGGCTTGGGTTAGTCAAGTTACACAAATAAAGCGTATGCCGGCGCCCAGACAATACAGGGCCGGCCTGCGCCGGCTCCCTTACCCCGCTTTTTCAATCGCATCACGAGAAGGACGGCTCCAGCGGGGCAACCCCTCATACCGTTCTCCGCCGTAAACGATATGTGCCTCCGGTCTCACCTGCCCCTCTTGGACTTCCCCAGCAGGGCAAAAACCGGCTTGCCCTCTCCGGTTCGGAGCCGATGGCCGCGGCTGGCCAAACCCAGCATACAGGCCGAGGCAAGAGCAAATAGGAATATGAATATGGTTTTTTTCATCCCGCCCCCTGATGAAACAGCGTCTCTGTTATACAGACTAGGCGTCAGCAGGACGCTCCATCTCGATACGGCGCGCGGGTTCCTTCCCGCCCTCGCGCATGGATGGCCGTCCAACGCATTGCGCCTGCCGGTTCCCGTTGCCAATTTCCCAGGTCTGTGGTATGGTAAAACAAACCTGTACGCGGCTTTGGCTCATCCCGGGGCCGGGAGAGGGGGGAGGAACCATGGGGGAAGGGATCTTTTCCCGGTTTGATCGCCTGGTTGTCCTGGATACGGAGACCACCGGTATCCGGCACCGGGAGGACGAGATCATCGAACTGGGGTATCTGCGGATAGACGGGGCTGGGACGGTGGAGATGGAGGAGGATGAGCTCATCCTCCTGTCCCCGGGCCGGCGGCTCCCGCCGGAGATCGCCCGGCTGACGGGCATCGAGGAGGAAACGATCCGCCTTCGGGGCGTGGAAAAACGCCAGGCGGCGGAACGGTTTGTCCGGGCTTTATCCGGTCCCCGGGTTTTGGTGGCGGCCTATAACGCCCAATTTGATTTGTGCTTCCTCTATTATTTCCTTTACCGCCTGGGCCTGGCGGATGCGCTCCGGGGCGCTTGCTTTTTGGACGTGCTCACGGTATACCGGGACCGGCGTCCCTACCCCCACCGGCTGACGGACGCGGCGGCATCCTACGGGGTGGCCGTGGAGGGCGCCCACCGGGCCCTGGAGGATGTGAAAACGACCCTGGCGGTACTCCGGGCTATGGAACGGGAAGAGAACGACCTGGAGCAGTACATAAACCTCTTCGGCTATAACCCACGCTACGGCGTGTCGGGGCCCCGTATAAGTTCCGTGCGGTACGAGCCCCAGCCCTATGGGACGCGGGAGAAACTTTACCGCCGGCCGGCCTGCGCCGGCGTATAGGACGCCCTGCCTCCTGCGGGATATAAAACGGGAGAGAAGCGCAGCTTCTCTCCCGTTTTCCATTGGCCGGTCCCGGGCGTCAGCCCAGCGCCGTGAAATCAAAGGTGTTGGCAAACGCCTCCAGCTTCTCCCGGGTCATCACCGGGGCCCCGTCCGGGCCGGCGGTTGCCGACCCGGCCAGAACGTTTACAGAGATAAACGATTCCGGCAGATCCGCCATGAGGACGCATTTCTCCGGGCCCAGATATAGGTAAACACAGACCCCGTCCCCGGTCACATATTCCCAGGCGTCGTACAGGCCCGCGTCCCCTACGTTGAGGACCACCTCGGAAAACACACCCTTCATATAACGGCCAAACTGGAACGCGGGCACAAGCCCGTCCTCCGAAGCGTCGCTGCCGTTAAAGAGGAAGGAGCCGTCGTCGTAGGCAAAACCGCTGACCTTGTAGTCGCCCCGGATAAAGCCGTCCACGCCGCAGCTGGCATACAGGCTGGCCACATCCGGGCAGGTTACCATCCGGCAGTGGAGGGTCAAGCCATATTTTTCGGTAATCTCGTCCAGCTTATCGGCCATTTCCTGGGTGTAGACATTGTACAGGGCGTACCGGGCGTCCAATTCCGGCGGGTTCTCCTGGGCGGCCCGGAACAGAGCCCGGTCCTGGTCGTAGCCCGCCAGGAACGCCATCCACTCGGCGGTGGCCTTGTACTCGCTGCTGTCGGGGTAGCCCTGCAGAGCGATCAGCAGGCTCTCGGATCCGGCCTGCTGCGTTGCAGCGCCCACTTCCCCATAGGGATTATCCACCCCTACCTCCCGCAGGCCGAAAAAGCCGGTGGCCAGCGCCGTGCCGCCCAGCACCACGATCGCCGCCGCCGCCGCGATCAGGGAGGTCATGCCCCGCCGGCCCAGCCGCCGGACGGGCTTGTCCTCCTCCAGCGTGGCCAGCGTATCCAAAATCCGCGCCTCAAAGGAAGCGGGAACTTCTCCAAAAATGTTGTCCCAGTCGTTCATTGCACCAGAACCTCCTCGCCCAGAACGCCTTTAAGCTTGCTTCGTCCGGCAAACAGCCGGGATTTTACCGTTCCCTCCGGTACCTGGAGGATCTGAGATATCTCTCGGATGCTGAACCCTTCTATGTAAAACAGGGAGATAGGCAGCCGGTACAGGGGGTCTAACCCCAGAATGGCCTGGCGCACCTCCCGGCTCCGGTCCTCCGGGGCTGGCCGCTCCGGAAGCTCATCCAGGACAATGATGCGGCTGTTGCGCCGGCAGATGTCGTAACATTCGTTAATCAGGATCCGGGTCACCCAGGCCCGGAACGCCCCCGCGTCCTTGAGAGAATCCTTCTTCTCCCAGGCCTTGCAAATGCACTCCTGCACGGCGTCCTCCCGGTCGGTCTCACTGCGCAGAATGCCGCAGGAAACCCGGTACAGGGTCCGCTTCATATCCAAAATCTGCGTGGAAAATTCTTCTTTCGTCATAGCGTCTCACTTTGTTCCCGTCTGCCCGCGCCGACTTCTTTGCCATATAGACGGAGCTTCGCCCCGGGCGGTTCACTGAAGCGGAGATTTTTTGTCTTTTTTGTGAATGCAGCCGGGGATATCCTATCATATATTCCGCCGGAAGGCCACCGTTTCCGCCGGGCGTTTTGCCGGAAAACCTTTCCGGCTTCTAAACCGTCCAAAAAGAGGAAATACTTAGGCAGGGGCGCGGCGGCAGGCCGGGCCCGGCGACAGCAAAGGAGGCGGATGGATGACAAACCGAAAGACCCGGCGGCGCTGGCTGCGGGCGTTTTTCATACTGGCCCTGGCAGCGGGGCTGGGGGCCCTGGCTCTAAGCGGCCTGGTCCGGTACCGGGCCGGGGAGCGCATCCTCACCCCGGAGCAGGCGGCAAAGACAGGGGCAGAGTGCATCCTGGTGCTGGGGGCGGGAGTCCGGGCCGACGGCAGCCCCAGCGATATGCTTCGGGACAGGCTGGAATATGCCCTGGACCTGTACCGAGCCGGGGCGGCCCCCAAAATCCTCATGAGCGGGGATCACGGGCGGAAGGAATACGACGAGGTAAACGCCATGAAGGACTATGCCTTGGCGGCGGGGGTCCCCTCGGAGGACGTGTTCATGGATCACGCCGGGTTTTCCACCTATGAGAGCCTGTATCGGGCCCGGGATGTGTTCCAGGCCCGGCGGGTCCTGATCGTGACCCAGGAATACCACCTGTACCGGGCCCTGTATATCGCCCAGGCCCTGGGCCTGGAAGCCTGGGGCGTAGCTGCCGATCCCCAGCCGTACCGGGGCCAGCTCTACCGGGAGTTCCGGGAGGTCCTGGCCCGGGACAAGGACTTTTTCCTCTGCCTGTTCCAGCCGGAACCCACGTTCCTGGGGGAGGCTATCCCTGTCTCCGGGAGCGGGGACGCTACCAACGACCGCCTGGGGTGAGAGGATAACGCCTGCGGCGGAAACCGCCGGGAGAGGGCGGAGGCTCCATGAGCCTCCGCCCTCTCCCGGTTCCTCTTTGCCCTACTCCCTGGGGACCGGAACGGGCCGCAAGGCGCATCGGAAGAGAGCCCGCAATTTTTTTTCAAATCCCCTTGACAGCCGGGGATACATGTGTTACTGTACTAATCACTTAATACAATGACACAGCAAGAACAGGAGGGCAGCTATGGATTTTGAGATCCGGGATTCCAGGCCCATCTGGCAGCAGCTGGCCCAGCAGCTCCGGCAGCGCATTGTCACCGGCGTCTATCCCGCGGGTGGGCGGTTCCCACCGGTGCGGGAGCTGGCGGCGGAGGCGGGGGTCAACCCCAACACCATGCAGCGTGCCCTTGGCCAACTGGAGGCCGACGGCCTGCTGATCACCAACCGGACTTTAGGCCGGTCCGTGACGGAGGAGGTGCAGGTGCTGGAGGGAATGCGCCGGCAGCTGGCCCAGGAGCGGGTGGAGGAATACTTTGCGGATATGAAAACCCTGGGGTATAGCCGCGGGGAAGCGGCGGCCCTGGTGGAGGAAGGAAGGAGAGGGGAAAATGAGCAGTGAACTGGTAACGTGTAAAGACCTTTGGCTGTCCTACGGGACGGTGACGGCTCTGTCCGGGGTGAACCTGACTCTGGCCGCAGGGCGGATCGTGGGGCTTCTGGGGCCCAACGGCTCCGGCAAGACCACGCTGATCAAGCTCTTGAACGGGCTGATCCAGCCTACCTCCGGCACGGTGACCATCCAGGGCCTGACCCCCGGGCCCAAGACAAAGGCCCAGGTAAGCTACCTGCCCGACCGGCCCTATTTTGCCGACTGGATGAAGGTGGGGGATATGCTGGATTTCTTCGAGGATTTTTACCTGGATTTCCGCCGGGATAAAGCCGAGGAGATGTGCGGCAGGCTGGGACTGAAAAAGAACGTGCGCATTCGCACCCTGTCCAAGGGCACGCTGGAGAAGCTGCAGCTTGTGCTGGTTATGAGCCGCCGGTCTCAGCTGTACCTTCTGGACGAGCCCATCGCCGGGGTGGATCCGGCGGCCCGGGATTTTATCCTGCGCACGATCCTTACCAACTACAACGAGGATGGTACGGTCCTGCTGTCTACCCACCTGATCTCCGACGTGGAGCAGGTGCTGGACGAGGTGGTGTTCCTGCAGGAGGGCCATGTGATCCTCCATGACAATGTGGATGCCATCCGGGAACGGGAAGGGAAGAGCGTAGACGCGCTCTTCCGGGAAAAATTCCGCATGGGCGGCCAGGGAGGGAAAGACAATGTTTGGTAAACTGGTAAAGTATGAGCTTCGGTCCAGCGGCAGGACGCTTCTGCCCATCTGGTGCGCCGTGCTGGTCCTGTCCGCGGCTAACGCCGTCCTGTTTTCCCGGCCGTCGTTTTTCGAGTCGGGCAGCCGTATCGCCATGCTGCTGACCAGCATCCTGCCCCTGGTGCTCTTCGCCCTGTGGGTGGCTATGGGGGTGCTGACCCTGATATTTGTGATCCAGCGGTTTTACAGCGGGCTGCTCAAGAGCGAGGGGTATCTGATGTTCACGCTGCCGGTGCGTGTTTCGTCTCTGATCGGGAGCCGGCTGCTGACAGCGACGATCATGGAGCTGGCGGGAAGCCTGGTGGGGATCCTGGGAATTATGATTCTGCTGATAGGCCAGAACGGGATCAATCTGACCGTGAATTTGGGGGACCTGCTCCGGGCCATAAAGCTGGAACCCCAGGCGGCGCGCTGGGGCATCGCGGCGCTGGTGGAGCTGGTGGTGCTGGGCCTGCTGAGCGTTATAGAAGGGAACCTGCGGATCTATATGAGTATCGCACTGGGACATCTTTCCCGGCGCCGCCGGGGCGTGCTGGCCGTAGGGGCTTTCATCGGGCTGTGCATAATCATCTCGGTGCTGAACGTGTGGGCGGCCAGCTTTAGCATGCAGATCCTGCCCTTGAGCTGGATAGACTGGCTGACCAACGCGTCGTGGGCCAACTATGCCCTGCCGTCGCTGGCCTTGGGGCTGCTGATCCTGCGGGCGCTGGTGCTGTGCGCCGTTTGGTGGCTGGGGACCCAGAGGATCCTCACCCGGCGGCTGAATCTGGAGTAAAACGGAGAAAAACGGCCCGGCCGGCGGCAGAAAATGCCGCCGGCCTCTTTTTTTCTCCGGCGCCCGGAGCCACCCTCCGGCGGCAAAGGCGCCCTTTGGGACCGGCGCCCGCCGGAGGGCGTTGGAGGGGAAAATTCCTCTTGCAAATCCGAGGGAAATGTGCAAAATAGGCGTTGGCGGCTGCCCGGATGGCTTGCCCGCCAGTTCAGACAGAAAGGAAGCGTATCCCATGGATCATCTGTTGGATTCGTTTTTCTCCAGCTCCACCCTTCTTTTGTGCATAGCGGTGTTCCTCAGCCGGATCCTGGACGTGTCTTTCGGTACGCTGCGGATGGTAAACGTGGTGCGGGGCAACTCCCTGGCCGCCATGGGCATGGGTTTTTGCGAGACGTTCATCTGGTTCGTGATCGCCCGGGAAGCCCTCCAGAGCGCCAGCGGCCTGGCGGTGGGGGCGGCCTATGCGGGGGGCTACGCCACCGGCACCCTTCTGGGCACCCTGATCTCCAAACGCATCACCCGGAGCCGGGTGGAGGCCCACGTAATTACGTCCCACCACGACCCGTCCATTGTGGAGGCGCTGCGCCAGGAGGGCTATGGGGTTACCGCCGTGGAGCTGTGCGCCACCCGGGACGGGGAGAAGCGATACATGCTTCTCATCAGCATGGACGCCAAGGATCTCAGCCGGTTCCACGGGCTTTTGGAGACGTTGGATGAGCATGCCTTTGTCACCGTCTCGGAGATGAAAACCTCCTACAACGGGTATTTCCGCATGACCGGGAGCGTGAAATAGAGCCGTACGGAAAGCAGAGCCGCAGCGGGGCCGGGCCCTCCCGGGGCCGGCCGGGCGGCAGCGCGGAGGGGGAGAGACAAGCTGCCTCTCCCCCTCCGCGCTATCTTCCGGCAGGATGGATTCAATGGCCGCGGCCGGTAAAGCGCCGGAGAAACTCCCGGGTTTCCTCCCGCTGGGAATTCTCCAGCACCTGCTGGGGCGGGCCGGATTCCCAGACCACGCCCTCCCGCATGAAAACGACCTGGCGGGACACGTCCCGGGCAAAGGCCATCTCATGGGTGACAATGAGCATGGTGAGCCCTTCCCCGGCCAGGGTGGAGATGACCTCCAGGACCTCCCCTACCATCTGGGGGTCCAGGGCGCTGGTGGGCTCGTCAAACAGCAGGACCTCCGGTTCCATGGCCAGGGCCCGGGCAATGGCCGCCCGCTGCTTCTGCCCGCCGGAGATCTGCCGGGGACGGGCCTGGATGTAGGGGGCCATGCCCACCTTGTCCAGAAAAAACATGGCCTTCTCCCGGGCCTCCGCCTTGCTGCGGCCCAGAACCTTCTGCTGGCCGATCATACAGTTTTGCAATACGGTCATATTGGAAAATAGGTTGAAGCTCTGAAATACCATCCCCACCCGGGCCCGGTAGGCGGCGGCGTTGACCTGCCGGCCCGCCATGTTCTGGCCGTGAAAGAGGATCTCTCCGCTGCTGGGCGTCTCCAGAAGGTTTATGCACCGCAGCAGCGTGGATTTTCCGGAGCCGGAGGCGCCGATGATGCTGGTCACGTCCCCGGGTGAGACGGAAAAGTCGATGTCCCGCAAAACCTCATGGCTGCCAAAGCGCTTGGAGAGGTGCCGGACTTCCAGGATCACGTTCTCGCTCATATCAATGTCCCTCCCGTTCCGTCAGGGACTGCCCCTCGGGATTGCGCTCGTCAAACGGACTGCCCTTGCCCGGATAGTTGGCCATGCCGGTGGTGTAGGCCAGGGTGTCGGTGGTGGCTAGGTCGTAGTTGTCCGCCCCGTCCAGCTTCCGCTCCCACCAGCGCAGCAGCCGGGAGCAGATCAACGTCATGGTCAGATAAATGACCATGGTAATAGTGGACGATTCGAAGAAGGTGTACATAGCCCCCGCCACGCCGTTGTGGACGAAAAACAGCTCCACCACGCTGATCACCGACAGGACACAGGTGTCCTTGATGTTGATGATCAGGTTGTTGCCGATCTGGGGCAGGATGTTGCGCAGGGTCTGGGGCAGGATCACGTACAGCATGGTCTGCACATGGGTCATGCCGATGGCTTTGGCGCCCTCCGTCTGGCCCGGGTCCACAGATAGGATGCCGCCACGGACGGTCTCGGCCATGTAGGCCCCGGTGTTGATGGATACCACGAAAAAGGCCGCCGGCATAAAATCCAGGAAAATGTGGAACAGCTGGCCCAGCCCGTAGTAGATGAACATGGCCTGGACCATCATAGGCGTGCCCCGGAACACCTCCACGTAAATATTCAGCAGGATCTGGAAAAACCGGACGGTCACCCTTTTGAGCAGGGGCGTGTCCCGGGACAGGGGAATGGTTTGTATAATGCCTACCCCAAAGCCGATAACGCAGCCAATGGCCGTGGAGACCACGGCGATAAGCAAGGTGTTGCCGGCCCCCTCCAGGTAGGAGGGACCGTATTTGGCAATCAGGTACAGGATCCTCTCCCAGAAGGTCATGGACCCTACGGAGGTGCCGGTAATCTGATAGATGGATTCCTGAATGGCGGACC
>CALWYY010000185.1 GCA_944385885.1 uncultured Oscillospiraceae bacterium | reverse complement strand
CGCTGAAGCGCCGTCCCTTCCGGCAGCCCTGCTGGGCGCCGCGTGGGCCGTGGCAACAGCCGTCCTGTGGTTTCTGCTGGCCGCCCGGTGCGGCGGCGTTCAGGGGCTCACCGCCGCCGGCCTGGCCGCCGCGGTCTCCCGCTCCTCCCTTGGACGGAGCCTCGCCGGCCTGGGTCTATTCCTAACCTCCGCCGCAGTTCTCACCGGAGGCCTGGCCGTCTGGCCCGGCGTCACCCGCCCGGAAAGCCGGGCCGGAAAAAGGCCGGCGTTCCTTCTGGCTGGGGCTCTGGCCGGCGCCTTCCTTCTGTCCCTGCCGCCGGTCGCCGCGGTTTGGCTGAAACTTGCCTGCTCCCTCCTGCTGGGTCTCTACCCCGCTTTGGCGGTTACGGTGATTTTCTACGCCCTGGTTCCCGGTTGTTTCCAGCCCCGGAAGCAGTACAGCCTGCGCCTGGCCTTTCGCGCCGTGTCCGTCTGGGGGCTGGTCATGGCGGCCTATCGGGCCACGGTGGCTTTCGGCCTGGAGCTGTTCCTCTTCCATGGGCTGTATGAGAACTTGTTTATGGCCAGAAACCATATGACCTGGCTGCTCCTGGCCGTTTTGTTCTTTATATACGGCGATATGCGCTATCGCAAGAGAGAAAGCGCCCTTCCAAAGCAAGGAAAATAGCGTTCCCTTCCGGCAAGGGTTTACCCCCGGCGGCACAGCCGCCGGGGGCCGTTTAATGTTCTGGGGCCCGGCGGGTCATCCTTTCGCCAAGCCTACCCCGTTGCGTACCGCCCGGGCTTTCTCGTATTGGCCGTTGTAGCACAGCAGAGCGTTCTCCATGGCGTATTCCGTGAGCTTGTCCAGGCTGGTCTTGGAATAAAATCCTACGTGAGGCGTAAGAATCACGTTGTCCCGGCCCAGCAGCGGGTGGTTTTCCAAATCTGGGTACTCATCCTTGAGCACGTCCAGCCCCGCCCCGCGGATGCAGCCGTGGTCCAAGGCCCACACCAGCGCCTCCTCATCAATCATCAGGCCGCGGGCAACGTTGATAATGTACGGTTTGCGCTCCATCTTCTCAAATTCTTTCCGGCCCAGCAGCGCGGTGTTTTCATCCGTAAGGTTCATGTGAATGGTGATCACATCCGCCTGCCGCAAAAGGGTGTCAAAATCCACCAGCTCCACCCCAATCCCCTGGGCCACCTCCACAGGCAGATAAGGATCATAGGCTATGACTTTCATCCCTAAGCCCATGGCCTTTTTGGCCGTGAGCTGGCCAATACGCCCCAGGCCAATAGCCCCCAGCGTCTGTGTCTCCAGCCGCGTCACATCCCGGAATGTCTGGGTGCTCCATATCTTTTTCTCCTGGATGGTGCGGTTGTGGATCCAGATCCCCCTTTGCAGTGTGAGCATCAAGGCAATGGCATGGGTAGAGACTTCCTCCTTGCAGTAGTCCACCACCGAGGCCACGGCGATCCCCTTCTGGGCCGCGTAGTCCAGATCCGCCAGACTGTAGCCGCTGGACTGAAAGGAGATACACTTGCAGTGTTTCATGGCATCGATCTCCTTGCGCCCAAAATAGGTGTATACGTCGATGACCACATCCGCGTCGGCAATGTCCCGGTAGAACTGAGAGTTGTCCTCCGCCTTAGGATCAAAGATGGCAAACTGGAACTGGGTGCCCGGCGGGCACATGGCTTTTTCAATGCTGTAATCCCGGTCTTTCCTGGCCGGGGATTCTGCAAAAACGACTTTCATGCTGCAACCTCCCAACTCTTACCCGCGGCGGCCATTATTCCTCCAGCACCACCAGGGCGTCCGCCACGGCTATGCCCTGGCCCGCTTCATAAACGAAAACCGGGTTCATATCCAGTTCCAAGAGAGTGTCCTTGTGCGCCACGGCAAACTCTCCCACCTGGACAATCAGGCGGCAGAAAGCGTCCACGTCCAGGGGATTCCCCCCGCGGACGCCCCGAAACAGCGCCGCCGAACGCAGGCTCTCCAGCATGGCCCGCGCCTCCTCCTCCTTAAGCGGAGCGGGATAGAGCACCGCATCCCGAAGCACTTCTACCAGCACACCGCCCAATCCCACCAGCACCATGGGTCCGAACTGAGGGTCGTTCTGGATCCCCAGAATGAACTCCCGTCCCGGCGGCAGCATTCTCTGGATTAAAATGCCTTCCAGCCGGGCCTGGGGGCAGCGGGCCCGGACAGTCTTTAAGATATCGTCAAAAGCTGCCCCCGCCTCCTTCGGGCCACGCACGTTTAGGCGGACCCCTCCTGCGTCCGTTTTGTGGGGCACATCCTCCGAGATGATCTTCATGGCTAACGGGCCGGCTATCCCGGCGGCGTATTCTTCCGCCTCCCTCCGGGTTGCCGCCGCCGCCCCCGTGTCCAGTTCCACCCCGAAATCCCGCAGCAAACGGCGGCTGTCATATTCACTGAGTATCCGGCGTTTCCCCTGGCCCAGACCCGGCCGGGGAACGGCCGATGCCAGAGCGTGGTCTTCCGGCCGGTATGCCACAAAATCTGCCAGATGCTTCAACGCCGCCATGGCATAGCGTGTGGAGGGCAGCACCGGGATCCCCGCGTCCTGAAACCCTTCCAAAAGCTCCCTGTTCCGGCTGAACTCCATAAACGACATGACCGCCAGCGGTTTGGACGGCACCTTTTCATACGCCTGCCGGATGCCCAGCATCATGTTCTGGGCAAAGTCCCCCGTTGAGTCCTCCCGGATCGTCCAGCCGATAAACCCCATGTCCACGTTCTCGTCCTCCATAACCGTGGCAAGGGCCCGGGCCAGCAAATCCCGGTCGTAGGATGGCATGGACGTCATATCCAGAGGATTGGCAAATCCCGCGTAGGGAGGCAGGATCTCCCGAAGCGCCGCCACGGTCCGAGGGGTAAAGTCCGGGTATTCCAACCCTGCCAGATACCCGCTGTCAGCGCAAATGCCCGTTTCTCCTCCGGAAAGGCTTACTGAGGCAAACCCCGTCCCCGCCGGCAGGCGGCGCAGGGTGGCCAGGAGCCCGGCTGTGCTGCGCAGGTCCTGCATATCCTCCACTCGGATCACCCCATATTTCCGGCACAGTGCGTCAAATACCCCATCGCTGCCGGCCAGGCTCCCGGTGTGAGATGCCGCCGTGGCACGCCCCTTGGGGCTGCGGCCCATTTTCAGCACCACCACCGGCTTGCGTTTTTCCGCCGCCCGGCGCAGGCAGTCGGTGAACCGGGCCGGATCCTTCACGCCCTCCAGATACATGGCGATCACCCGGGTGTCCTCGTCCTCCACCATGTATTCCAGATAGTCCTCCGGCTGCACAATCCGGCAGTTGCCTCCCGATACCGCCAAGGAAAAACGTAGTTCCGGGCAGTTGAGCATATTGATGCAGAGCTGCCCGCTCTGGGAGAAAAAGCCGATCCCTCCGGCCTTTCCTCCCATCGGCGCGGCAAAGGCAAAACTGCAAATCCCGTCGGTTAGGTTCACGTATCCCCCGCAGTTGGGACCCATGACGGCCATGTCCAGCCGCTGGGCTGCCTGCGCCAGCTCCTCCTCCAGCCGGAGCCCTTCCGGCGTACGCATCTCCGAGTAGCCGCTGGCATACACCACCGCCGCCCCACAGCCTTTCGCCGCCGCCTGCTCCATCGCCGGGATCACCGTGCGCTGGTTGGTGCAGATCACCAGCAGGTCAATGCTGTCCGGGACCGAGGCAATGTCCGGGTAACATTTCCGTCCGAACACCGTGTCATATTTGGGATGGACGTAGTATACCCGGGATAAGTCCCGGCAGAACGCCTGGGCGTTGCGGCAGGTGTCGCTGCCCAGCCCGTACTTCTCGCTGGCCCCCAGGATGACCATGGACCGGGGGCGGAGCAGTTTCTGCAAATCCATGGCCTACCCCTCCCTGCCGCCGGCCGCTTCCACACCCAGGGCGTAACACTGGGCGTTCAGGGGGAACGTCTTTCCTTTCCGGGCAAAATACGCTTCCATCGCCCGGCAAAGGTATTCTGGCTCGAACAGCCCCGTAGCCTGGGCCAGGGCGCCCAACATCACGATGTTGGCCCCGCGCTCGTTGTGCAGCCGTACTGCCAGCTCCGTGGCCGGAACCAGCACCACCCGTATATCCTGCCGGTACTGCCGTCCGGCCGGCGTGAGGGAGCTGTTGACCAGCATTACCCCGCCCGGACGGACGGTGGGTTCAAACTTGTCCACAGATGCCTCGTTCATGGCAAAGAGAATGTCCGGTTTTTTCGCGTAGGGGCTGGCTATCTCCCGGTCGCTGATCTTAATGTTGCAGTTGGCGGTGCCGCCCCGCATCTCCGAACCGTAGGAGGGGTACCAGGTCACATGCTTGCCCTGCTCCATGGCGGCGTTGGCAATGATCAGCCCCGCCACCAGCACGCCCTGACCGCCGAA
>CALWYY010000184.1 GCA_944385885.1 uncultured Oscillospiraceae bacterium | reverse complement strand
ACGCCAATGTGGGTTTTGAACATGAGGTTAAACTTCCGGATACCCGTAAAATCGCATTTGCCGCAGCCGGGGCAGGGGATTTTGTGGTCGGCGATAAAATCCACCATCTCCTGATTGGTCATGGCCTCCACCACCACGCCCTCTATCGGGTTCTCCGCCAGCCAGTCCTCGATGAGCTTGTCGGCCCGGTGGCGCATCTTGCAGCTTTTGCAGTCGATGAGGGGGTCGTTAAAGTTCACCACATGGCCGGAGGCCACCCACACCTGGCTGTTCATCAGGATAGCGGAATCCAGCCCCACGTTATAGGGGTTCTCCTGCACGAATTTCTTCCACCAGGCTTTTTTGACGTTGTTTTTCAGTTCCACGCCCAGAGGACCGAAATCCCAGCTGTTTGACAGGCCGCCATAGATCTCCGAGGAGGGGTATACGTAGCCCCGGCCCTTGCAGAGATTGACGATTTTCTCCATGGTTTTTTCCGTTGCGTTCATTTCCGTCTTCCTTTCCCCCGCGGCCGGCTGCCGCGGAAAGCCGATATGCCTGGTATTGTACCACGCCCTAGACGGAATAACAAGCCGCAGGCGCATTTTTCCCTCCTGGCGACTTTCTTGTCACGGAGGGCGCGGCTTGTTATAATAGGGGCTGGAGGCTCCCCTGACCCGGTGTGGCGCGGGAAGTCGGACTGTTTGAGGAAAGGGGCGAGGCGCATGCTGCGGCTGATCCTGGGCCGGGCGGGCACGGGCAAAACCGGCCAGATCATGGGAGAGATCCGCAGCCGGGTAGAGGCCCGGCAGGGGGCGAGCATTCTCATTGTACCCGAGCAGTACAGCCATGAGGCCGAGCGGGAGCTGGCCCGGCAGTGCGGCGACACCCTGTCCCTGTACGCGGAGGTGCTTTCCTTCACCCGGCTGGCCGCCCGGGCGGCGGAGGAGGCCGGAGGGAGCGCCCGGGAATATGTGGACGCCGGAGGACGGCTTCTCCGGCTGGCCCTGGCCCTGGACCAGGTGGGCGGGAGCCTGGAGGTCTATGGCCCGGCCCGCCGCCAGCCGGAGAGCATGGGACAGCTTTTAACGGCCCTGGACGAGCTCCGGGGCAGCCGGGCCGTCCCGGAGGATCTGCGCCGGGCAGCCAGCCGTGCCGGCGCCGTCCTGGGAGCCAAGCTGAGGGATCTGGCGCTGATCCAGGAGGCCATGGACGCCCTGGAAGCCCGGTCCGGGACCGACCCCGCTTCCCGCATGGATATCCTAGCCCAAGACGTGCCCCGCTGCTCTTTTCTGCAGGGAGCACAGGTTTACGTGGACGGGTTTACGGATTTTACCGCCCAGGAACGCCGGGTCCTCCGGGAGCTGTGGCTGGCCGCCCGGGATGTGACCGTGTGCCTGGGCTGCGATAATCTGCAGGACGGCAGCGAGATCTTCTCCCTCTCCCGGCGCACGGCCTGTTCCCTCCGGGACGAGGCTCTGCGGGATGGGATCGGGGTGCGGGTCCTGACGGTTCCCTCCCGCCGGAACGGCACGCCCATGGGGTTTTTGGAGCAGAACCTCTTCGGCTGGACGGAGGAGACTTATCCGGCGGAGGGTGCGGTGTGCCTGCGCACCGCCCACTCCGCCTCGGCAGAGTGCGAGCTGGCGGCGGCGGAGATCCGGCGCCTGGTCCAGGAAACCGGCTGCCGCTGGCGGGACATCGCCGTGGCGATCCGGGGGTTTGACGAATACCGGGGCGCCCTGGAAGCGGCGTTCCAGCGCTATGGCATCCCCCTGTACGCCAGCGCCCGCCGTTCCATTCTCTCCCATCCTCTCCCCCTTCTCACCAGCGCCGCTTTTGAGATTATAACCGGCGGCTGGAGCTATGAGAGCATGTTCACTTATTTGAAAACGGGTCTGGCGGGCATAGCACCGGAGGATCGGGATGAATTGGAAAACTATGTGCTGCTCTGGTCGCTCCGGGGCAGTGCCTGGACCCGGGAGGCTCCCTGGCAGCAACACCCGGACGGATACGGCGGCAAGCCGTCCCCGGACAGCGACGAGATCCTGCGCCGGGTGGATGCCCTGCGCCGGACAGTGGCCGCTCCCCTGGCCCGGCTGGAGCGGCAGGGCCGGCAGGCCGCCACCGCCGCCGGTCAATGCCAGGCCCTGGCAGATTTCTGGGAGGACATCCAGCTGGCCGCCCGGCTGGAGGAACGGGCTGACACCCTAACAGCGGCGGGCCGGGACCAGGCCGCGGCGGAGTACCGCCAGCTCTGGGACCTGATGGTCTCGGCACTGGAGCAGTGTCACCAGGTACTGGGTGATATGCCCATGGACCAGGGCACCTTTGCCCGGCTGTTTTCCCTGATGCTCACCCAGTACGACGTGGGCACCATTCCCGTGGCTCTGGACCGGGTCACGGCCGGAGACTTTGACCGGATGCGGCGGCGGAACATACGGCATCTGCTGATCCTGGGAACGTCAGACGACCGTCTGCCTCGGGCCGGGACGGACGGGGGCGTGTTCACGGACCCGGAACGGGACCGGCTGCGGGAGCTGGAGCTGGATCTGCCAGGAGGGGACGACATTCTCGACCGGGAGTTCAACCTGATCTACAACGTCCTGACGCTGCCCTCGGACAGCCTGTATATGAGCCGGCCGGCATACGCCGGGGACGGAAGTGAAACCCGTCCGTCCTTCGTCATGGAACGGGTAGCCCGGCTGTTTTCCCTGACGGAGAGCGCTGGGGACCTGGGGGAGGCCCGGAGCTGGGCTGCCGGCGGGGCAATGGAATTAGCCTGTGCCGGAGACCCGGCGGCGGCGGCTTACTGCGCAGAGGACCCGGACCGGCTTGGCCGGCTGGAGCAGCTGCGCGCCGCTGCGGTTTTTGCCCGCGGCCGCCTGGGCCGGGAGGCCGTCCGGAACCTGTATGGGGATCGGCTGTGGCTCACGGCCTCCCGCTGCGACACCTTTGCCTCCTGCCGGTTCCAATACTTCCTGCGCTACGGCCTGAAGGCCAAGCCCCGCCAGCCCGCCGGATTCGACCCGCCGGAGCTGGGCACGTTCCTGCACTTCCTGCTGGAACGGGTGGCCCGGGACGTGGCGGCCGAAGGGGGCTTTGCCCAGGTGGGGGATGAGCGGATATCGGCCCTGACGGACCAGTACGTGGCCCAGTATGTCCACACGGAACTGGAGGATTTCCGGGAGAAGAGCCCCCGGTTCATTTACTTGTTCCGGCGCTTGACGGAAAGCGCACGGCGGATCGTCCTGGACACCGCCGGGGAGCTGCGCCGGTCGGATTTCCGGCCGCTGGACTTTGAGCTGAACTTCTCCGACGCGGCGGATATTCCCCCGGTGTCTCTGGGCCGGGGGGAGGAATCGCTGATACTCACCGGCGTAGCCGATCGGGTGGACGGCTGGGAGCACGACGGAAAGCTGTACCTGCGGGTGGTGGACTACAAGTCGGGGAAGAAATCCTTCTCCCTGACGGACGTGTGGTACGGCATGGGGCTGCAGATGCTGCTGTACCTGTTTGCTCTGGAGAAGAACGGCACAGCCCACTATGGCCGGACAGTGATCCCGGCGGGTATTCTGTACGTACCGGCACGGGACGTTCTGCTCCCGGCACAGGAGCGGCTCTCAGACGAGGAGATCGTAAAGAAGAAAGCGGCCCAGGCCCGCCGGAGCGGGCTCCTGCTCCAGGACAGCGCGGTTCTGGAGGCCATGGAGCACGGCCCGGAACTGCGGTACCTGCCGGTACGGCTGAACCGGGCGGGGGAGTACGCCGGGGATGCCCTGGCCACCGCCCAGCAGCTGGCAGAGCTGTCCCGGCACGTAGACGGCATTCTCACCCGGATGGCGGGGGAGCTGCGCCGGGGGAGCATTGCGGCCGACCCATGGTTTCACAGCGAGAGCGAGAACACCTGTCTATACTGCGACTATTACGACGCCTGCCGCTTTGACGAGAAAACGGACGGCTGGCGGTACCGGACGCGGCTGAAAGCGCCGGAATTTTGGGAAAAGCTGGAAGCCGGAGGACGGCCGGAGGAAAGGGAGGATGAGGCATGCCGCTGACAGCGTTTCAGGAACAGGCTGCCTCCAGCCGGGGGGGAGCCCGGCTGGTATCCGCCGCCGCCGGCAGCGGC
Organism: uncultured Oscillospiraceae bacterium; assembly: GCA_944385885.1. Taxonomy (GTDB): domain Bacteria; phylum Bacillota; class Clostridia; order Oscillospirales; family Oscillospiraceae; genus Apopatocola. Next base: position 9,620 of record CALWYY010000184.1, on the reverse strand, counting down.
AAGACACGGGTGCTGGTGGAACGGCTGATGCGCTATGTGGAGGAAGGGGCCAATATTGACGAATTTCTGGTGATCACCTACACTCGGGCCGCTGCGGGAGAGCTGCGCAGCCGGATCCTATCCGAGCTGAACCGGCGCATAGCCATGGATCCGGCCAACCGCCGCCTGCGCCGGCAGACGGAGCTGTGCTGCCGGGCCAGCATCGGTACCATAGACAGCCTGTGCGGCCGGTTTCTGCGGGAGAACGCCCATCTGGCGGGGATCGCCCCGGATTTCCGCGTGCTGGAAGCCGACCGGGCCCAGCTTCTGCGTCAGGGCGTACTGGACCGGCTGCTGGAGGAACTGTACGTGGATCTGGAATCCCGGCCGGGGCTCCGGGCCCTGGTAGACACCGTGGGGGCGGGGCGGGACGACCGGCGGCTGGCGGAGCTGGTGCTCCGGCTGCACGAGGCCGTACAGAGCCACCCGGATCCCCTGGCCTGGATCGACGAACGCAAACGGGACATGACCGCTCCCGCCACCGGGGACGCGGGGGACACTGTCTGGGGCCGGTATCTGCTGGATCTGTACGGGGATCAGGCAGATTACTGGGCCCGCCGTCTGGAGGCTCTGCTGGGGGACATGGCCGCTCCCGGGCGGGAACCCCTTTTGGCCGCCTATGGGGAGAGCCTGGCGGCCACGGCGGAGGGCCTTCGCGCCTTCCAGGCTGCCGCGGGGCGGGGCTGGGACACCGCCAGCGCCCACTGCATCCTTTCCTTCCCCCGCCTGCGTCCCTACCGCGGGGAGGACCCCCTGGCCGATAGCATCAAACTCGCCCGGAAGGAATGTCAGGCCCTGGGAGAGCGCCTGGGCCAGATCTTCGGCTGCCTCTCCGCCCCGCTGCTGGCCGAGCAGGAGAGTACCCGCCCGGCTATGGAGGCTCTGCTGGACCTAACCGCCTCCCTGGACCGGGCCTACGCCCGGGAAAAGCGCCGTCAGTCCGTGGTAGATTTCTCCGACCAGGAGCACCTGGTACTGCGTCTGCTGGAGGACGAGGGGACCGGCCTGGCCGCCACCCTCTCCGCCCGGTACCGGGAGGTTCTGGTGGACGAATACCAGGACGTGAACGCATGCCAGGACCGGCTGTTCACCCTGCTGTCCGGCGGCGGCCGGAAGCTGTTTATGGTAGGAGACGTAAAGCAGTCCATCTACCGGTTCCGGCTGGCTGATCCCGGGCTGTTTCTGGCCCGGTACCGGGCCTATCCTTCCGTGACGGAGGATACGCCTCCCGGCGTCCCCGGCCGCATCCTGCTGCAGGAGAATTTCCGGTCCCGGCCCTGTGTGGTGGACGGGGTCAACCACGTGTTCCGAAACATCATGTCCCGGAACCTGGGGGAGCTGGACTACGACGACAGCGCCGCCCTGCGTCCGGGGCGGGAATATCCCGCCGAGGGCGGAGCGCCCTCAGAGCTGTGTATCCTCTCCCTGGCCGGGGACGGCGGAGAGAACGAGGGAGCAGCGGAGGAGGAATCCCAGCGACCGGACCGGATCGCCCTGGAGGCGGTACTGGTGGCCCGGCAGATCCGGCAGATGGTGGAGGAGGGGTTTCCCGTCACCCAGGAGGCGGGCACCCGGCCGGCGGAATACGGGGATTTTGCCATCCTCCTGCGATCCTACAAATCCGCTGCCGGCCGGTTTCGGGCGGCTCTGGCGGCGGAGGGAATCCCCTCCGTGGCCCAGCAGGGCGGTGGCTTCTTCCGCTCCCTGGAGGTTACGGTGCTGTTATCCCTGCTGGCGGTGATTGACAATCCCCGGCAGGACGTGCCCCTGATCGCCGTTCTCCGCTCTCCCCTGTACGGGTTTACTCCGGACGAGCTGTCGGAGATACGGACCTTCGACCAGACGGGGAGTTTCTGGTCCGCTCTCACCCGGGCCGCCGGGAAACTGCCCCGCTGCCGGGATTTCCTGCGGGAGCTGGAGGAGTACCGGGCTCTGGCACCGGATCTGACGGTGGAAGAGCTGCTGGGCGCCGCCTGCGCCCGGACAGACTTATTCGCCCTGCTGAGCGCCATGCCCGACGGTGCGGCCCGGCGGGAGAATGTGCAGCAGCTGATGGACTATGCCCGGCAATTTGAGCTGGACGGATACCGGGGGCTGTTTGGGTTTCTGGGCTGGATGCGCCGGCTGGAAGCCCGGGGGGAGGAGCCCCGCACAGGCAGCGTGGAGCGGGCCGGGGCGGTGGAGATCATGAGCATCCACCGGTCCAAAGGGCTGGAGTTTCCCGTGGTCTTTTTGGCTGGCACAGGCCGCCGGTTCAACCGCAGCGACCTGCGCCGGAACGTGCTGCTCCACCCGGAGATGGGGCTGGGCGCTAAAATTACGGACACCCGGCGGGGCGTGGAATACCCCTCCATGGCATGGCAGGCGGTGAAAGCCCGTCTGGAGCGGGAAATGCTCTCTGAGGAGATGAGGGTCCTGTACGTAGCCATGACCCGGGCCCGGGACCGGCTGTGCGTCACCGCCCTGTGGCCGGACGGGGAAAAGCAGCTGTCCCGCCTGCGGGAGGGGCTGTGCTCTCCCATTCCCTATGTGCTCTTAGCGGGAGATCCCAGTCCCGCTCACTGGCTGGCCCGGGCGGCGCTGCTGCCGGACAGCCCCCTGCGCCTGACCCTGTGCCCAACTTCCGACCTGCAGGCGGCCGCTGGGGCAGCGGCGTTTCCCTCCGGAAAGGCGGAGGCGGCCGCGCCCGTCCCGGCCTCCGCTCTGGCAAAGCTGCGGGACCGGCTGGATTGGATGTATCCCCACGGGCAGGCGGCAGAGCTGCCCTCCAAGCTCACAGCGTCGGCTTTGGACGGGCCCTGGCCCGCCGATCCGGATGGAACTCCCCTTCCCGGCTCCGTTATCCCGGCCCGTCCCTCCCGGCGGCCAGTCCTGGCCTCCGGAGACGTTCCCCTGGCTGCCGCGGAACGGGGTGTGGCTGTCCATCGGGTGCTCCAGCGCCTGGACCTGGCCCGCACCGGGTCCCGGGAGGAGATCGCCGGGGAAATACGCCGCCTTCTGGCTCAGGGACACCTTACCCCCGCCCAAGCCCAGGCGGCCGACCCTCAGGTGATTCTGGATTTCTTCCTCTCCCCTACCGGACGGCGTATCCTCCAAGCCTCCCAGGTGTGGCGGGAACTGCGCTTTTCCCTGCTGGTGCCGGCGGAGAACTGGTTTTCCGTGCCGCCGGGAGAGGAGATCCTGCTCCAGGGCGTGGTGGACTGCTGTATCCGGGAGGGCGGCGCCCTCACTGTGATCGATTACAAAACCGACCGGGTCTCCGGCCCGGCCCTGGAGGCCCGGGCGGCGTACTATGCCGGCCAGGTACGCACCTACGCCACCGCTATGGAACGGGTGCTGGGCAAGCCGGTGCGGGAGTGCATTTTGTATTTTCTGTGGGAAAACCGGGCGGTTTCTGTCCCACTTCCAGTAAAATAATGCTTGCTATCCCGGTTTTTCTTTGGTATAATGCGATTTGCGCCTTGTATCCCCGGAGTTTCCGGTCTCAGGGCAGCTCTGTGTGAGGTGAATGAACATGAAGGAAGGTATCCATCCCGAATACCATAAGACCACTATCCGCTGCGCCTGTGGTGAGGTCATTGAGACCGGTTCCACCAAGAAGAACATCACGGTGGAAATCTGCTCCAAGTGCCACCCCTTCTACACCGGCAAGCAGAAGCTGGTGGATACCAGCGGCCGCGTGGAGAAGTTCAACAAGAAGTACGGTCTGAAGTAAGCTGGTTCGGCCCATGGCCGCGGCGCCGGCCTGCCCTTTCCCGGGCAGGCCGGCGCCGCGTTTTTCCTCTCTTGACAGGATGTGATTTGAACGGATAATATGAAATTATCTCAGAACTGCCGGAAAGGAAGGATCTCATGAAAACGAAACGCTTTCTCTGGTTTATCGTTGCGGCGGCTGTGTTTGCCGCCACCGGATATGCGGCGGTGCGCGGCGCGGCCCGCATCCAGGACGTCACTGCGGAAACCCTGTCCCTCTTTCAGCAGGAGGAGCAATCCTCGTTCCCCGCCGTACCTTTCTTGGCCCAGATCTCTGTGGAAGGCACCATTGCCGCCGACAGCGCCTCCCTGGGCATGCCCGGCGGGTACAGCCACGAATTTACCCTGGACAACATCCGCCAGCTGGCAGCCGACCCTGACAACGTGGGGATTCTCCTATACATAAACTCCCCCGGCGGCACCATCAATGCCGCCGATGAGCTGTATCTGGAGCTGATGGACTACAAAGAACAGACCGGTCGGCCGATCTACTGCTATTTCGGGGACACGGCCTGCTCCGGCGGGTATTACGTAGCCATGGCCGCCGACCAAATCTGGGCCAACCGGAACAGCCTGTGCGTGAACATCGGGGTGTATATCAGCACTTACAACTTTGCGGGGCTGTTGGAAAAACTGGGCGTGGAGCAGGTTGTTTTCCGCAGCAGCGAAAACAAAGGCATCGGCCTGCCGGGGGCGGAGTGGACCCAGGAGCAGCGGGACATTTACCAGTCCATTGTGGACGTATACTACCAACAATTTCTGGAGGTGGTATCCGCCGGCCGGGACATGACCCCGGAAGAGGTGCAGCAGCGGGACGACGGACGGGAGATGGTGGCCGTCCAGGCGCTGGAAGCCGGGTTTGTGGACGGCATCGGACGTTACGGCGACTATCAGGCCCAGGTCCTGGAGGAGCTGGGAGATACCGTGATTCTTTACACCGTAAGCGCTCCCGAGAGCTCATTGATAAACCTGCTGGACTTGTTCTCCTCCCATATCCCCCAGTCGGACTCCCAGGTATGGCAGGAGTTCATGGATGAGCACAGCGGAATGGTGGTGATGGCGTATGCCGGAAATGGATAAGACCCCGGTTACGGCGGGCTTCTGGCCCCGGGCCGCCGCCTTTCTTCTGGACAGCCTGATCCTGGCCGCCGCGTTTCTGCCCCTGAGCATCATCACGCTGCTGGTAAACCTGGCCACGGACGGGATCCTCAACCGGCCGCTGCTGTTTATGTTTAACGGCAAAGCAATCCTCTTCTGGCTGATAACGGTAACATATTTCACAGGCCTCACCGCCAGCACCGGGAGCACCTTGGGCAAGCGGGCCATGCGCCTGCGGGTCATTGGGGAAAACGGCGCCACGCCGGGATTTTTCACCGTCCTGTACCGGGAGACCGTAGGCCGATACCTCAGCAGCCTGTTGGGCATCGGTTACCTGCTGGCGGCGGACAGCGACCGGCACCGGGCCCTTCACGACCGGATCTGCGACACCCTGGTGGTCTACGATGAGCGGGTACCTCTGCGCAATCCCCCTGCGCACCCGCCCGTCCGGACGCCGGCCATCGTGCCGGTGGACGACCCCATAAAGGACTGGTACACGCCCTACCGGATATAGCCATCTGACGGGGCGGCCTGGCGCAGCAGGGAGGGCGGACCGCCCGGCAGCCGGCTAATCCCCCTCTCCCGGCGGCAGGGCCTGGGAAAAAGGCGCTGGCTTGCGTCATGGGACCGCCCTTCTGCCAAACCTTCTGGGAAAGCGGCAGGCACCCGCGTTCCGCGAAACGGGCAGGGGAAGAGCACACGCTCTTCTCCTGCCCGTTTTTGTTTCAAATGCCCCTACGGCTCCCGCACCACGGCGGCCTCCCGGAGCCCCAGCCTGGCCATTGCCTCCAGGGCGGCCGGGGTGAACCGTTCCCCTGTCACGGCGATAGGTACTGCGGGCGGGCAGGCCACTGCCGCTGCCGCGCAAATGCGCCCGGCGGCCTTATCCAGAGGGACGAACTCCCAGGGGGAGAGCAGAGCCTGCCTGGGCGTGAGTACCGTTTCCCCCGGCGGGGGCAGCCCCAGAGCCGGCCGGGCCGGGCCGGGCGCAAACCCTTCCAGCGCCTGCTCCACCCGCTCCAGGTCCCGCTCCTCCGAATCCGGGGAGAACATGAGAACCAGGAAATCCTCATCGGCGTACTCCGGTTCCACCCCCCGCCGGCGCAGGCGATCCGCCAGGACGCCGCCCAGCGCGCCACCGGCGGCGGCATCCACCACCAGCTTCATGGGTTCCCCAGGCCGGATAGGCACTCCCTTCGACGCCAATCGGGCCTTCAGCCCCTCTACCCGGGCAGCGGTCTCCCTCAGCCGCCGGGGCCAGGAGCCCGCCAGGACCTCGTTGCAGGCGTCCAGGGACTGCAGGATCAGATAGGACGGGCTGGAACTGCCGAACATGTCCAGGGCCTGCCGGGCCAGGGCCTCTGCTCCCGGCGGAGCGGCTTGTCCCAGATGGAGGTACGCGCCCCCAGTGAGTACCGGCAGCGTCTTGTGGGCCGAGTCACAGCACAGGCTGGCTCCCAGGTCCAGAGGATGCCGGGAGGGCTGCAGGAACCGCAAATACGCCCCGTGGGCATTGTCCACCAGCAGGGGTATCCCTCTGGCCTGACACACGCCGGCCAGGGCGGCCACGTCCGCCTCCCCGCCCAGATAGTCGGGGCTGGTGATGAACACCGCCGCCGGAGGCCGCTGGCGGCGGTCCAAGGCGCTCTCCAGCTCCGGCGCCGTCACCGGGCAGGCACAGTAGGGGCTGTGTCCGTCCGGCATGAGCCACTGGGGCCGCACGTCCAGCAGGGCGCAGGCGTAAAGGAAGGACTTATGGGCGTTCCGCCCCGCCAGGATCTCCGGCGCGGTCCCCGCCGGGCGGCAGAGCAGCGCCAAATACACCATGGCCTTGAGGCATTGGGAGCTTCCCCCGGTGCTGTAAAAAGTCCGCCGGCTGCCGAACAGGGCGGAGGCAGATGCCTCGCTGTCCCGGATGATCCCCTCCGGGCAGGACAGGTCGTCCGCCCCGGCAATCTCGGTGATGTCCAGGGCCTCGCAGCCCAAAGGCCCCTTTCCCTTGTGCCCGGGCATATGCAGCCGGGCCGGGCCGCTGGCGGCGTACTGGGCTGCGAACCGGCAGATGGGCCCGGTCATGGAGTCTCTTCCTGGCTCAAAGCCGCCTGGAGCATAATGGCGCACTCCATACGTTTCTTGAACAGCTCGCAGCCATAGCGGTATACGCCCTGGACGGAGCCGGAGGCGTGGTAGCTGTTGGCGGCGCAGCCGCCGGAACAGTACAGCCGGGCCCAGCAGTCCCCGCACTCCGGCCGGGTATAGGCGTTGCAGGCCCGGAACTCCTCCTGTACCTGAGGCCGGGTCACTCCCTCCCAGACATTGCCCAGTGAATACCGCTCATCCCCCACGAACTGGTGGCAGGGGTACAGCTCCCCCCAGGGGGTCACCGCCATGTACTCCGTGCCGCTGCCACAGCCGGCGATGCGCTTATAGATGCACGGGCCGTGCCGCAGGTCCAGCATGTAATGGTAAAAGGTAAACGGCCGTCCCTGCCGGTGGCGCCGGAGCATCTCCTCGGCCAGGATCTCGTACTGCCGGAAGAGAACCGGCAGGTCCTCCTGCGTCAGGGCGCAGGGATCCTCCGGGGAACAGACCACCGGCTCCATGCTCAGCTCCCGAAACCCCAGGTCCGCCATATGGAAGATGTCCTGGGTGAAGTCCGTGTTGTAATGGGTATAGGTACCCCGGATATAATAGCTCTTGTCCCCCCGTTTTTCCACAAAGCGCTGGAACCGGGGTACCACCGTGTCGTAGCTGCCCCGGCCGGCGTAATCCTTCCGGAACCGGTCGTGGACCTCCCGCCGCCCGTCCAGGGACAGCACCACGTTGTGCATCTCCCGGTTGCAAAACTCCGTCACCTCGTCGTCCAGCAGGACGCCGTTGGTAGTAAGGGTAAACCGGAAGTTTTTATGATGGGCCGCCTCCAGGGACCGGGCGTAGGCCACCAGTTCCTTCACCACCGGCCAGTTCATCAGCGGCTCCCCGCCGAAAAAGTCCACCTCCAGGTTCCGGCGGGACCCGGAATGGGCCACCAGGAAATCCAGTGCCTGCCGTCCCACCTCCGGGGTCATGAGGGCCCGCTGGCCGTGGTACTTCCCCTGGCTGGCAAAGCAGTAGCTGCAGTTCAGGTTGCAGGTATGGGCCACATGCAGGCACAGGGCTTTTATGACCGTGCTCCCGTTCTTATACGCCCCGGCCAGGGGTTCATAGGTATCGGGGGTAAAGAGCTTATGCCGGGCCTTCAGCTCCTCCACGGCGGCAATGCACTTTCGGATCTCCTCTTCCGTCACATCCGGCCGGCCGGCATATTTTTCCCCCACGCTCCGGCAGATCTCCTCCGGGGTGTGCTGGGGATACATGGCGATGATGTCGTAGGCCACGTCGTCCACCAGATGCACCGAGCCGCTGCAGGTGTCCAGGACGATATTGTAACCGTTGAGCTTGTACTGATGGTGCATGAACGACCCTCCGTAACACGAAATCTTCCGGGCTATAAAAAAGCGCCGCCCGGGGGCGGCGCTTCCATGGGCTGCAAACTTACTGGCGGGGGTTCTCGCAAGGCTGGTTGGCCACCCCGCAGCTGGTCTTGCAGGCGGACTGGCAGGAGGTCTGGCACTCGCCGCAGCCGCCGTTCTCCGCGCTGGCGCACAGGTCGCGGGTCTCGATGGTCTTGATCCGATCCATAATTCTATCTCCCATCTTGGGCCGGCCCGGAGGCGGCCCGTATTTTCACGCTGTAATAGTAAAGCAGAAGCCGGAACTTGTCAAGAGGGAACCGGCCCGCCGGGGGCGGCGCCGTCAGGCCTTGGGCCCGGCCTTCTGGTTTTTCATGCGCTGGCCGTGATCCAGGATCCGTTTGCGCAGGCGCAGGTTCTTGGGCGTAACCTCCAGAAGCTCATCGTCCGCCAGAAATTCCAGGCACTGCTCCAGGCTCATCTGCCGGGGCGGGATGAGCCGCAGCGCCTCGTCGCTGCCGGAGGCCCGGGTGTTGGTCAGGTGCTTTGTCCGGCACACGTTCACGGGGATATCCTCCTGTTTGGGAGACACGCCCACGATCATGCCGCCGTAGACCGCTGTGCCCGGAGTGATAAACATGGCCCCCCGCTCCTGGGCGTTCCAGATGCCGTAGGCCACCGCTTCCCCCTGCTCCCAGGCGATAAGGGACCCGGTGGTGCGGCGGGTTACGTCCCCCTTATACGGGGCATAGCGGTCAAACACGGAGGCCATAATGCCCTCCCCATGGGTGTCGGTGAGAAACTCGTTCCGGTACCCGAACAGGCCCCGGGACGGCACCAGGAAGACCAGACGCATCCGGTTCCCCACCGGCGTCATCTCCCGCAGTTCCCCTTTCCGGTTGCCCATCTTTTCGATCACCGGCCCCACATATTCCTGGGGTACGTCGGCCACCAGCTCCTCCATGGGTTCCTGGAGCGCGCCCTTCTCGTCCCGGGTCATCAGCACCCGGGGAGGCGACACCTGGAATTCATAGCCCTCCCGGCGCATGGTTTCGATGAGGATGGAAAGGTGCATCTCCCCGCGCCCGGCTACATTGAAGCTGTCCGTGGCGCCTTCCACATCGCTCACCCGCAGGGACACGTCCTTGAGTGTCTCCCGCATCAGCCGTTCCCGGATCTGCCGGCTGGTGACGAATTTGCCCTCCCGCCCGGCAAAGGGGGAGTTGTTTACGGAAAACGTCATTTCCATGGTGGGCGCGGAGATCTTCACAAAAGGCA
>CALWYY010000183.1 GCA_944385885.1 uncultured Oscillospiraceae bacterium | reverse complement strand
GGGACACAGCCCGGCGCACCAGCTTAAGGCTGGTTACATACCGCATGACGCCAACCACGCTCCCGTCGGAGGAGGAGAGGGGGGCGGATACCGCCATTACCCGTTCTCCAGTACCGGCCTGCTTGCCTTGCCAGGAGCTGACCCGGCCGGTCCGGATAGCCGACTCGATATCATCGGAGCCGGGGATGGACCCTGCGGAGATGCCGGTGGAGGAGACCTCCACCCGCCCCCGGGTGTTGACAAACTGCAGCTCTAGGATGTCCCGGTCCTCGAAGCTCTCCGCGTAGTTGTAGGCGCTCTGGTAATACTCTGCGTAGGTGCGGGAGACGTAGTTGGTAAAGTAGTCGGACGCGGCTTCCGCTTTGGACTCCAGGGCCGAGCGCATAGCGGAAAAATAATAGGCACGCAGAGACAAAGTGTAGGCGCTTACCGCCACCACCACCGCCAGCAAGACCAGGCCCGTGCCCACTGCCAGGCCACGGGCCCGGATGGAATTAAACCGGAACTGGCTCAGCTGGAAGGGCAGGAACCGGAGGAGCTCTGTTTTTTTCTTGGGGGGCCTGGCCGGGCCGGCCCGCTTTTTCTCACTCAATGTATTGTGAACCTCCGGAAAACGGTATAGGCCGTATCAGAAACCCCACTTGTACCCGAACCCCCAGACGGTGGTTATGTAGGTGGGCATGGTGGGATCGTCCTCGATTTTGATGCGCAGGCGGCGGATATTTACGTCTACGATCTTCAGCTCCCCGAAATAGTCCCGGCCCCAGACTTCATTGAGAATGTCCTCCCGGGACAGGGCCTTGCCGGGGTTGTCCATGAAATACTTCATGATGGAATACTCAATCTGGGTCAGACGCACCCGCTCCCCATTTTTCTCCAGGGTGCGGTTGCGTGTGTTGAGGCGGAAGGGACCCTGGCGGATCTCGCCGGTGTCCTCCATCTCCACATCTCCGCCCATGCGCCGGTACAGGGCGTCAATGCGTGCGGTAAGCTCCGCCGGGGAAAAGGGCTTTGTCACATAATCGTCCGCGCCGGTCATAAGGCCCGTGACCTTGTCCATTTCCTGGCTTTTGGCGGTGAGCATGATAATGCCGATTTTGGCATTGGACGCCCGGATACGCCGGCAGACCTCAAACCCGTCGATATCCGGCAGCATTACGTCCAGCAGGGCTACCCGGATATCCGGATGCCGCCGGAGCTGCTCCAGGGCCATCTCCCCGCAATCGGCCTCTATGGGCTCATACCCGCTGCGCCGGAGGTTGATGACCACAAAGCTGCGGATGTTGGCCTCATCCTCCAGAACCAGTACCTTCTTCAAAGCATATCCCTCCCTTATACGGAGCCAGTGCTCCATTCGGCGTAGATAATTTTAAAATTCTCCCGGACCTCCTCCTCCGTAATGCCGGCGGCAATCCGGGCGGCATAGACGGTGGAATCCTCCTCCAGGATAACAAAACGTCCGGCGATCTGGGCCCGTTCCGACCGGTTGTCGCCGGTAAGGGTGTATATGGTGAGCAGGTCGTTGATGCTCCCGTCGGCGCTGACCCGGGAGAGGATCACGGCCCGTTCTCCGGCGATGGAGTCATCCCGGCGAACGGTCAGCCCGTTTTCCCACCCCGAGGGGAGGATCAGGTACCAGCCGTCGTCGTAACAGTGGTAGGTGTTAAGCCGCGGGTAGGCCGTGCCATAGCGGTCATAGCCGTACCAGGTGATGGACCAGAACAGATCGCCGGTCTGGCTGTACAGCTGGGACGGGTCGGGGATTTCAATGCAGCGGTCGCCGTTGATGTCCTGGGCGTAGGCGGAGGCATAGGCCCGGCGGGTCTGCCCGTCCGGGATGAGGTTAACCAGCGTGCCGGCCTGGTTGACAAAAAGGTCGCTGACCAGGTCGCCGTTGTCATAGGCAGACTCCACCAGCAGTGCGGGGACATCCCCGGTAACGCACACAGCCCGCACCCGCTGCAGGACGCTGATGTCAGGGGACAGGGCGGCGGTGGAGACGGTAGGTTCCGCTCCTTGGGGAAATAGGCACATGTCCGCCCAGTAAGCGCCGGCCCCCGTGCTGCGCAGCACCATCAGGTCGCTCTGACCATCTTGGTTCATGTCGGTTACCAGGAATTCGGAACAATCGGTAGTCAGCAGCACCCGGCCGCTCCAGTCGGACAGCTGGTAGACAGACAGCAGGCGCATACCCGTTCCGATCTGCCAGGCCACGATCAGTTCCAGCAGCCCGTCCCCGTCCAGGTCGGCGTACTCGACACTGCCGACGGATGCGCCCTCACCCTGGATGGAGAGCATCTGGCAGTATTCCCGGTCTCCGGCGGCGTAGATGCAGATCTTCAGGGATTCTCCAGCACTGCGGAAAAAGGCCAGCGCCTCCTCCAGCCCGTCCCCGTCCAGGTCCACCAGCTGCACGGACTGGCGGTAGTTGCCCGCCGTGGGGGCGGCGTATTCGCTGCCGGAAGCCAGCTCCTGGTCAATAAGGCTTTGAAGCTGGAGATATTCCTCCGTGGGCTTCGGCAGGGAAAAGTACTGTTCGATGGCGCCGGTATAGCAGCCGCTCAGAGACAGCAGCACCGTAAATGCCAGTGCCAAAGCGGCGGTTTTTACCCTTCTGTTCATGAAAAAACTCCTGCGAGGCGATAAAATGACAACAATATTTTATCATATCTGCCCCAAAAAGGGAATAGCCATATGCGAACATTTTGCCCTTGCAAAGAGAGATGGTTTAGAGTATAATCTCCCTATCTGCCGGTGTGGTGGAATTGGTAGACGCCCGGGACTCAAAATCCCGTGTCCGCAAGGGCGTGCGGGTTCGACCCCCGCCACCGGCACCACGTGGTCGCAAAGTTTGCTTTGCGACCACGTCTTTTTATGCCCATGGCAAAAAAGACGTCATCCGCCCGCTCCCTTGCTCCTCCTCTGCAAATTGAACCCGCTTTATTGGGCTTCAATTTTCCAAACCGATATAATCCGAACCAGGTTTTTTGCCGGCGACGGGTTCGGATTGTTTGTTTATCTCGGGAAATGTAAAAGGTCTGCTTCCAAAACGGCGTTGCCATTCATTTCTATGAGCATAAGAAATCAAGAGCACACCGGCCAGGAAAGAGATCGTAATCAGAAGATAAAAGCAAGGAGAAAAGCGAATATGGGCGGCAAGGGCCTGGCTGTGCTTCTCCGTGGACGGAGCCATAGCTGTCCTCCGGCGCCCAAACCTTTTTTTCACTGTGCCCGCGGGCAAAGGGTTTGCCAAAATGTCATTGACTGGCTGGCAATTATTTACCGCATTTTGCAAACAGATGGTATAATAAAAAGCTAATATAGCGAAAACCGTCAAACATAGCAGTTGATTCCATCCACAGCGTGCGGGAAAGAAGGAAAGCGCCATGCAGTTTCACGAAATGCTCAACGAATACCTGCGGCGTCTGAACGCTACCGCCCTGGAACTGGCGGAAGCTTCCGGGCTTTCGCCCGCCGTGATCAGCCGCTACCGCAGCGCGAAACGAACCCCCGCGCCTGACAGCGATGCTCTGATGCGCCTGGCGAGAGGGATCGCGTCGATAGCGGAACAAAAAGGAGAGCTTGCGCTGTCGCAGGAAGACGTGCTGAAGGCGTTTCGCAAGGCGCTGGGATATGAAGAATACGGCCAGACCCGGCTGGCGGCAAACTTTGACCTGCTCGTCAACGTGCTGCACCTTCGGTTAGGGGAAATGGCTCGGGCGCTGAGCTTTGACCCCTCTTATTTATCTCGCATCCGTACGGGGCAGCGCATCCCGACAAACCCGGCCTCCTTTGCCCGGTCGGTGGGCAATTACACGGCGCGGCGGTGCAGGAGCGCGGCCGAACGCGCCGATTTGGCCCGCCTGCTGGACCAGGAGCCAGGGGCCCTGGCGAATGACGCCGTGTGCTCTGCCGCTTTGGAGAGGTGGCTGCTCAACGGCGAAGCGGGTCAGCCCGATTCCACATTCTCCTTTCTGGAAAAGCTGGATGGGTTCGACCTGAACGACTACATACGAACCGTCCGCTTCGATCAGCTGAAGGTCCCCACCGCTCCGTTTCAGCTTCCGTCGTTCAAAGTGCATTACGGACTGGAGAATTTCCGCCAGGCACTTCTGGACTTTCTGAAAAGCACCGCGCTTTCCCGCTCCCGGGAACCCGTGTTCATGTGCAGCGATATGCCCATGGAAGAGCTGGCACAGGACATGGAGTTTTCAAAAAAGTGGATGCTGGGGCTGGCAGCCATTCTGAAAAAGGGCCTGCATCTGGACATGGTTCACGACCTGAACCGTCCCTACGCAGAGATGATGCTGGGGCTGGAAAGCTGGATTCCCCTGTACATGACAGGTCAGATTTCCCCGTGGTATCTGCGCGGCAGGCACAACAGCGTATACGGCCATCTGCTGTTCTGCTCCGGCGCGGCGGCGGTGGAGGGCGAGTGTATCGCCGGGGATTTTGCACACGGGCGTTATCTCTTTTCACAGGGGAAAAGTGATCTGCCCTATTACAGAAGGCGGGCGGACGCCATTTTGCAAACGGCGCAGCCGCTGATGGACATCTATCGCGATGCCTCCGAAGGCGCGTACAGCTCGTTCCTATTTGCAAACGTCCACGAAGCCGGCGAATACCGGGCGGTACTGACCGCCCTTCCGCCGCACACGCTGTCGGACGAATGCCTTACGCGCATACTGGAGAAAAACGGTGTTTCCCCGTCTGAACAGGAGAATATACACCGTGCGTTCGCACGGAGCCGCGCGCTCGTTGCCTCGCTGCTGCAAAACGGTGTGTACGAGGAGGAATTTCCGGTGCTCTCACCGGCGGCGTTCGAGGCCGAACCGCCTTCCCTTGCCCTGTCGGGACTGTTTTGCGACACGGAGCTCCGCTACGATGATGCCGACTACCAGGAACATTTACGCCTGACGCGCGCGTTTGCGGCGGGCAATCCCGGCTACACGGCCCGGGAAGTCGGACGCAGCGCGTTCCGCAACCTGCAGATTTTTATCCGCAAGGGAAAGTGGGTGGGCGTATCCAAATGCAAAGCGCCCGCGATTCATTTCGTCATCCGCCATCCCAGGCTGTGCGCGGCGCTTGAGAACATGGTGTTTCTCGTGGACGAACGTGCGGAAACGTGAACGCCGGGCGATGGAGACGGTTCAGGCGGAATAACACATTGGAAGGGGCGGAGCGCCTTCCAAAAGAGGCGGGAGAATGGCGCTCCGATTCTGGCTTGCGGCTTTCTGCGCCCTGCTGGCGGAGGTGCGGGCCAGCGGGCCGGCGCAAATTCCCGCTTGCGCTATCAAGGAGGGCGCGGGATGCGGCCCGGCCTGCCAGCGGCGACGAACGCTGTTTCGGCCCGGCAGGCGGGGCTCCCGACGGCTGGGCGCAGCTGGCGCCAGCCGGGATCTCGCCGGGTTCCGTTTCCAGCGCGGAATACCCCATGCGCCCCATCGCCTGCGGCGCCCCAAACGATTGCTAACGGTAGGGATATCCCTTATCGAAATAGAAGGAGGACTGCTTATGAAACGAAGGCTCGGCATAATATTGGGCATTGTAATATTGGTTGTTCTTGTGGCGCTGCTCTTCATCGTGCCGGCGATCACGGGGGGCGAGACGGCAGAAGGCAATTGGGAATTGACTTCCGCGGTAATCGACGACGTCACCGTCAGCGACACGTCCACATTAGACTTTGAATTGTTCTTGCTGCTCAATGCAGACGGCACGGGCACGCTGACCTTCAGCCAGGGGGATGCGGCCTGTACCTGGAGACAACACGGCGCCACCGTTACGGTTGTGACGGAGGACAGAGAACCGCAGCCTTTTACCCTGGAAGAGGACGGCACCCTAACATGGGTTACGGAAGATATGACGTTTATCCTGAGCCGTATGGACGACGCCGCTGCGGCAAATGCGCCCGAGCCCTCGGAAAACGCCGAGGCCGAATCGGAACAAGACTTGAGCGAACAGCTTTCCGGGGATTTGGCGGACGCTGACAGCGAACACGACGCACAGATCGCCGAACACTCCGTTGAGGCGATCCAGCAGCGGGGGACGCTGCGAGTGGCGCTCCAAGCCGAAAACAGCAAGATGAGCTATCGGGTGCCCGAAGGAATCGAGGAATACGCCGATCGTGCCGGGCAGCCTTCCGGCTATGTGCCCTTTATCTGCCGGCAGCTTGCCGAAGATCTGGGCGTGACGTTGGAATTCGTGTTCTACGATGTGACGGAGCAGCAGATCCAAGCCGCCGAGAATGGCGAGGCGGACATTTCCGCCAACGTATGGAGCATTACCGAGGAACGCCTTGAACAGTTCACCATGACCAATAACATCCTTGTTACAGACATTGAGGGTGACGAGGTTTTCCTCCGCGCCGATCCGGAGAACCCCGGCAGCCCGCTGATCGACAGCGAGGAAGCGCTGGCCGTAGCACGCATCGCTGCGGTAAAAGCAACCGTCCAGGTAAACAATACCCTCTTGCAGTATCCTGAGGCGGAGGTCGTCCCCTATGCCGACAACGCCGCCGCGCTGGACGCGCTGCTATCCGGCGAAGTGGATGCCGCAGTGTTTTCGACGTTTGACAAGGCGTTTGCCGACATCCTTGTAGAGGCCATCCAGGACCAGCGCATCTGCCAGTGTGAATATGAAATTGTCAACCCTGAAATCAAGGGGGTCGGCTTTATTCTCAAGAAGGGCAACACCGATCTGTGCGACTATATCAACGAGCGGCTGGCCCTATATAGGAGCGACGGCTTATTGCAGGAATTGAACGACTTGTGTGAAAGCGAAGCAAGGGCGATGGGCATTATCTGAGGCATGGCGGCGCCGCAATGCGCCTGAGAGGGCTTTTTTGTCAGCGCTATTTCCTGTACGGTAACAAGATGGCAATTTCTTTCCGCGAATAACCGGAAACCGGCGCTTACCTATAAAAAGACCGGTTCGGGTTGGATCGCTTAACGGCGCCACGCCGGAGCAAAGACCGCTTTGCTCCGGCGCATTTTTATGTTTACGCACAAAAAATGCACCTCCCTTTCAGCGGAATCCGCATGCACTGGGCTTTGGCCTGGCCGTGGGCGAAGAGAGGGCACCTACATTGCTTTCACATTTTCCCTGGGGGCAAAGTACTCTTGGCAGCCGCGCTTATATACCTGCGGCATGCAGGACGGCATTGTGAGGCACGGTTGGTTTAATAGCTCCCGATGCGTCTGCTTTGACGCTGCATTTGCCCTGGCGGCACAGAAGAGGGGCCGGCCGCCCCGGCGGGAAACCGAGCCTTTCCGCCCAGAGATCGGTGAGCCCGTCCCTTTCCACGTCCCAGCAACCCTGCCTTCGGATGCAGAGTGGGCGAATAGAGGGAAAATGGGAAATAAATGGGAAATTCGATAAGATTTTGTAAAAAAAGCTTGTGTTTTTTTCTTGGAGTGCTACTATACTATATGTCCGAAAATGATAAATAATCAAATTCCTTCTGGGACAAGTTCGTAAGATCGAGGCAGAAAATGCAAAATCAGCTTGTGGGTCCTTCCAATGAAGTCAAACAGATTCTCGACATGTTCAGCGAGAGCACCGGCGATTATTATCTGTTTTATGATTTTCGGAAGGACCGGATCTACTTTTCCCAGAACATTCAAAAAGCCACGGATATTTTCGCCCTGAATACCACGATGTGCACCCTGGGGGAATGGCGGCAGGATGTAGATCCCCATGACATACACCGGCTCATGAAGGTTATGTCTGATCTGACCGGGGGGAAGACCGACCACTATAATTTGAACTACCGGATCAAAAACAGCAAGGGCCAGAGCTGCTGGATCAACAGCCGGGGTAAGGCATACTACGAGCCGGACGGACAGATCGCCTATGTGCTGGGCCGGGTATCCAAAGGGGAGCTGACCCGGCTGCCCAATTCATTCAGCAGCGAGGAGCTGAAAAGGGAAGCACGGAAGATCCTGTCGGATCTTCAACCTGGATATCTGCTGTTAATAGGCATTGACGATCTCAAGACCATCAACCTCAAAAACGGCCGGGATTTTGGAGACGGGCTGCTAAGCGATACGGAACAGATCATCCGGGACGAGGTGCGCCACCGGCACCAGGTATACCGGGTTAATGGCGACTGGTTTGCGGTGAACCTGCCCTCCTTCCGGGCGGAAGAGGTGCTGACGGTCTTTGAGGCGATTCAAACACACCTGGCCGGCCAGTGCACGGTTTCCGGCGGGTGCGTGTCCTACACGGACTACCATCTGGCGGACGAGGATACCCTGTTCCAATACGCGGAGATCTGATAGAAACACCATCAATTTTTCTGCGCATTTTTTCTATCAATTTTTCATAATCAAG
>CALWYY010000182.1 GCA_944385885.1 uncultured Oscillospiraceae bacterium | reverse complement strand
CTGGCGTTCCAGCGCCTGGGGCTGGTGGTCACGGACGAGCAGCACCGTTTTGGCGTGGAGCAGCGCTCCGCCCTGTGGGAAAAGGGCGGGCGGCCCCATGTGCTGGTCATGTCCGCCACCCCCATCCCCCGGACCCTGGCCCTGATGATCTATGGGGACCTGGACGTGTCGGTAATCGACGAGCTCCCCCCCGGCCGGCAGAAGGTGGATACCTTTGTGGTGGACTCGTCCTACCGGGAGCGGCTCAACGGTTTCATCCGGCGCCAGGCGGAGGAGGGGCACCCGGTTTTTGTGGTCTGCCCCATGGTGGAGGAGAACGAGGATCTGCCGGGAGACCTGAAATCCGCGGAGGAACATGCGGCAGCCCTGCGGGAACAGTTTCCAGACCTGCGGGTGGGCTGCGTCCACGGGAAGATGAAGCCCCGGGACAAGGAAGCGGCCATGGCGGCCATGGCGGCAGGGGACACGGACATCCTGGTGGCCACCACGGTGGTGGAGGTAGGGGTGGACATCCCCCGGGCCACGCTCATGGTGGTGGAGAACGCCGAGCGTTTCGGCCTATCCCAGCTCCATCAGCTCCGGGGGCGGGTGGGCCGGGGCTCCCACCGGAGCTGGTGTGTGCTGGTATCGGACGCGACCTCCCCGGAAGCCCGGGCCCGGCTGCAGGTTATGGCCTCCACCTCCGACGGCTTTGCCGTGGCGGAGGAGGATCTGAAGCTCCGGGGGCCCGGCGACTTCTTCGGCTCCCGGCAGCACGGCCTGCCGGCTATGCACATCGCCGACCTGAGAGGGGATATGCAGGTCCTAACCCAGGCGCGGGAGGCGGCGGACGCCCTGATGGCCGAGGATCCGGCCTTGGAGCGCCCGGAGAACGCCCCCCTCCGGGCCCATATCCTTCGGCTCTTTCAGCAGACCGCCGGTACCTTCAACTGAACCCCTGGAACTTTTCCGGCAAATACGCAGCCCTCCCCGCATACACTGTGGCGGGGAGGGCTGTCCATGTCTTTTGGAAAAAAACTGGCGTATAACACGGCGCTTCTCACAGGCTCCACTCTGGTCATGCGCTGGATCGGCCTGGCATGGCAGGTCTGGCTGGCCGGGCGCATCGGCCCGGCGGGTATCGGCCTGTTCCAGCTGGTGATGTCGGTGGGGTTCCTGTTTGTAACCCTGGCGGTATCGGGCATCCGGTTTGCGGTAACCCGGCTGCTGAGCGAGGAGCTGGGCCAGGGCCGGGACGGCAGCGTGGAAGGGGCCATGCGCCGGGCAGCGGGGTATTCGGCGCTGTTCGGAACGGCGGCGCTGATCGTGCTGTGGGCCTTTGCCCAGCCTATCGGGTTTTTATGGGTACGGGACGCCCGGACGGTATTGAGCCTGCGCCTGTTGGCCCTGTCCCTGCCGGCGGCGGGGCTGTCCTCCGTGCTGGCGGGGTATTTCACCGCCGTAGGCCGGGTCTGGAAAACCGCGGCGGAACAGTTCCTGGAACAGCTCCTGCGCATGGCTCTGGTGGCGCTGCTGCTGTGGTCGGCTCCCCGGGAAGATCTGGAACGAAGCTGCGCGGCGGTGGTGGCCGCCGGTACCATAGCCGACTGGCTGGGCGCCCTGGCGCTATTTCTTCTTTACCGGGGCGACCGGCGGGCCCACGCCCGGGCTGCCCGGAAAAGCCGCGGCCTTACCCCGCGGATGCTGGCCATCGCCTTCCCCTTAGCCCTGTCCGCCTACGCCCGCAGCGCCCTGAACACCTTCCGCCAGCTGCTTGTGCCCCGGGGCCTGCGCCAGTCCGGCCTGTCCGCCGATGCCGCCCTCACCGGCTACGGGATCATTAACGGCATGGCCATGCCGATTCTCCTGTTCCCCACCTGCCTGCCCTCCGCCCTGGCAGAGCTCCTGGTCCCCGCCCTCACCGAGGCCCAGGTCACTGGCCAGACAGACCATATCCGCCGGCAGGTCCGGTCCCTCCTGACCCAGACAGCTATTTTCTCCCTGGCGGCGGCCGTATTTTTCTGGTGCACCGCCGACGCTCTGGGATATCTTGTCTACGGGACCCCGGAAGCCGGCCGGTATATCCGCCTTTTGTCCCCGCTGGTGCCGTTTCTGTATCTGGACATTGTTACCGACGGATGTCTGAAGGGGCTGGGGCAGATGATGCGGTCGATGACCTACAACATTGCCGAGGCGGCTCTGGGCCTGGTGCTGGTATGGGCGCTGCTGCCGGTCCACGCCCTGGCCGGGTACGTGTTTGTATTATACGTGTGTGAAATCTTCAACTTCTCCCTGAGCATTGGCCGGCTGTGGAAGGTGGCCCTGGCCCCCTGTCCGGACCGGAAAGGCAAAGCGGCGGGATCCCCCCGCAGCGGCCTGCGGCCCGGCGCCGGACCTTCGGTATAAAAATCTCGGGAAAAAGCTCCCCGGGCACCGCCCGGGGAGCTTTTGATATCCGCAATCCTCAGGAGAACAGCAGCCGTCCCGCCCCATAGGTCACAAACGCCACAATAATCCCCGCGCCCACCACGCCCAGGGCGATGGCGGGAAAGGCCTTGCGCATGGGCATATCCATCATGGCCGCTACCAGGGAGCCAGTCCAGGCCCCCGTCCCCGGCAGGGGGATGGCCACCAGGATAAACAGGCCCCAAAAGGCGTACTTCTCCACTGTCTCCGATTTGTCCGCCGCCCGCTTCTCCAGGCCGGTCACCAGGCCGTCCAGCCGGGGCATCCGGCGGCGCATCCAGGCAAAGATCTTTTTGATAAAAATAATGATAAACGGAACCGGCACCAGGTTCCCCAGGATGGACACGAAAATGGCCGTCCACAGGTCCAGCCCGTAGGCCGTGCCGATGGGTATGGCCCCCCGCAGTTCCAGCACCGGTACCATGGCGATGCAAAAGGTCAGGACCATCTGTCCCAGCGTCGTACTGAGAAATACGCTCAATGCACAATCCCTCCACGTCTTATTGGCCGTCGGACGCGGCCTTCTTCCGGCTATATGCCCCCCGGACCACCGTACGCCGGAGCCAATCCGTCAGCCGGATCATTACCCCCATCACCGGCCACGCCAGCAGGGCGAACACCGCCAGGATCAAGCTGCTGAGAAAGTCCAGGGCCACCAGGTTGAACAGCCCCCGAAGCGCCAGGAAGCAGAACACGAACCCCACCGTCAGCACGGCGATCATCCCCCGGCGCAGCCCGTTGAGAGGCTTGGCGGTGCGATAGACCATCATCAGCCCCACCACGCCCATAACCCCGGCGCAGATGGTGCTCATGGCACTGTCCTCCAGCCCCGCCGCCAGATAGAACAGGATCACCCCGATCACTAACACCAGGTCCGTCAGCGCCGCCGGCAGCGCCCGGAACATTACGTTGGCCATAAATTTCCCCTTCACCCGCTTCTCATTGGGTTCCATGGCCAAAATGAAGGCGGGGATCCCAATGGTCATACAGTTTACCAGCCCCAGTTGGGCGGGGTTAACGGGATAGGGTAGGGTAAACAACAGGCTGAGGATCGCCATGACAAAGGAAAAGGTGTTCTTAACCAGATACAGGGAGGCGGAGCGCTCGATATTGTGGATCACCCGCCTGCCCTCCGCCACCACCGACGGCATGGCCGCGAAGTTGGAGTCCATAAGCACGATCTGGGACACCTGGCAGGCCACATCGCTGCCGGAGGCCATGGCGATGGAGCAGTCGGCCTCTTTCAGGGCCAGGACGTCGTTCACCCCGTCGCCGGTCATGGCCACGG
>CALWYY010000181.1 GCA_944385885.1 uncultured Oscillospiraceae bacterium | reverse complement strand
CAATCGCCATAGTGCTTACACTCCTCGCTTATGTATCTGCAACCAGTATAAGAACCTGTCAAGCGCCGGGTAGTGTTTTCTGCGAAAATCTCCACCCTTTCCCGCTTGACAGAACCTTGTACTGGTCGTCAATTCATTTTACAATCAGTATAGCAGATATGCTTAGTAAATGTCAAGAGAAAATAAAACAAAAAAGTTTAATATTTTCTTAAAAGCCACTTGACAAAAGCAAATATGCTTAGTATAATGAGGGTGAATTAAGCTAATAAGTTTAATAAAATATCCGCCGTGTGTCACGGTAATGGCACATCCGCCCGGGCAAATCGGAAGGCGGCAAGAAAGTATTCCGACACGAAATAAATGAAATTGAAAAACAGAAGGGAAGGAGATGTTTATGTGCTGTGCATCTTTGACGACGAAGACTGCCTGGATGCGGAAGAGTTGCGCCACACGATTGCCGAAGCCGCGCCCGTTTTGGAAAGCGGCATCAGCCGAAAGGAAACCGGCGGGAAAATGCTGTGGCTTAAGATGGGGACCGCCTTGACCGAAGAGGTCAAAAACACCCTGGCGGGCTGTTCCTATGGGATTATGAAGCCGATTGTGCCGGTGGTCACCAATACGGATAAGAAGGAACAGCTTTTTGACAGCATGGCCCAGTGGCGCCGCCTGGCGGAAGAACAGGGGAAGCCGATGGTGGACGTAGCCATTGACTATGAAATGGCTGCATCCGGCTGGGGTAGGGACCGGGTGATCGGCTACATGAGGGATGTGATTTTGAAGACGCTCCACCGGCGGGTGTATGCCATCGCATCCGGGGAGATTGTGCCGGACATGGGCAGATTTGACCTCCCCACCTATGAGACGATCGGCCGTGCGGAAAAGGCTCCGCTCCTGAGCCCGCTGCAGAAAAAGGCCCTGCACTATGTGTTTTCGGCCCGCGTACAGCAGCCAGGGATCCTGAACGTCCCCGGGCCTATGGGCAACGGAGGAGGGTTTATGGCAGGCGTGCTGTTTGCCGTCAAGGAGGAGTTCGGGCTTACAGACGAGGATATTCTGCGTGCCCTGTTTATCGCAGCGGGGATTGGGGCAATTTGCTATACTAGGACGGAGCCGACCGGGGAGGTAATAGGCTGCGTAGGGGAATGCGGCGTGTGCACAGCCATGACGGCGGCCGCAGTGGTAGAGCTGCTCCAAGGCACTCCGGAGCAAATGGAGGCGGCGGCTTCCATGGCGATCCAAGCCTCCGTGGGCTGGCCATGTGACAAGATACCGGGGGGCATGGGGGCGCCTTGCACGTTTCGGATCATGTTTGTAGCGATGATGTCCCTTACGTACGCACAAATGGCGCTGCTGGGAGAGCCTGCCGTTCTTCCGTTCCACGAGGCCGTGGATGCCGCCGGAGCTGCTGGCAGGGCAATGCATCCGGACAATTTAGCAACGGGACGGGGAGGCATGTGCTCTGCGCCCACCGCCCGGCAGTGCAAAACCTGCCTGAACCAGTGGAGAAAGGCACAGGGCCTTGCCTGACAGCATGTATCATTTATGCCTTGGGACGGGGGAGTATCCCCGTCCCGGGCGGCGGGAAAAGGAGAGTGCATTATGGATAACTGCCCGCACGTTTTGATGAACAATATTAGCACTGGTACCCCTTTGAATGCGACTCCCACGGGGATCATGTCTTTTGACAAGTACCCCATTTGTACCGATTTGTCCCAGCTGGATGCCGATATTGCCATTGTGGGCGCCCCCTGTGATTTGAGTATTCAGGGCCGAACGGGCGCGAGATTTGGCCCGCGAGGGATTCGGTTCGGTTCCATCTGGAACCGGCCATCGGACGCGGGGCGGTATGATCCGGTAAAGGACGAGTACTATCTTGCCCGGGACAAGTGGCGCATTGTGGATTGCGGCGACGCGGATCTGATACCTGGCGATTTGGAGGCAACGTTTCGCAATATAGAGCATGCTGTGCGGGAAATAACCCGCCGGGGGGCCATGCCGGTGATCCTGGGCGGCGATCACTCCATTACAATCCCCGTGGCAAGGGGACTGGACGAAGTCGGCACGTTCCATGTGCTGCATTTTGACTCGCACCTGGATTGGACAGACAATGTCGGAGGGCAGCTATATTCCAACGGCAGCCCGTGCCGGTTCATGTCGCGGCTTCCGTACGTGGGGAAAATGGCGCACCTTGGCATCAACGGCATTGGGAGTAGCGGAAGAAGCGACTTTTACGATGCCAGGGACAACGGGGACGTCATCCTTACCCCTAAGGATATCCGCAGCTTAGGTGTGGACGGAGTGATGGAAAAGCTTCCCAAGGGGGAGCGGTATTTTGTAACGTTTGATATTGATGTATTTAACTTTATGCAAGCGCCGGGCACCGGCTCCCCCATGCTGGGCGGTATGTTCTACGAAGAGATAACGGAGCTTCTTGAAGCCGTCGCCAACCTGGGAAGCATTGTGGCCTTTGATTTGGTGGAGGTATCGCCGCTCTATGATAACCCGAATCAGCAGACCAGCATATTAGCAGCTACAATCATTAAGGATTTCCTGGGATACATTACTAAAAGAAGGGAGCGGCTGGGGGAGCGCTAAGGCTCCTTTACCGGCCCCGGAAGTTGCCGTGTCCGGAGCTGCCCGGCCTTAGAAAGAGGCAATCATGGACGAAAGAAAACTGGCGCTGCAGTGCGATGAGAGAGACAACGTGGCGACGGTCTTTGCCAACGGCATTACCGCCGGCATGGAAGTGGACGTGCAGAACAAACGGGGAGATACCAGCGTCCTTCGCGTTCTAAACGATGTCCCCTATGGTCATAAGGTTGCCCTGTGCAGCATCCAGAAGGGCGAGCATGTTTTAAAGTACGGCGAGTCCATTGGCGCGGCTCTGCGCGATATCTCCAAGGGGGAGTATGTGCATATTCATAACATCGCAGCCCTGCGCGGCCGCGGGGATTTATAAGGAGGCGCTGGCATGGGCTATACCTTCTACGGTTATCGGCGCCCGGACGGCCGGTACGGAAGCCGGAACCTGGTGGCGATCATTCCCAGCGTCATCTGTGCCAACGACGTTGGCCAGGCAATTCAACGGCAGGTCCAGGGTACCGTCGGCTTATATCATCACCAGGGCTGCTGCCAATTGCCCAGCGATCTGAAACGGGTAACCGATACCCTTATAAGCTTAGGCAGGAATCCGAACGTGGCTGCCTGCCTTGTGGTGAGTTTGGGGTGCGAAGGCACCGATACCGCCCGCCTGGTGGCGGAACTGGAGGCTACCGGAAAGCCGGTAAGATGGGTTGGCATTCAGAAATCGGGGGGGGACCTCCCGCGCCATCCAAGCCGGCATCGATGCTGCGCAGGAGCTGGTCATGGAGGTTTCCAGCGCCCGGCGTGAGCCGGTGGACATTTCCCATGCCGTTATGGCCATCAAATGCGGTGCGTCCGACACGACGTCCGGCATGGCTTCCAACTGCGTTATCGGATACGTGGCGGACAAACTGGTGGATCTGGGGGCCACAGTAGTGTTTGGGGAGACCACGGAATTTCTGGGGGGTGAGCACATTCTGGCCCGCCGGGCGGTGGGCGGGCTGGCAGGTCCTGTGGGGAAAAAGATTTTCTCCATCGTTAACAACATGGAAAGCCGGGCTGCCCTGCTGGGAGAGGATATGCGTGGCGGGCAACCGACTCCCGGAAACATTGCCGGTGGGCTGTCCAGCATTGAGGAAAAAAGCTTGGGAGCCATTGTCAAATCTGGACACCGGCCCATCCAGGGCGTGCTGGAGTACACAGAGTTTGTTACAACCCAGAAAGGCTTGTGGATCAAGGATACCCCGGGTCGGGAACCGGAAATCCTCACCGCCATGGCGGCAGCCGGCGCGCAATGTATGCTGTTTTCTACTGGCCGAGGCGCCCCCCAGGGCTTTCCCACAATGCCGGTCCTTAAAATTTGCGGGAATCCCAACACGTACCAGAATCTTCGCCATGATATGGACCTAAACGCCGGACGGATTATTGCGGGGGAAGCCTCCATCGAAGAAGTCGGGGAGGAGGCATTCCAGAAAATGCTGGACATACTCAGCGGCGAGATGACGCGGAATGAGGCGCTGAGCTACTTCGGCTCTGTGGATATCTGCTGTCTGGGCCCAGTTATTTAAGGAAAACGTTTAGCCGTAAAGAATTAATGCAACCAGGGAGGATGCAATATGACCATTGAACGATATGAAAACGACCGGCGCATGAGCCGCGCTGTTGTAGCCGGCGAGACGGTTTATCTGTGCGGGCAGGTGGGCGATCCAGGGGAGGATATTGGCGCGCAAACGGCCGGGGCGCTTCGGAAAATTGAAACGCTCCTGCAGCGATACGGTTCAGATAGAGAGCATATCCTATACATCCAGATATTTCTCAGCGACATGAGCAATTTCGATGCCATGAACGCCGTATACGACTCCTGGGTCATCCCCGGCTGCCAGCCTGTACGGGCTTGCTTGGAGGCAAAAATGTGCGATCCAGGATACTTAGTAGAAATTATTGCAATTGCCGCCAAAAGATGAGCCGTCATAACATTCCCTTTTCAGAGCAAGGCCCCCGGTTTCCCGGGGGCCTTGCTGTTTTTGCGGACTGTCAATCGTACGGATGGAGACAGCCCCGCCGGTAAAAACTACCGGCTGTAAAAAATGATCATGCTTAGCCGGGCGGTTTCCTCGCCGGGATTCCGGTAGCTGTGGGGGACATTCCCCTGAAACCGGATGGAATCTCCTTCCGCCAGATGGTAGAGCGCGCCCCCTACCGTGATCTCGACCCGCCCGGCAAAAACGGTGATGTATTCCTCAGAGCCGTTCAGATGAGGCTGGGCCGACAGAGCGCCTCCGGGCTGGATCACAATGCGGTAGGTCTCAAAAAGGGTCTTTTCGCTGAACGCAAAAACCGGATAGTTCTGATACCGTCCGTCGTCCTCCGTCAGAGGCGCGGTGTCCGCTCCGCGGATGACGGAGACCGGCTCGCTCCCATTTTCCACCAGAGACGTGAAGGATACCTTGTACCCGTTTGCGATTTTCCAGAGTACGGAGATGGTGGGATTTACCTCGCCCCGCTCAATCTGGGCCAGCATACTCCGGGATACGCCGGTGGCAGCGGCGGCGGCTTCCAGGGTTAACTTTTTCTGCTCCCGAAAACGCCTGGCATTCCCGGCCACAATACTTGTTACATCCATCATGGGACATCCTATCTCCTGTTGACAATATATTGACAAAATAGTATATTATAAAAGAAATCAATATATCGGATTGATACGCCAATATAATATACTATCTAAGGAGGAATGTCAAACATGTTCCCGTGGTTTTCCTTTCTGACCTACGCGGTGGTGACGGCGGTTACTCCCGGGCCTAACAACATCCTGTCTATGTCCAACGGCAGCCGGAGGGGCTTTCGGGGAGCGCTGCCGTTTAATTTGGGCATCTGGGTGGGGTTTTCCATTGTAATGATCCTCTGTACCGCCTTCTGCGGGGCGCTGTCGGCGGTAATTCCCAAAATTAAGCTCCCTATTCTGATCATAGGCGCGGCCTATATGCTGTGCCTGGCTTGGGAGACGTTCCGCAGCTCAGGCCACGTGGAAGAGAATCATTCCCGGGACGGCTTTCTGCAGGGTCTGTTTCTCCAGTTTATCAACCCTAAAATTTACATATATTGCATCCTGTCCATGGAGGCATACGTTTTACCTCTGTATTCCGGCCAGCCGCTTCCTCTGCTAGGCTTCGCCATGCTCCTTGCCTTCATCGGCTTTGTCTTTACCCTGTGCTGGTCCGCATTTGGATCGGCGTTTCAGCGGCTTTTTTCCAGGCATGGGAGAGTGGTCAACACCATTATGGCTTTGCTGCTGGTCTACTGCGCGGTATCGCTGCTGCTGGCGGATATTATGTAAACTGACAATTTTGCCGCGCTTCCGCAGCGTGGGCGAAAGCCGGGCGTTCTTGGCAATGCCCCGGACCTGGTGATTATGGCGGAGGATTTCTGAGCCGGTATGGCCGCACCGGCGAGAGCCGCTCCGTCTCTGCCACAAGCCAACGGCAGCAGCCGATCCCCTTTGTGAGGCTTTTGCCCCGCGCGGTCCCAGCCTGGGCGCAAAAGAATAGCCACGGGAGGGTTTAAATTAGCCGCTGCCGGTGGGGGGCCAGGTAGGGATTTCAGCTTTGTTATCCCACGAGGCCATACATAGTCCCAAAAGACAAAGACAGGAAAAAGCATCCCAAGTTTTCCTGCGGCGCTGCCGCAGGATTTTTTTTGCTGCCTGGCCGGGTTTCAGGAGAGCCGCCTGGGAGCGTCTGAAATTCATGCAGGCGGAGGGGCAGCCCCCAGGCGGGCCACCGGACGTGAGCGGGCGTATCGGGATCTGCCGGCAGACGGCGCGATGGGGTTTGGCATGGCCGCATCCTCTGCGCTGCGCGGCCTGACCATAATTTTGTTTCCAGGGCTGGATTGCGCCAAGGGACACGAAAAATTTGCGGTTATGTATTGACATTATAACCACTACTATATATAATTCAATAGCAGTTAAAAAACAGGAGAGGGGTACCCTATGAATTCACAGTATAAAAAAGGCGTACTGGAGCTATGTGTGCTCTCTCTGCTGCGAAGGCGGGACTGGTATGGGTACGAGATATCCGAGTATCTGTCACGGCATATCCACCTGGCGGAGGGCACGGTATATCCGATTTTGCGCAAGCTGAAAGGGGAGGGGCTGTTGACGGTCTATCTGCAGGAGGAGAGTGGGGGACCTCCCCGGAAGTACTATTCGCTGACCGGGCGGGGCTGGGAGGCTTATAAAGCCGGCCGGGCGGAATACCTGGGGTTTGCGCGGGCGGTACAGGCATTGCTGGAGGAGGAAGAAAATGAAAAAGGATGAGTATTTGAAGCGCCTCGCCGGCGAGCTGCAGCGGCGGGGGATAAAGGATGTCCAGGATATTGTGGCAGAGTATCAGCAGCATTTCGCTTTTAAGGAGGCGGAAGGCGTTCCGGAGGAGGAAGTCGTGGCTAAGCTGGGAGCTCCGGAGACTCTGGCAGCCCAGTTTGCCGCCGAGCCGGGCCGGTCTCCCGGGGGACTCAAACGGGCCGGGGCCCTTGCCGGACTGGGCATACTGGGCGCCCTTTCCTGGATTGCTGTTGCGGCAACATGGATTGGCGCAATAGGGCTGCTTTTTGCAGGGCTAGGCAGCCTGCTGGGCGGAGTGGTCTTGGCGTTTGGCAGGGAGTTTTTTATCCAGCTGGCCCATATACCGTATATGCCCGCAGCCTCGGCGCTGCTTTTTGGGTTGGCGCTGCTGTTTCTTGGCCTTTTCCTGCTTTTGGCATGGCGGCATGTATGGAGGGGCTGTATCCGGTTCCAGGCCATGATTGGGGGCCGGCTGAAAAACGCCATAGCTGCCGCCAGAGGCCGGACCGAGGCCGTTTTCCACTCTCGCCGGCCGCAGGCTGCAGCGGGCAGCCGGCTGCGGAACCATCTGATGTGGGGGGTTCTGGCTGCGTTTCTGGTCTTTGCCCTGGCGGCCATGGTGGTTTCGGTCAAAAACGCCGGAGGGATGCCTTTCTGGCACATTTGGGGTTGGTTCGGCTACGATGGCCCGCTGAAAGGAGTCTAACATGAGAACCGTTGTGATTACAGGCGCCACCTCCGGCATTGGGCTGGAAATAGCAAAGCTCTTGGCAAAACAGGGGTTTCGCGTCTTGGGCGTGGGGCGGGACTGGGATCGTTGCCAGAGGGCGCTGGAGATTGTGACGAGGGTTTCCGCGCCGGGACGGGCGGAGTTTTTTGCCGCAGACCTGCTGCAGCAAAGAGAGATTATCCGTCTGGCGGAGGAGCTGGGGGAGACCCTTCGGGTGACGGCGGAGGGAGAGCTTTTTGCCCTGATCAACAATGCGGGGTGCGCCCGGGGCTGGTATATGACCACCGAGGACGGGTATGAACAGCAGTTTGCCCTGAATTTTCTGGCTGGCTTTTCTTTGACTTACCGGCTTCTTCCGCAGCTGAAAAAAGCGAATGGTCGGGTCATAATGACGGGAAGCAAATCCCACAATGGCATTGGGGTACACTGGAACGATGTGATGCTCTCCCGCCGGTACAACCCTCTGACGGCCTATAAACAGTCCAAACTATGCTGCCTGCTGTTTGCTAGGGGGCTGAACGACCGGTATGCGCACCAGGGAATCCGGGCGTATGCGGTGGACCCCGGCTTGGTGAGGACGGACATAGGCAACAAAGATACCGGCGGGCTGGTTAACCTGGTATGGACGCTACGGAAGCGGGGCGGCGCATCTCCGGAAATCCCAGCCAGAACGTTCCTATATCTGTGCCAGGCCGAGCCTGCGCCGGAGGGGCTCAACTATTTTCGCTGCCGGGAACGCGGATACAGCCGCCAGGTTACCAGTGCGAACGCAGACCGGCTATTTGCTCTGGGAGAACGCCTGTGCGGTGTGCAGTACGATAAGAGGGCGGAGGCATGAATGTTTTTATCAGCGGAGCAGCCGGCGGGCTGGGACGGGCGATGGCGGCGGAATGTGCCCGGCGGGGATACCGGCTCTTTTTGACAGATCGGGATTCCGCCGGCTTGGAGGCGCTGCAAAAAGGGCTGGAACGGCAGTTTGGGGCCATAACGGTCGTATATGCCTGCGACCTGACGGATCCGGGGAGTGTGGATGCCATGCTGGCATACGTTGATGGGTCCCGGATCCGGTTTGACATGCTGCTGAACGTTGCCGGCGTGGATTTTGAAGGCGGATTTATGCATCGGGATCGGGAACGCATGGTAGAGATCGTTTCACTCAACGACGGAGCTACATTGCGCATTACCCACGCCGTCTTAGAACGCAGAAGGGAAGTGCGGCCATTTACCGCGGTATTTGTATCCAGCCTGGCGTGCATGTTTCCCATGCCGCTGAAAGCCGCCTACGCAGCATCCAAACGGTTCCTTCTGGACTTTGCCGCTGCACTGCGCCAGGAACTAAAGGATGAGGGGGTAAATGTACTGGTTCTCTGCCCGGGGGGCATGGTGACAAAAAAGGATACCCTGGCGGCGATTCGGGCCCAGGGGTTTTGGGGAGAGGTGACCACAAATCCTCTGGAACGGGTTGCCCGGCGCACACTGGACAGGGCGTTGGCGGGGAAGGGGACCTATATCCCCGGCGGAGTGAACAAGGTTTTGTCCGGCCTGGGCAGGTGCCTTCCACGGCCCTGGGTGGCAGCGGCGATCTACGGGCGCTGGACTCGGGCGCAGAAAAAATGGCTGGGCGCATAAAAATACGTCTGGACTATGCGAACCGGCCGCTTATAAGCCTTTCAAAAACAAGACAGCCGCCCCCAAAGGGCGGCTGCCTTGTTTTGGTGCGGGCATGGGGACTTGACCCGCCCTGCGGGGCGGGCCGCCTCGGGTTGCGGCATGCCTCCGGCATGCCGCCAAGAGCCCTCGGGTTCAAGCCCCAGCCCTGAAACAAGACAGCCGCCCCCAAAGGGCGGCTGCCTTGTTTTGGTGCGGGCATGGGGACTTGAACCCCAACGCATTTCTGCACGAGAACCTAAATCTCGCATGTCTGCCAATTCCATCATGCCCGCAAGGCAGTGAAAGAGTACCATATATTTTTAACTCTGTCAAATGGGCGTCTCTTGACAAGCCATTTTGGGAAAGGTATCATAAGACATATTTTGTGGAGGAGTGACAAACGGTGCCGGCGGTTTTTGTGAATGTAGCGACAGTCGTGGCGGGGAGCCTAATTGGCATATTGGGCAGGAACCGGCTCCGGGAGAAATATCAGGCGGCGCTTATGACCGCCTTGGCTCTGTGCACGGCGGTGATTGGGATATCCTCCGCCATCGCTACTGAGAACATCCTGTGCGTGATTTTATGTATGGTGTTTGGTACGGCTCTGGGGGAACTTCTCCATATTCACGACGGAATTGAGAGGGCTGGCGACTTTGTGCGCAAAGGTTTCCTCCACAGGCTCAACGGGGAGAGCCGGTTTACGGAGGGCTTTGTCTCCGCCAGTATCCTGTTCTGCGTCGGCTCCATGACCATTGTGGGATCACTGGAGGCAGGCGTCCACGGGGATTACAGCATCATCTTGGCCAAAAGCGCCATGGACTTCGTTTCGTCTATGGCTTTCGGGGCGGCCATGGGAATTGGCGTTATCTTTTCCGCCCTGTTTGTCCTGGTATTCCAGGGGGGATTGACGCTTTTAGCCGGGGCGGTAGGCCCGGCTCTGGGGACGGCAGTAGTTACGGAAATGTCCGCGGTGGGGGGGACGATCCTTATCGGCATGGCCGTAAACCTGCTGGAACTGCGGAAGGAACCGGTCCGGGTGGCCAATATGCTTCCGGCGGTGTTCCTCCCGGCGGCCTACATACCGGTTTATCATTGGCTGATGGGGGTGTTTGGATGAACCGGTTTTCGCTTGCCGCTGTTTTTGCCGGGTGCCTGTGGGGCACGACGGGTCTGTTTTCCCGGTATATGGACCCGCTGGGATTCTCTCCGCTGGATATGCTGATCGTGCGCTGCGGGATCGCGGCGCTGCTGTTCGGCTTACTGATTTTGCTGAAAGATGTGCGGCTGTTCCGTATCCGCTGGAAGGATCTGTGGCTTTTCCTGGCCGTGGGCCTGACTGGGCAGCTCATGTTCTCCTACTGCTACTACACCGCCATTGACATGATGTCCATATCCACGGCCTGCGTGCTTCTGTATACGTCTCCCGCTATGGTTATGCTCCTGGCCCGCCTGGTATTCCGGGAACGGATCGGGCTGAGGGGAGGCCTGGCCCTGCTGCTGTGCGTGTCGGGTTCGGCACTGGTATCTGGGCTGGGAGGCTCCGCAACCCCAGCCGGAGTGCTCTATGGATTGGGCGCCGGGCTGTGCTTTGCCCTGATCAACATCACCACCCGGGCCCTGATCCAGAGGGGATACGACAGCCTCACCATCAGCTTTTATCTCTGCCTGCTGGCGGCTGGGACGGCGGTCCTCTTCTTCGGCGCAGAGACGCCGGTACATGTCATGACCGCCGGCGGGACGGGCTTGGTCCTGTGCCTGGCTTCCGGTATCGGCAACGGCTTTTTGCCGTACCTGCTCTTTACATACAGCCTCTCCGGCTGTGAGAGCGGCAAGGCCTCCATCCTGGCCAGCACGGAACCGGTGGTGGCCACGCTGACAGGTGTGCTGCTGTTTCAGGAAAAGCTGGGCCTGGCAGGGGCGGCGGGTGTGCTGCTGGTGCTGGGGAGCATTGTGCTGATGAACACAGGGCGCGGCGTGAAGGCACAAGCCACATAAGAGGCGGCCAAAGACCAGGAAAAATGCCCCTGGACGCAGATTTCTGCGTCCAGGGGCGTCTTTTCGCTTGGGCCTGTCACATGCCTTCCAGCAAGGCATCCAGGGCAATCTGGGACCAGGTTTCCATGTTCTCCCGCCGGAGTGCCAGCTCCTCCCGGGAGAGCCAGAGCCCCTCCAGCTTTTCCCGTTCCCGTACCGCCGCATCCTGCACCTGCATGGTGAAGAAAAATCCCAGATGTACGGCGCCCACCTCGTTGGTGTCATCATTAATGACCCCTCCAGGGATCATGGGACCGGGATCAGCGACGGATACCTCTTCCTCCAGCTCCCGCCGGAGTCCTCGGGCAAAGACCCCGGCTTGGGTATCGTCGTCTTGGGCATTGATGTGTCCGCCGATACCCAGGGAAAGCAGGCCGTGGAGCCGGCTCTCTCCGCCTTTGTTCAGCCGGCGGGTGGCAAAAACCGACCCGTCTGCCCGCCATAGAGTGATATACGGGATGATCTGTTTGTAGGAGGGGTCCTTTTCTGCCTCTGCTCGAGGCAGAAATACGTGTTCCTCCTCCACCAGCCGGTAAAGCTCTGCCTCCTCGCCCCGGATCAGCCCCTTGTCCCGCAGGTATGGGCGCAGAAGTCGGGTAGGCACCGCTAAAATGTGCTCCATAGCGCCTCCTTCAATCCAGCACGCTCTGGCCGGTGTAGAGCATGTAATACCGGCCCTGCTGTGCCAGAAGCTCCTCGTGGTTGCCCTTCTCCACGATCTCCCCATGCTCGATGACCACAATGCAGTTGGCATTGCGCACGGTAGATAGCCGGTGGGCAATGACAAACACGGTACGGCCCTGCATCAGGCTGTCCAGCCCCTTTTCGATATGCCGTTCGGTGCGGGTGTCGATAGAGCTGGTGGCTTCGTCCAGCACCAGCACGGGCGGGTCGGCTACCGCGGCTCGGGCGATGGAAAGGAGCTGACGCTGACCCTGGCTCAGATTGGAGCCGTCCCCTGTGACCAGGGTCTGGTATCCGTTGGGCAAACGGCGGATGAAGCTGTGGGCGTGCGCCAGGCGGGCGGCGGCAATGCACTCCTCGTCCGTGGCGTCCAGGCGGCCGTATCGGATGTTGTCCATAACCGTGCCGGTAAACAGATGGGTGTCCTGCAGCACCATGGCTGTAGCGCGGCGCAGGTCGCCCTTGCGGATGCTGCGGATGTCAATGCCGTCGTAGGTAATGCTGCCGCTGTCGATCTCGTAAAAACGGCTGATAAGGTTCGTAATGGTTGTCTTTCCAGCGCCTGTGGAACCGACAAAAGCGATCTTCTGGCCCGGCTTGGCGTAGAAGGTGATGTCCCGCAGGACCGGTTTATCCGGTACGTAGGAGAAGTTTACATGCTGCAGACGCACGTCCCCCCGTACGGGAACCAGTGTGGCAGCCCCGTTCTCTCCGGGAATGTGCCAGGCCCAAGAACCGGTGCGGGCCTGGGTTTCCCCCAGATGGCCGTCCTCTTCCTGTACGTTTACCAGGGTGGTCTGCCCGTCGTCCGTCTCCGGTGGCATATCCATAATCTCAAAGATCCGTTCCGCGCCGGCCAGGGCCGAGAGGATTGCATTGATCTGCTGGGAAACCTGGTTGATGGGCTGGGTGACCTGGCGGCAGTATTGCAGATAGGCTGCAAGACCGCCCAAGTCAAAGCCAATGCCAAAGATCAGGACACCGCCGGCCATGGCCGTGACGGCGTAGCCGATGTTGGATATATTTGCGGCCAGGGGCATGATGGAGGTGGCGTAATAGTTGGCATCCCGGGCGCACTCGTAGAAGGACTGGTTCAGCTTTTCAAATTCCTCCTTGGCCGCCTCCTCATGGGTAAAGGCCTTAACCACCCGAAGCCCTTCGATCATCTCCTGGATATTGCCGTTAAGCTGGCCCAGGGCGGCCTGCTGCCGCCGGAAAAGCTCCCGGCTCTTCTGGCCGCGGCGGATAAAGATTAGCCCTGTGACTCCCAGAGTGAGAAGAGTGACAAGAAATAGCGGCGGGCAGGTATAAAGCATCATGGCCACCGTGCCCACAAAGGTCAGCGTGCTGGAGATCAGGGACACAAAGCTCTGCTCCAGGCATTGCTGGACGTAGTCGGCGTCATTGGAAAAGCGGCTCATCAGCTCCCCGTGGGTGTTGCTGTCGTAGAACCGGAGAGGGAGGGACTGCATTTTCTCAAACAGCTCCCGGCGCAGGCGGTTGGTACCCCGGTGGGCCAGCTGGGCCATGATGGCGGATTGACCATAGGTACAGGCTGCCCCGCACAAGTACAGGCACAGCATCGTTAGCAGCACCTTTCCCAGCTCCGCCAGCTTTTCCCCCATAGGAATGGGCTCCACCAGGGTATTCAGCACCGGGCGGAGCAGATACGTGCCTGCCACGCTGGACAGTGAGCTGATAAGGATGCAAAGCACCACAAGCACCAGCGGCCATTTCCGTACGGTAATATAGCGCAGAAGCCGCCGGAGCGTCTTTCCCGCGTTTTTCGGCTTCTGGTACCCGCCGCGGGCCCCCGGCCCGCCGCCCTGATGAGAACCGCCGGCGTTTGCCTGGGCGTATTTTTTCCGTTCAGCCATTGGAGATCACCCCTTCCTGCTGCGACTGATAGATCTCCTGATAGATGGGACTGGAGGCAAGAAGCTCCTCGTGCGTTCCCTGGGCGGCAATGTGGTCGTCGTCCAGGATGATGATCCGGTCGGCCCAGCGCACGGAGCTGATCCGCTGGGCGATGATGATGACGGTGGTGCCTTGCAGGTTCTCCCGAAACGACCGCCGGATCTCCGCCTCGGTGGCGGAGTCCACGGCACTGGTGGAGTCGTCCAGAATGAGTATGGCCGGGTGGCGCAGCATGGCCCGGGCTATGCACAGGCGCTGCTTTTGCCCGCCCGATACGTTTACGCCGCCCTGGTCCAGCATGGTGTCGTATCCTTCCGGCATAGCCTGTATGAAATCGTGGGCCTGAGCGTTTTTGGCCGCCT
>CALWYY010000180.1 GCA_944385885.1 uncultured Oscillospiraceae bacterium | reverse complement strand
GAAAGAGCCCGGGAACTGGCTGTCTGGATCATTGAAAACGGCGCTACCGTCCGGGCCGCCGCCAAACGCTTCGGCGTTTCCAAGAGTACCGTACATAAGGATATGACGGAACGTCTTGAGCAGGTCGACCGCAGTCTCTATCAGCAGGTGCGGTTGGTGCTGGAACAGAACAAGGCCGAACGGCACATTCGGGGCGGAGATGCTACGCGCAGAAAGTACAAAGGCGATTAGCCCGTCCCCGTACCTTGCCGGCGGATCCGCCGACACCGGCCTTCCATACTCCGCCAGAGCGCGGAAGCTCCCCCAGCGGCCAAACACCGCCGGGGGAGCTTCTATCAAAAGCGTCCGTTTTTTATTATTTCCGGTACTATTTCAAGTCGCCGGGGTCTGGTCGGATTCGTCGTCGTAGGGTTCCCGGGCATAGCTCCAAAACTCGCCCTGCTCATAGGTCAGCTTGTACAGGCTGGTATAGTAGTCGTTCTGCAGGCGGCAGGACATCTCCGTCTCCACGTCAAACACGTAGGGAACTCCGTCAAAAGAGATTTCCACCCAGCTATGGGGGTCCCGGCCCACGCCCACCAGGCCGCTGAAACAGACCGCGTCGAACCCCACTCCCCGGGCCAGGGCCCAGAAAGCGCCGGTAAAGTTGTAGCAGTTGCCCTTGCCAGTTTCAAACATGGTCAGGGCCTCTTCCACCTCCCAGCCCGTCTGGCCTATCTCATAGAAGTTCCGTCTCAGATACAGGAAGTGGTCCCGGACATAGTCGTATACGGCCCGCAGCATATCGTCCCGGGACATGGAGGCGTTGGTCTCCCGGTCTACAATATCCGCCACGTAGTCGTCCAGCTCGCCGCTGCCGCTGGTATAACGGCAGTCGCTGCCAAAATACAGGGAGCCGTACTTTTCCTCGCACAGGAAATATCCGTCCTCCCCAAAGCAGTAAAGATATCCTTCCAGGTTCACGAATCCGGAGGGCAGGCCTTCCCCGCCGCCCCAGTCCTCTTCCCCGCCGATACCGGCCGCCTCAATGGCCCCGTAGTCCTCCCGGTCAGGCGCCACGTCCGGATAGTAGGGGCCGCTCTGCGTCCCCTCCAGCCCCAGCAGCGTGTTGATAACCACCGCCGCCTCTCCACGGGTCAGGGGTTCCTCCAGCCCTTCCAGTGCGCTGCGAACCGCTCCCGGGGCAAAGAGCTTGCTCAGAAGGCTGGACAGGTCCTCCATGGAAATGGCCACGTCCGGCACAAAGTTCTGCCCCCGCAGCTCCATATATCCCGCCGTCACCAGGGTGGTGGCTGCCTGATAGCAGTTGGCCCGGGTGGTCACATCCCCCAAGAACGTCTCGCCCTTTGGCTTTTCCGCCAGCAGAGCATACACCGCCATGGCCGCGTCGCTCCGGGTAAACGCATCCTCCGGATGGAACAGGCCATCGTCCCACGGGTCCATATATCCGCCGCTCCATTCCAGAGCCGGACCGGGTACCGCTGTGTAGCGCGTGTCTGCCGTCACGGAAGCGGAAGATGCGTCCACCGTCTCACCGTTTTCCGTCCGCCAGGCTATGATGGCCGTCTCGCCCCACAGCGCCGGCACCGCCTGTGGCAGGGCGCCTTCCGCCACGGTCTCCTCCCCCAGAACCATATCTTCCAGAAGGTATGTAACCGTATAGCTCTTCCCTCCGACAGGGGCCTGCGCCTGAACCGTTTCCGCCGGTTCCGACACCGGATCCGCCTCGTCCGGACCAGGAGAGACCGTCTCCGGCCGGTATCCGCAGTCACACAGCAGCAGGGCGCACAAAAGCACCGCGCCAGCTAGCCACCGCCATCTTCCCTTTTGTCCTTTCATGGGCCGTCCTCTACCATTTTCTCCCGCCCCAAAGGCGGAGTATTTACACAGGGTATTATTTTACACGAAATTTCCCCATTGCGCAAGCCCATCCCCGCCAGGTGGCTCACCCCGCCTCCCGGCCCGGCGCCTCGTACTGCCATCCTCCCGCCTTCTCGTAGGGCAGCATGAAGGTGTTCACATACTGGTGCAGAGACCAGTAGTTCATCTCGATCTCCGGGTCGCATATGTAAGGCACGCCGTCCAAAAGAATCTCCACCCAGGCGTGGGGGTCTTTGTTTTTGCTGATGGTCCCGCTGTAGGTTACCGCATTGTACCCCAGCCCGCGGGCCAGAGCCCAGAACGCGCCGTTGTAACAGTAGCAGTTGCCCTTGCCGGTCTCAAACATGGTCAGGGCTTCCTGTATCTCCCAGCCGGTGGCTCCGGGTTCATAGAGATTGCGCCGCAGGTAGCGGAATCCGTCCCGCACCTGGTTGAACATCTCCTCCAGCATCTCCAGGCGGGACAGCCCTTCCCCGGTCAGAGGCGCCAGGTATTCCGCCACGTAGGCGTCCAGCTCCAGGCTGCCGCTGGTATACCGGCCGGAGGTTCCAAAATACAAACCGTCGGCTGTCTCATCCATCAGAAAATATCCGTCCTCCCCCAGCCGGTACAGATAGCCGTCAAACCAGAGGAACCCGTCCAGAGCCCGCTCCTCCAGCTCCTCCGGCTGCAGGGAACCTGGCCCGGCACAGGCATAGATCGCCCCCGCTGCCGGATGATCCTGGGGCACGTCGGGAAAATATCCCTCGCCCTCGCTCCATCCCAGGAGCCGGCACAGGCACGCCGCCGCCTCCCCCCGAGTCAGTACGCCGTCCGCTCCGGCCCCCAGCTCCTCCATCGCCGCTTCCGCCTCCCCCGGCAGGAAGAAATTGTCCAAAAGGGCGGAAAAGGCCTCTGTCCCGCAGGGCTCGTCCGGCATAAACAGCGGCAGATTCCCCTCTTCCGTGGGCGCTTGGGCCTGGAAATAGCCGCCGGAGGTCATGGCAGCGCAGGCCTCCAGCCTGGGATCCTCCTCCCCCATGTCGGAAAAAGAAATCCCCTCCCCCGCCGGCGGCGACTCCAGCAGCGCGTACAGGGCCTGGGCCGCATCTCCCCGGCTCCACGCCTCCTCCGGGCAAAACAGGCCGTCCCGGTCCTGGATGAGCACCGCGGAGCCCCGGATCTTGGGCCGCAGCACCGCCGTGTACTGCCGGTCTGACTCCACTGGAGCCGTGGGGTCCGCCGCCTCGCCGGTCTCGTCCAGCCAGCCGGCCAGACGCTGCCCCTCCCCGTCCCAGGCCGGCGGTTGGGGAGCCTCTCCCGGCCGGACGGTCTCCTCCAGCCAGACCTCCCCTTCCAGGAAATACGTCACTGTGTATTCCGGCACGGCGGAAGGTTCCGGCCCTGTCACCGGCCCGCCCATATCGGCGGCAGGACGCATGGCGCACCCCCCTGCCAGGCTCGCCGCTGCCAGCAGGATCCCCAGAACCGCCCAGCGCCGCCGGTTCTCTATTTTCGCGCGTTTCATGGCCATTGTCCTTTTCTCCCCGCCAGCCCCCGGCAAATTCCAAAATCAAGCATATTTTTACATTATAATGACCGGCCGCCGCTCTGTCAAACCGCCTGGCGGCCTCCTGTTACGGAAACGTCCATGACGCCCGAAATGTTGACTTTTGCAGATACGCCCCGGTTCCTCCCCCAGGGAATGTGAATTGTGTCGAATGGCTTTGCGTCTCTAAAGAGGGATTATGGTGATATTAGAAGTTGACAAAAGGATGGGAATTGATTATAGTTACGTCGTAATATACGTTAAATGCGATGACGGAACTATGCCTTCGCGGGAGCGTTTCAGAGAGCCGGCGGGCGGTGCGAGCCGGTACCGAATGCGAGTGGCAGTCTGCCTCCCGAGCAGGTCAGGCCAACGCCCTACGGCCAGTAGTCTGACCCGGCCGCCCCGTTACAGGCTATGGACTTGATGGAGTCCGAAAGGGACCGCTTCCCGGAAGGGAACGGTAATCAGGGTGGTACCGCGAAGAAATTCGTCCCTGAGGCTTTGCGTATGCGGAGCCTCGGGGCTTTTTATTTCCCATTTACGGAAGGAGCAACGACATGCAGCAGGTGCGAATCAGCGACATAACCATGAAACAGGCTGGACGGGCTGTGGATTACACCTTGACGTTCAAGGAAAAACTGGAACTATCTAAACTGCTGGACCGGCTGGGGGTCTCGGTGATAGAATTGGAGGGTGTCCAGCAGGCCAAAATCGACAGTCTGCGTATCAAGTCTGTGGCGGCGGCTGTCCGGGACAGCGTGGTGGCGGTGCCGGTCCAGCTGGACCGGGACAACGTCCGTCTGGTATGGAACGCCCTGAAAGAGGCCCGGCATCCCCGGCTGCAGGTCCCCGCGCCGGTCAGCCCGGTGCAAATGGAGTATCTTTTCCATAAAAAGCCCTCCGCCATGCTGGAGGCCATTGAGGACACCGTCCGAGCCTGCCGGGAGCTGACGGAGGACGTGGAGTTCATCGCCGACGACGCCACACGCAGCGACGCAGCTTTTCTGCACCAGGCCATAACCGCCGCCATCCAGGCGGGGGCCAGTACTGTCACCGTGTGCGATGCGGCCGGGTCCATGCTTCCCCAGGAGTTTTCCTCGTTCCTAGACGGGCTGTACCAGGCGGTGCCGGCGCTGCGGGATGTGTGCCTGGCTGTGGCCTGCTCCGACGAGCTGTCCATGGCCGACGCCTGCGCTGTGGCGGCGGTGTGCCGGGGAGCCCGGGAAGTTAAGGCCGCCGCCTACCCGGTGAATACCGCCTCCCTGGCCCATGTGTCCCGGATCCTGGCGGCCCGGGGGGACGCCTGCGGGGTGAGCTGCCTGGTCCGTACCACCGAGATCAACCGCATCCTCCGCCAGGTGGCCTGGATGTGCCAGACCGGGCGCAGCAAAAAATCCCCCTTCGATAACGGCGTTCAGGACCGGGAGGAGGGCATCGCCCTTACCGGCCACGATGACATGGCCGCCGTGCTCCGGGAGGTGGAAAAGCTGGGCTACGACCTGTCCGAGGAGGATGGGCAGAAGGTCTTTGAGGCCTTCACCGCCATTGCCAAGCGCAAGGACAGCGTCAGCAGCCGGGAGCTGGACGCCATCGTGGCCTCCGCCGCCATGCAGGTGCCCCCCACCTACCGCATCGAAAGCTATGTGATCCATTCCAGCAACGTGATCACCGCCACGGCCCATATGCGCCTGCGGCGGGGAGAGGACCTGCTGGAGAGCGTCTGCGCCGGAGACGGTCCGGTGGACGCCTCTTTCCTGGCCATCGAGCAGATCCTGGGCCGTCACTATGAGCTGGACGACTTCCAGATCCGCGCCGTCACGGAGGGCCGGGAGGCCATGGGCGAGGCGGTGGTGAAGCTGCGCTCCAACGGAAAGCTCTACTCCGGCCGGGGCATCTCCACCGACATCATCGGCTCCAGCATCATGGCCTATATCAACGCCCTGAACAAGATCGTGTATGAGGAGGAAGAAGGATGAGACTCTCCTTTTCCACCCGGGGCTGGGCGGAGCTGAACTGGGAGGAACTCCAGGACATTGCTCTGGACCAGCGTTTCGGCGGTATTGAGGTATACAACCTGCAGGCGCAGCCCGCCCTGCTGGACCGGGGCGGCCCTTTTCACCGGTACAACGCCGCCGCTTCCGCCCGGCAGCTGCGGGAGAAAAAGCTGGCCATTCCCTGTTTTGACACCTCCTGTGACCTGTCCGGGGAGGAGGACGTGCTGCCCGCCCTGCTGGAACTAACGGATACGGCCCGCACTATGCAGGTACCGTACATAAGCGCCTGCGCCCTACGGGACCGGGAGGACCTGGTACGGCGGCGGCTGGAGGAACTTTTGCCCGCCGCGGAGGAAAAAGGGGTGGGGATCCTGCTGAAGACCAGCGGTATCTACGCCGACACCGCCCGCCTGCGGGCCCTAATGGACGAGTTTGCCTGTGACTGGCTGGGGGCCCTGTGGGACATCCACCATCCCTACCGGGATATGGGAGAGAGCGCCGACGTGACCATCCGGAACCTGGGCGCCTATGTGCGCCACGTCCATCTCCGGGACTCCGACGACCAGAACACCTATAATCTGATCGGCGAGGGCACCCTGCCCGTGGCCGACATGATGCGCGCCCTGTCCTCCATTGACTACGCAGGATTTATCTCCCTGGAGTGGAAGCCGGAATGGATGGAAGATCTGC
The DNA here is from genome assembly GCA_944385885.1 of uncultured Oscillospiraceae bacterium. Classification (GTDB taxonomy): domain Bacteria; phylum Bacillota; class Clostridia; order Oscillospirales; family Oscillospiraceae; genus Apopatocola. Next base: position 2,475 of record CALWYY010000180.1, on the reverse strand, counting down.
AGGACTATGAGGTCATCTTTCCCCATTTTGTCAACTACATGAACCGCTTCGACAACCCCAGGGGGAAGAAGAAACTCCTCTACCCCAACCACGATGGCTCCGGCCAGTACGTCTGGAAAAAGGACGAACTGGTAAGCCTCACTTTTTCCCAGGTGCTGGACCGGATGGTGGAAGAGTTTCCCGACCAGTATGCCTTTAAGTACACCACCCTGGACTACACCCGCACCTATGAGGAATTCCGCCAGGACGTGGACGATTTTGCCCGGGCGCTGGTTTCTCTGGGCGTGCGGTCGGGAAGCAAGGTGGCGGTATGGGCCACCAACGTCCCCGCCTGGTACATCACGTTCTGGGCCACGGTGAAGATTGGGGCCGTGCTGGTCACGGTAAATACGGCCTATAAAGTCCACGAGGCAGACTATCTGCTGCGCCAGTCAGATACGCACACGCTGGTAATGATCGAATCCTGCCTGGATTCCAACTACCGCCAGATCATCCAGGAGCTCTGCCCGGAGATCCAGGACAGCCGGCCCGGCCAGCCCCTGCACTGCAAACGTCTGCCGTTTCTGCGCAACGTCATTACCGTGGGCTTCCGTCAGAGCGGCTGTCTGACTTTTGAGGAGGCTATGGCCCGGGCCAACATGGTCACGCCGGAGGAGATCGCCCGCCTGGCGGCGGGGGTGCGGCCGGACGATGTGTGCAACATGCAGTACACCTCCGGTACTACGGGGTTCCCCAAAGGCGTCATGCTCACCCACTACAACGTGGTCAATAACGGAAAATGCATCGGCGACCGGATGGACCTGTCCACCGCCGACCGGATGATGATCCAGGTGCCCATGTTCCACTGCTTCGGCATGGTTCTTTCCATGACGGCCTGCATGACCCACGGGGCCACGTTGTGCCCGCTGCCGTATTTCTCCGCCAAATCCTCCCTGGCCTGCATCAACCAGGAGCGCATCACCTGCTTTAACGGCGTGCCTACCATGTTTATCGCCATGTTCAACCACGAGGATTACCGGCGCACCGATTTCTCCCACATGCGCACAGGGATCATGGCCGGAGCCGGCTGTCCTCCCGAGCTGATGCGCCGGGCGGCCCGGCCGGATGAGATGAACATGACCGGTATCGTCAGCGTCTACGGCCAAACGGAATCCGCTCCCGGCAGCACCATGTCCTCCTGGGACGACCCCCTGGAGCTGCGCAGCGAAACCGTGGGCTACGCCTTCCCCCACGTCCAGTGCAAGGTTGTGGACCCGGAGACGGGGGAAGAGGTGCCGGACGGGGTGAACGGCGAATTCTGCTCCCGGGGCTACAACACCATGAAGGGGTACTACAAGATGCCCGAGGCCACCCGGGACACGGTGGATGCGGATGGCTGGCTCCATTCCGGGGATCTGGCCTGCCGGGACAAGGACGGCAACTACCGGATTACCGGACGCCTGAAAGATATGATTATCCGGGGCGGCGAGAACCTCTATCCCAAGGAGATCGAGGAGTTTATCTACACTCACCCCAAGGTGCAGGACGTGCAGGTAATCGGAGTGCCGGACGAGAAGTACGGCGAAGAGGCCATGGCGTGCATCATCCTGCGCCAGGGGGAGACCATGACGCCGGAGGAGATGCGCGGATACATTGCCAAGCACATGGCCCGGCACAAGGTGCCCCGGTACATTGAATTTGTGGACAGCTTCCCCATGAACGCCGCGGGAAAGATTCTCAAATACAAGATGCGGGAACAGGCCGCTGAGAAGCTGGGCCTGTCCCTTCCCCAAAAAACCTGACTGAATCGAGAAGGAGGAACCATCCATGGAAATCAAAATCACTCACAACCCCAACCCGGCGCCCAAGCCGGCGGACGAGAGCAGCCTGGGCTTCGGACGGATTTTCACCGACCACATGTTCCTGATGGAGTGGGACCGGGGCACCGGCTGGCACGATGCGCGGATCGTCCCCTTTGAGAACCTCGCCATTCACCCCGCCTCCACGGTACTGCATTACGGCCTGGAGATCTTTGAAGGGATGAAAGCCTACCGCACCGCCCAGGGACAGGTGCAGCTGTTCCGGCCTATGGAAAACGCCCTGCGGATGAACCGGTCCGCCCTGCGGATGAGTCTGCCGGAGATTCCCCCGGAGTTTATGGTAAAGGCCATTGACACGCTGGTTTCCGTGGACCGGGACTGGGTGCCCCACGGGTTCGGCACTTCCCTATACATTCGGCCGTTTATGTTCGGCGACGACGCCAAGCTTGGCCTTCATACGGTGGGCCATGTCCGGTTTCTGGTAATCGCCTCCCCTTCCGGGAGCTATTACGCCGAGGGGATCAACCCGGTAAAAATCATCATTGAGGATGAGGATGTGCGGGCCGTGCGGGGCGGCACGGGCTATGCCAAATGCCGCGGCAACTATGCCGCATCCCAGCGGGCCGGAGAGCGGGCCGAGGCGAAGGGCTACTCCCAGGTGCTGTGGCTAGACGGC
>CALWYY010000179.1 GCA_944385885.1 uncultured Oscillospiraceae bacterium | reverse complement strand
AGATGTTCCCGGAAAAGAGAAAAGACGGAAGCTGGATAAGGAAGATTGTGTTCAACTTCCCTGTGCCTGTTGATGGCGAGGAAGTGAAAGAACTTCCCTTGGAAACTGAAACAACCGCTGAGACGGTAGTGCTTTTGGTTAGACGGCCTTCCGAAGGCGGATATCCACGTGAAGCTTCCCTTTAATGGCCCTGCTTTGGCCGTACCCGGGATGAAGGCGGCCCGTCAAAGCCGCTTGGTGGTTTCGGGAAACGTTTATTGCCTGTATATCCCTCCGATGTAAAAATTGCAGGCGTGTTTCCGGGAATACCATTTTTCCCCCAGGAAAACGCAAAAATCTTGTATTATGGCTGTACTTCTGATAAATTGGAATAAATGAGCAAGGCCGCTGGAGGCAGCCGCGCTGCCCCGGGACGCCAGCGGCACAGGACGGGCAAAACGGGAAACGCGGCCTGGTATCCATACACGGCGGATGCAGGCGCATGCTAAAAAGGAGGATGTTCGCACTGTGAAAATGAAACGTCTTATCTCCGCGGCGCTGGTGCTGCTGCTGATGGCCGGCCTGCCGGTGACAGCCCTGGGGGCGAACTGGTACCTGGAGGATGGTGAAATTACCATCAGCGCCACGGAGGCCGGGCAAACCGTGACTCAGGGGACGCAGGCCGGCGTAACCGACGCCGCGCCGGTCATCACCAGCCGGGACAGCAGCACGCCCACGGAAAACACCATCACCGTCACCACCGCTGACGGAGCCACGGCGGAGTTTACCATCCGGGACGTCAATATTCAGACGGATGACAGCAGCGTTCCTAACTGCGCCATCGAAATCGTTGATTCCAGCGCGGAAATCACCCTGGAGGGAGAAAACCGCCTCAGCTCAGGTGCCGGCCCCGCCATTCACGTGTCCGGCGGAAACCTTACAATTACCGGCAGCGGGACCTTGCTGGCCGATTCCAGCGGAGAGGATAACGCCACCATCGGCAGTATTGCGAATGAAACAATGTCCGGCAGCATCACCATTGAGGGCGATGTCCAGGTGGAGGCTGTGAACCATGATCAAGGTGTGGGGATTGGCTCCGGCTCTTATGGCGATCTAACCGGTTCCATAGCCATTGGCGGCAATGCCCGGGTGGTCGCCCTGGGCGACGACGACAGCGCGGGCATCGGTGCGGGCGACGACGGCCTCTTTTCGGGCCAGATCACTATCGATGGCCAGGCGGACGTTACGGCAAAAGCAGGAAGAAATGTGGATGATAATGATGCTTCCGGCATAGGGACCAGCGATGACGGGCACTTTACCGGCAGCATCACCATTGCCGGAAACGCAACGGTCCTGGCGCAGGGGTGTAACGAGGGCTGCGGGATTGGTACTGCGGATGATGAGCGGATGGAGGGGATGATCCTCATCCGGGATCAGGCGAATGTGACAGCTTACGCAGGGGATCTTGGCGCGGCCATTGGCTCGGATGATAGTGGCGATATGGACGGAGCCATTCTGATCCTTGGCCAGGCCGTTGTGACCACGGGCATTGTGGACGATGACTTACAACTGATCCCCGGCGAAATCGGCTACATTGGCGGTGGCCATATTTCTGACCATGACAGCCCGAATGGGAACTATATCTTTGGTCCGGGGGTGACCATTAATGGCATAGCGGGTGACGATATCGAAGCTCTGGATGAGTTCGTCGACCTATATCACGGTGATCCCCAGAATCTGACCATACTGGATGTGGGCAGCGCCGGCGGTCAGTTTTATGCTGAGCTGAAAAACGGCATCGGAGACGTGGAAAAGATCCTTTACGGCGGAAGCGAAACGGTTCCCACCCAGCCTGGCAGCTACTCCGTCACCTGTGTACTTCGCCTGGACGATACTAAGGTCATTGAATTTGAGATCGGCGTACTTGTTATTCCGGAGCCAACGGCCGCGCCTCTCTACCGGGTAACGGATCAGGATGGCCGGGATGCTGGATATCGGGCGGAGTGGGAAGGCTCTGTTCTCACCATTACGACGGACTTGGATTTTGCCATTCTCACGGGCCGGCTCTCCGGTATGGGGATCCTCCAGCGGCAGGGCGTGGAAACGGTGGTATTTGTCACAAACGGAGCGGCCTCCACCTTCCAGATCGCCGACCTACTGGCTATGGGCGAGAGCGGCGAATACTACGAGCTTACCCACGACGGCGAAGCTGTTTCCTTTACCCTGGGGACGGAGGAAACCGACATAAGCGATATCCTTTTACCGGCGTAATCCCCTTTGGGGAAACACGTTCCAGGCGGCCGGGCCTCATGGCCCGGCCGCCTCGGGTTGCGGCATGCCCCCGGCATGCCGCCAAGCGCCCTCGGGTTCAAGTCCCAGGGTCTTTCAAAACAGGACAGCCGCCCTTTTGGGCGGCTGTCCTGTTTTGGTGCGGGAGAAGGGACTTGAACCCTCACGTCTATGGTTGGACACAGGCACCTCAAGCCTGCCTGTCTACCGATTCCAGCACTCCCGCGCAAGTGCATTTGTGATTATACTCCACGCGAAAGCCCCTTGTCAACCTCTATTTAACCGTTTTTCCCGCTGTCCCGGCGGGCCTCCGGGCGCCCCTCCCTCCCCGCCGCCTCTCCCCCCTTTTCGGGCGGTCCTCTCTGGACAAACCCAGGGACAGACGGCATAATCTATCCGTACCGGGAAACGAAAGGCAGCGAAACGCCATGGAAAAAAAGCATGTCCTCGTGGTCTTCGGCACGAGACCGGAGGCTATCAAAATGTGCCCCCTGGTCAACGAGTTGAAAAAAAGCCAGGTTCTGGAAACCACGGTCTGCGTTACCGGGCAGCACCGGGAGATGCTGCACCAGGTTCTGGAGACCTTTTCCATTCGGGAGGACTATGACCTGGACATCATGCAAAAGGAGCAGGATCTCTATGACGTCACCGGACGGGTACTGGCCGGCATGC
>CALWYY010000178.1 GCA_944385885.1 uncultured Oscillospiraceae bacterium | reverse complement strand
TCCGGGGATATGCTGGCGGATCTGGGGGTAAAATACTGCATCGTGGGCCACAGCGAGCGCCGGGCGGATAACGGCGAGACCGACGAGATGGTCAACGCCAAGCTGCGCCTGCTGCTGGAGCGGGGGATCACCCCCATCCTCTGCGTGGGGGAGAGCCTGGAGCAGCGGGACCGGGGCCTGACCCTGGCCCACATTGCCTACCAGGTGAAGGCGGCCCTGGCGGGGCTGACGCCGGAGCAGGTCAAGAAGGTGGTCCTGGCCTACGAGCCCATCTGGGCCATCGGCACCGGGCGCACGGCCAGCGACGAGCAGGCCCAGGAGGTATGCTTTGCCATCCGGGAGCTGCTCCGGGGGGACTACGGCGCACTGGTGTCCCGGAAGGTGAGCATCCTCTACGGCGGGTCCATGAACGCCAAGAACTGCGCGGGCCTGCTGGCCCAGCCGGACATTGACGGCGGGCTCATCGGCGGCGCCTCCCTGAAGGAGGAGGATTTCGCCGCCATCATCCGGGAAGGCTGCAAGGAGTGAGAGTATGAAAAAGACGCCCACGGTATTGCTGATTATGGACGGCTTCGGGCTGGCGGCGCCCGGGCCGGAAAACGCCATATCCTGCGCCGCCACACCGGTTCTGGACGAGCTGGAACGCAGCTGCCCCCATACGCAGCTGCAGGCCTCGGGGCTGGACGTAGGGCTGCCTGAGGGGCAGATGGGAAACTCCGAGGTAGGCCACACCAACATCGGCGCGGGCCGGGTGGTGTACCAGGACCTGCCCCGGATCTCCAACGCCATCCGGGACGGCTCGTTTTTTGAAAATCCCGCCTACCGGCGGGCCATGGAATCCTGCCGCCAGAACGGCACGGTCCTGCACCTGGTGGGGCTGCTGTCCGACGGGGGCGTGCACAGCCACAACACCCACCTGTACGCCCTGCTGGAGATGGCCCGGCGGCAGAAGCTGGAACGGGTATACATCCACGCCCTGCTGGACGGGCGGGACGTGGGCCCCGCCACCGGGGCGGGCTACGTGCGCGCCCTGACGGAGGAGTGCGCCCGCATCGGCGTGGGGAAGATCGCCACCATCCAGGGCCGGTTTTACGGCATGGACCGGGACAAGCGCTGGGACCGGGTGGAGAAGGGCTACAACGCCATGGTCTGCGGGGAGGGGGAGCCGGGCGGCGACCCTGTGCAGGCGGTGGAGGACAGCTACCGGGCCGGGGTCACCGACGAGTTCGTCCTGCCCACGGTCTGCGACCCGGAGGGGACCATCGGCTCCGGGGACAGCGTCATTTTCTTCAACTTCCGCCCGGACCGGGCCCGGGAGCTGACCCGGGCGCTGGTGGACCCGGACTTTGACGGGTTCGTGCGGAAGAAGGGATGGTTCCCCCTGTGCTTTGTGTGCACCACCCAGTACGACGCGGCCATCCGGGGCGTTAGCATCGCCTTCCCCCCGGAGGAGGTCACCATGACCTTCGTAGAATACCTGAGCCGGCTGGGCCGCACCCAGCTGCGCATCGCCGAGACGGAGAAATACGCCCACGTCACCTTCTTCTTCAACGGGGGCACCGAGACGGCCTATCCGGGGGAGGACCGGGTGCTGATCCCGTCTCCCAAGGAGTATCCCACCTACGACCTGATCCCGGAGATGAGCGCCCGGAAGGTGACGGACGAGTGCGTCCGGCGGATCGAGAGCGGCCGGTACGACGTGGTGATCTGCAACCTTGCCAACTGCGACATGGTGGGCCATACCGGCGTCAAGGAGGCGGCGGTGAAGGCGGTGGAGACGGTGGACGAGTGCGTGGGGCGGATCGTGGAAGCGGTCAAGGAGCTGGGGGGCGTGATCCTCATCACCGCCGACCACGGCAACGCCGACCGGATCATGAAGCCGGACGGCAGCCCGGACACGGCCCACACCACCAATCCGGTGCCGCTGATAGTATGCGGGGCGGAGGTACGGCTCCGGCCCGGCCGGCTGTGCGACCTGTGCCCCACCATGCTGGACCTGATGGGTCTGGAGAAGCCGGCGGAAATGACCGGCGAGAGCTTGATCGTGAAGCAGTAACCCGGCGGGCCCGGGGCAAGAGGACAGACGTGCAGGGCGCGGCCCGGAGAAGCTCCGGGCCGGCTCCGGGAAGAAAGGATGGCCAAGGGAATGAAAGAATATTTTGAGATCGTGGATGTAATGGCCCGGGAGATCCTGGATTCCCGGGGCAACCCCACCGTGGAGGCGGAGGTCACCCTGGACACGGGGACGGTGGGCCGGGCGGCGGTGCCCTCCGGGGCGTCCACCGGGGCGTACGAGGCCTGCGAGCTCCGGGACGGGGACGCGGCCCGGTACCTTGGCAAGGGCGTGCAGAAGGCGGTGGAGAACGTCAACGGGGAGATCGCCGAGGCCCTGCGGGGGCTCAACTGCCTGGACCAGCCGTATATCGACCGGATCCTGATAGAGCTGGACGGCACCGCCAACAAGACCCGGCTGGGGGCCAACGCCATGCTGGGGGTATCCCTGGCCTGCGCCCGGGCGGCGTCGGAGGCGCTGGAACTGCCGCTGTACAACTACATTGGGGGCGTGAACGCCCGGACGCTGCCGGTGCCCATGATGAACGTGCTCAACGGCGGGGCCCATGCCGCCGGCAGCAACGTGGACATCCAGGAATTCATGATCCTGCCGGTGGGGGCAGGAAGCTTCCGGGAGGCGCTGCGCTGGTGCAGCGAGGTGTTCCACGCCCTGGGGAAGGTGGTGCCGGCCTCGGGCGTGGGGGACGAAGGGGGCTACGCCCCCTGCCTGGACAGCGACGAGGACGCCCTGAAGGCCCTGGTCCGGGCGGTGGAGCTGGCGGGATACCGGCCCGGGGAGGACTTCATGCTGGCGCTGGACGCCGCCTCCTCCGCCTGGTACTCCCCGGAGGCCGGGCTGTATAGGCTGCCCCGCCGCGGCGCCGTCCGGAACCGCCGGGAGATGGTGGATATGTGGGCGGATCTCTGCGCCCGCTACCCCATCCTGTCCCTGGAGGACTGCATGGCCGAGGACGACTGGGAGGGCTGGGAGATGCTCACCGGCGCCCTGGGCCGGAAGGTGCAGCTGGTGGGGGACGACCTGTTCGTCACCAACGCCGCCCGGGTGGAGCAGGGCATTGAGCGGGGGGTGGCCAACAGCGTCCTCATCAAGCCCAACCAGATCGGTACCCTCACCGAGACCCTGGACACCATCCAGACCGCCCACCGGGCGGGGTATACCGCCGTGGTGTCCCACCGGTCGGGAGAGACGGAGGATACCACCATCGCCGACCTGGTGGTGGCCCTGAACGCCGGGCAGATCAAGACCGGCGCGCCCAACCGCACCGACCGGGTGGCCAAGTACAACCAGCTGCTGCGCATCGAGGAGGAGCTGTTTGACGCGGCCCGGTACCCGGGCCGGAAGGCCTTCTTCTCCGTCCGCGGATAGGGGCCTCCCGCCGGGGACGGGCCATAGGCAGCAGAGAGGACGGGCCGCGGCCCGTCCTCTCTGCCTTCCCCCACCCGGGGCGCGCCGCCCGCGGCACCCGGGAAAAACCGGCGCCCGCCTCCTGTTTTCCAGGAGGCGGGCGCTTTTTTGCCGCCGCCCGCCCCGCCGCCCTTCGGCGGCCGGCGGGAGGAGCGGCCGGAAAGGGCCTTCAGCTCCGGGGGAGCCGGAAGGCCTGGATGACCCTTGCCGCGGTCTGGGCGTCCTCCGGGGGCATATTGTAGAACACCAGCCCCGGGCTGCGGCCGTCCACCCGGATGGTGATGGCGTCCAGGGCAAACCGGCGCAGCCGGTTCGCCGGCGCGCGCACCGCCCGGCGGCCCAGGCGCAGGGAGCAGTTGCCGTTTTCCTGGGGCAGGATGTCCATCTGGTCGATCTGGTCGTAACGCAGGCTGGCCTGCCAGGCGTCGTCCACGTAACACAGCACCCGGCGGGAGGTGACCACGTACCGGGCCTTGGTGCCGAACCGGGTGTAGTGATCCAGGCTGGCCAGAATGATCATTGCGTCGAACAGGAGCAGGAACCCCGGGACGGCCAGGCTCGCCGGCCGGCCCCACCAGGAGCTGGCCGCCAGGAACCCGGCGGTAATGACCGCCAGGCCGCTCAAATGCAGCAGGCATTTCCGGACGAACTGCCACCGCCCGATCCCGTCCAGGGTGCGAAACGGCACGGGCCGTCCCTCCCAGAGCAGCGTCTCCCCCTCCAGGAGGAACCTCTCCGGCCGGGCGGGGTGCCTTATGGTCATTACAGCGTCCATGTGGAAATCCCTCCTTTGTCCCTATTATAGCGGGAAAGCCGTTAAAATGGCGTCAAGAACCCGCGCCCGGCGTGAAAATGCCGTATAGTTCCGTCAAAATCCTGTTAAGGCCCGAGAGCGGCTCAATCCCCGTCGGCCATGCGGTAGCCCACGCCCACCTCGGTGAAGATGTATCGGGGCTCGGCGGGGTTCTCCTCGATCTTCCGGCGGATATTGGCCATGTTGACCCGGAGGATCTGGTTGTTGCCCCGGGCGGTGGGACCCCACAGCTCCTGGAGCATGTAGTCGTAGGTCAGGACCCGCCCGGCGCACCGGGTCAGCATGGCCACGATCCGGTATTCGTTCTGGGTCAGGTGCACGTCCTGGCCTCGGACGAGGACCCGGTGCCGCTCATAGTCCAGTGTCAGGTCGCCGCAGCGGTACACCCCCTGCCCCGCGGACCCCGTCCCGGTGGCCGGGGCCCGGGTATGGCGGATGGCGGTGCGGATGCGGGCCAGCAGCTCACTGGTGCCGAAGGGCTTGGTGATGTAGTCGTCCGCCCCCAGATCCAGGGCCTCCACCTTGTCCCTCTCGTGGGTGCGGGCGGAGACCACGATAATGGGCATCTGGGTCCACTCCCGGATGGCCGAGATCAGGCTCATGCCGTCGATATCCGGCAGCCCCAGGTCCAGGAGCACCAGCGCCGGGCAATGAGAGGTCACCAGCGTATAGGCGTCCGCCCCGGTGTGGGCCAGGAGCACGTCATAGCCGTTGGCGGTGAGCACCGCGCTCATAAAGCCGCTGATGCTCCGCTCGTCCTCCACAATGAGGATCTTGTCCCGAATCTCCATTTCAGCTCCTTTCTTTCTCCAAGGGGAGGGTGAAGAAAAACTCCGCCCCCGGCCCGTCCCTCCGGTTCCGGCCGGTGAGGACGCCCCCGTGGGCGGCCACGATGCTGCTGCACACGGACAGGCCGATACCCAGGCTCTGCTTCCGGTCGTTGTTCTGGGGCTGGCGGGCCTCGCTGAGGTACCCCTCCAGCAGGGTGGGCAGCCGCCGCGGATCGATGCCGCAGCCGTCGTCCTGCACCAGGAACACCGCCTGGCCCGGCTCCTTGCGGACGTGCACCTGCACCGTCCGGGCCCCCTTGCCGTGGAGCAGGGCGTTTTCCAGCAGGTTCAGGAGCACCTGCTCGATGAGCATGGCGTCCATGGGCACCAGCAGGGGCTCCTCCGGCACCTTCACCTGGACCCGCAGCTGAGGATGCTTCTTCCGGAAGTTCCCCACCGCCT
>CALWYY010000177.1 GCA_944385885.1 uncultured Oscillospiraceae bacterium | reverse complement strand
CCCCGGCTGGACATCACCGAGCCGCCCCAGGAAAGCTTGTCCGTCTCCATGGCCCCCAGCCGGATGGCCTCGAAGGGGACGTCCATGGTCTTGGCCACCATCTGGCCCATGGATACCTGGGTTTCGTTCCCCATCTCCGCCACGCAGATGCGCAGCAGGAGCGTGCCGTCCTCCAGCAGGTCCAGGTCGGCGTTGGCATCCTCGTCCGGCCCCAGGCCGCCGGAGGTATGCCGCCAGCCGGAGGCAATGCCAATGCCAATGGTGGGATCTTTCTCCTTCATGGGCAGCAGCTCTTCCCGTACCCGTTTCTCCACTGCATCCAGAGTGGACAGATAGGCGTGGCCCTCAACCACAAGCTGGCCGTCGGCACACTCCATGCCCGGCCGCAGCCCGTTCAAACGCCGGAACGTAAACGGGTCCATTTTCAGCTCACGGCAGGCCTCGTCAATCAGGCTCTCCACGGCAAACAGGCACTGGGGTGTGCCATACCCCCGCATGGCGCCGGAGGATACGTTGTTGGTAAAGGCCACCACGCCGGTGGAATCAAAGTTCGGCACCGCGTAGGGGCCACTGCTGTAACACACCGCCTGGGGCATGACCCGGGTGCTGAAGTACGTGTACGCCCCGCCGTCGGCCAGCATGTCCACCTTCAGCCCCTGGATCTTCCCGTCCCGGTTGACGGCGATCTTCTCCTTCATGTCAAAGGGATGCCGTTTGTTGTGGTAGCGCAGGGAGTCCTCCCGGGACAGCGTCACCCGGCAGGCCCGGCCGGTCTTGGCGGTTCCCAGGCAGGAGAGCATCCGGCACAGATGATCCCCCTTGCCCCCAAAAGAGCCGCCCACCTGCACCTGGATGAAATTCACCTTGTCCGGCGATACGCCCAGCGCCCGTGCGCAATTGTCCCGGGCCCCAAAGGCCGCCTGGGAATTGGAGTAGTTGAAATACCGCCCGTCGGGCTGGGGGATGGTCACGGAGCACTCCGGCTCGATGTAGGCGTGTTCAATGCGCTGTGTGGAGTATTCCCGCTCCAGCACCAGGTCCGCCTCCGCGAACGCCTTCTCCACGTCCCCCTTCCCCAGATGCAGCCGGATGGTCTCGTTCCCCTCCGGGGTGATCTGGGGCGCGCCGGGAGCCAGGGCCTCCTTGGCGGAAAACACCGCCGGAAGTACCTCATAGTCTACCTTTACTGCTTTTGCCGCCGCGTCCGCCTGCTCCTGGGTCTCCGCAAGCACCAGGGCCAGCGGCTCGGCACGGCTGCGGATCCGGTCGCTGCACAACACCGGAGCGTCCTGCACCAACGGGCCGTACCGCAGGTCCGGGCAGTCCTTGCCCGTGATCACGCAGGCCACCCCCGGCATCTTCTCCGCCTCGCTGGCATCGATCCCCCGGAGTATGGCGCTGGGCTCCTCGCTCCAGACCACCTTCCCGCAGAGCATCCCCGGCGCGTAGTAGTCGTCCACGTATTTCAGCGACCCGGTCACCTTGCCCACGGCGTCCACCATGGGGTAGGACCGGCCGATCATGTCCCCGGAGGTGCGGTCCTCGTCCTCCACCTGCTCCCCCCGGAGAATGGCCGCCGCCCGGTTTACCGCCTTCAGCACCCGCGGGTAGGAGCCGCAGCGGCACAGCACCCCCCGGAACGCCTTGTCCACATCCTCCCGGGTGGGGTTCAGCGTCTTGTTCAGCAGCCCCACCACCGCCATGATCTGGCCCGGCGTGCAGCAGCCGCACTGCATGACCCCTTCCACGATAAAGCTCTCCTGCACCGGGTGCAGCTTGCCATCCACCGCCAGCCCCTCTACCGTGAGGACCTGCTTTCCGTCCAGCTTGCTCATCTTGTACAGGCAGGACCGCCGGCACTCCCCGTCAATGAGGACGTTGCAGCTTCCGCACTGGCCGCGGTTGCAGCCGCACTTGGCCCCCGTCAGGCCCAGCACCTCCCGCAGATACCGCAGAAGCGTCCAGGAGGCATGCTCTGGAGCCACCTCATACTGTACACCGTTCACCTGGATCGTCATAGATTTATATTCTCCTTTCAGAATATAAGAGCCGCAGGGCGGAGCCCTTTGAACCCCGTCCGGCGGCTTTGCTGGGGAAACCGAAAACAAAGAGAGGCACTTCATCGGCATACGTGTATATGGAAACTGCAAAAGTCCCCTTTGCAGGAAAGCCTCTGCCACGTGGTTTCATGACAACTCTATATCCATATATAATATTGTATCGTCGTATGGTCTCTTCGCGCTTTCCGTCTCCGGAGCCGTCCCGGGGAAGAGGGGCCCCGCCCCTCTTCCCGGATGACGGCAGGGTTTACTTGGCGGCAGGGTCGATCACGTAGATCTCATTGATGCCGGCCTGCATATCGGTGAAGAACTTCTCGTTGCTCTCCTTCTTATAGGTCAGGAGCGAAACCACCACCATGGTGACAGTGGAAATGAGCATGGCTACCGCGCCGTAGTAGGTGCCGCCCTGGCCCCATACCATGTAGGTCCACCAGATGCCCAGCATACCGGTGACCACCGAAATCCAAGCCGCCGTCGTGGTGGCCTTCTTCCAGTACATGCCGATGACCATGATGGGGAACAGCGGCATGGTCATACCGATGGAGAACATGATCATGTCAGCAATCAGATCCGGGGGATCCAGCGCCATAAGCACGCCGATCAGGCCCACCAACAGAATGACAATCCGGCCTACCAGGGTCCGGCGCTTCTGGGTCATCTTAATGCCGAAAATGTTTACGATAAAGTCATCCATTACAATGGACGCCGCGCTCAGCAGATAGGAGTCCGCCGTGGACAGGCCCACGCCGCAGGCGCCGCAGAAGAACGCAATCATCAACACATGGGCAAAGATGGGGTTGTTGGGGAAAATGTTGCCTTCAATCAGGAAGGGGATGATGTACTCGGCGTCCTCCGTAGCAATGTTGGGGAGCATGCCGAAGCAGACAATACCCACGATAAAGCAGCCGGTCCACACAAAGACGCGGATCCAGGGGGTGTGCAGGGCCAGTTTCCGCTGGGTATTCAGGTCCCGCCCAGAGTAGCAGGCGCGCACGAAAATGTGCGGCAGCATCACCGAGTAGCCGATGAGCAGGGCAAAGGGATAGCCGAAACGGTATCCATAAGGCACCCACCCACGAGGTCCGGGATAGGAGAAGAACGCCGTGCCCTCGTTATCCACAATGGCTTTCACGCAGTCGGACAAGCTGCCCTTGAAGCCGATCCACAGGGCTACGAAGGCGATCAGCCAGATAACAATCATGTACACGATTCCCTGGATTGTATCCGTTAGAGCCACGGATTTGAAGCCGCCAAGGGTCGTGAAAACCACCATGGCAATACCAATGATCAGGCAGACCATGCCGTAGTTGATGGAGCCGTCGGAGACGCGGACAGCCCCCTGGGCGATGGCGGCGATAACCGACGTAACGTAGGGGAAGGCGGAGATCAGAAAGACCAGCCCCACCAGGACCCGCAGCAGGGCGACGCCCTTGCCCTGGAACCGGTCGCAGTAGAAGTCGGTGGGAGTAACGTACGCACGCTTGCGGCTGAGCGCCCAGACTTTGTTGGTAACAAAGTGGGCCAGGATCATGTACATGGGCAGCCAGGTCATCTCGCTCATCCAGTACACAAAGCCGCCCTTGTAATAGCCGCCGGGTCCGGCAAAGAACAGCCACACGCTCATCAGGGAGGCTATGTAGGTCATTATGGCCTGGGGCCAGTTTAACTTGGAAGCAAATAGCCCGCCCGCGCCAACCTTTTTACTATTGCGGTAGTTTACATAGGCACCGATACCCAGGATAAATACAATGTAGCAGGCAACGGTGATCCAAAACTCGGAAAATGACAGCATGGATCTCTATTCCTTTCTCTCAAAAATTTTTTCGCCCTGGGTATTGTCTTAATTGCGGCCCTTGGCGGCCTTCTCCGCCGCTTCCTCCGCGGCAATCAGTTCAGCCGTCGCCCGGTCCGCAGCGGCGTTTTCCGCTAGGAACTCCTCCGTGGTCTTCCGAGGCTTGTAAATCTTACAGATCTTGGCGTTGAACGCGTAGTTGGTAATCCAGAAAATGGCGAAGAAGCCTATGTTCCATATAATGGCCCCCTTCACATCTCCGTAGGCAGGCAACCCCGGTATGTTGTATCCGATGAACGTAAGGATACCGACGATCAGCCACCACTTTTCCACTTTCAACAGTTTCATTTTCGTCCTCCCTTTCTCATGATTTGTTGCTGGAATGCGCAAAACAGAAGAAACTGGGATCGCAGCGCTAAAATTGGGCAGAGCTCTTTGCGTTATACCGGTATACCGATTTCTCTATTAAAAACGGCCCCTCTTGGTATAAAAATATTGAGAGGCCTGCCAAAAATCCACAGTCGCTTGTTTGGTAATAAAAAATATCGTATATTATACACAGAATTGTTCGTAATTCATTCCTCTTTGCTGTTGATTATATTCTCTTTTTTTCACTTGTCAAGGATAGGTTTGAAAAAAATATTGACAAAAGGGACTTGATTTTTTTGGTGTATGGTATTATCTTGAGCTTGGGCGGTATACCGGTGTTACTAAATCATAGTTTTTTCTCCTTCGCGCCGTTCTTATGCATATTATTTTTAAATGTTTCCGCTTTCCCCCGCGGAGCGGGCGCGTCCCCGCTGTCTGTCTGCGTTTCTTCTCTTGAGACCGATACAAATCAAATACTTTTATGGAGGAAGTCTAAAATGGAAAAGAAAGTCATCAAAGCTGACGGCATCAAGGTCCCCGTGCATAAGCTCAACTCCGTCATCCAGGTCGGCAACGTTATCATTACCTCCGGCGTCTCCCCCAAGGATTTTGTCACCAACGAATGGGCTGTTGGAATGCACGACCAGGCTCTCCAGTGCCTGAAAAATATCCAGATTATCTTGGAGGCCGCCGGCGCCACCCTGGAGGATCTGGTGGTGGTGGAGTGCTTTATCAACGACGTGCGCTGGTACAAGGATTTCAACGATGTCTGGAACGAGTTCTTTGCTGACGTGGCGTGCCCCCCCACCCGTTCCACCTTCCAGGTGGGCCTGCTGGCGCCCAATATGAACGTGGAAATGAAGGCCATCGCCGTCAAGAAAGGCTAACCGGCTTTGTCGCGTGTCCCGTCCTGTTCCGGCAGACGGGGCACGTCGTTTGCAGATCATTTTGCGGGCAATATGTTTTTTATTTGCAAAAAATATGTATTCATGTTGTGTTGCATAATATGGTCTCACCGCGTCGGAATCAGATGTTGTAAAAAGGAGATGCGCATTATGAGCAAAACTCTCATCCGGAATATCGGCTGCCTTTATTCCGGAGACATTGCCAACCCCATCCTGGACGCCGATTCCATTCTGATCCAGGACGGGAAGATTGCCGGGATCGGCAAGGACCTTGCAGCGGAGGACGCCCAGGTTTTTGACGCCGCCGGCACGACGGTCACCCCCTGCCTCATCGACAGCCATGTGCACGTGGCCGTCTCTGAGTGGGCTCCCCGCCAGAGTGCTATGGAGTGGCTCAACGCCTATGCCGCCTCCGGCATAACCGGCATTGTCTCCGCCGGGGAGACGCACGTCCCCAGCCGCCCCTCTGACCCCCAGGGCGTGAAGGCCCTGGCGGTCCTGACCCATAAAATCTTTTCCAGCTACCGGCCCGGGGGCGCCAAGGTCTATGCCGGCGCCATTATCCCCGTGATCGGCCTGACCGAGCAGGACATCAAGGACCTGGCGGATCTGGGCATAAGCCACACGGGCGAGTTTGGCTTGGGCAACGCCGTGGACCCCGACACCGCCGGCCTTATTGCCCAGTGGGGGCGTAAATATGGCGTGCGCACCCAGTGCCACACCGGCGCCACATTCCTGGCCGGCTCCACCGGCATGAATACCGAACGCATCCTGGGCATCCAGCCCGACGTCATCTGCCACATGGCCGGCGGCGGTATTCCCATTGAGGGTATGCGCCGGTTTGTGGAGGAGCTTCCCTCTTGGATGGAGATCTGCGCCGTCAACCGGCCTTCCCCCAAGTTCTGCAAGGCCCTGGTGGATATGCTCCGGGAGAAAAACCAGTTCCACCGCCTGCTTCTCGGCACGGACACCCCCTCCGGTTATGGTATCTTCCCCCACGGCGTCTGGGAGGTCATTACCCTGCTGTGCGGCCTGTGCGGCCTGGAGCCGGAGGTGGCCATCGCCGCCGGGTCCGGCAACACCGCCGCCTGCTACGGCATCCAGTCCAACACCGTCAAGCTGGGCTATGCCGCTGATCTGATCATCTGCGACGCGCCGCTGGGTTCCGCCTACCATTCCGCGACCGAGAGCCTGAAGGCCGGCGTGGTGCCCGGCATCAGCACTGTTTTCACGGATGGGGAGGTCCTGGTTTCCGGCACGGGCGTAAACGCCGCGCCCCCCAAACGGGCTGCGCAGAAGCTTTGAGCCGAGAAGGCAGATAGGAGTGACAGACAATGAGCAACACAATCGTCAGGAATATCGGAACCATTGTTACCGGCGACTGCAAAAATCCCCTGGCGGAGGGCGATACCGTCTGTATTCAGGACGGAAAGATCCTCTACGTAGGCGCCGCGGCGGGCGCCCCTGACTTGGAATATGACACGGATGTGGACGCGGTTGGCCTGACCCTGTGCCCGGGCATCATCGATGCCCACGCCCATCCCCCCATGGCCAACTATCTGGACGCCTACAAGGCCTACGACTGGGTGGACAACTATGCCGCCGCCGGCATTACCAGCCTGGTGAGCGTAGGTGGTATCCGCTTCCCCGGAGCGGCCCAGAACGCCCAGGCGGCCAAGGTTCAGGCCCTGTGCGCCAAAAACATCTGGGACAATTACCATCCCTCTTTTGTAAAGATCCACGCCGGAGCCGTCATGCTCCACAACGGCATGGACGAGGCCGACTTCGCCGAGCTGGCCGCCCAGGGAGTGAAAGTCCTGGGCGAGGTGGGCATGAGCGAAGTCAAGGATGTCAAGGAGGCTGCCCGGCTGGTGAGCCTGGCTAAAAAGCATGGGTTCGTTACAACCCTTCACTGTGCCGCCCCCTCTTCCCCCGACTGTGCCGCCTATACCCTGGAGGAAATTGAGGCCATCGCCCCCGACGTCCTCTGCCATGTCAACGGCGCGCCGACTCCTTTGGATGAGGAGTGGGTCAAGCAGCTGGTCCAAAGCGGGAAATACTGGTTTGACTGCATTTCCAACGGCAGCGAAACCCTTCTGGTAAAAGTCGCCGGGTGGGCTGCCCAGGCGGGCACCTTAGATCGGATGATGCTGGGCACCAACGTACCGTCCATGTCCGGCTTCTCCCCCATGGGCCTGTGGATCCAGATGGCCGCCATCAGCCAGAACGTGGATCTCGACCCGGCTATGGCCGTTTGCATGGCCAGCGGCAACGTGGCCCGTTGCTACGGCCTGGATCACGGCATTATCGCCCCGGGCATGAGCGCCGATTTCCTTCTGGCCTCCACCGGCAGTGTAATGCCTGATATGCTTTCCACCCTGGCTTTCGGCCGTGTTCCCAGTGTGGCCGGTACCTTTATGAACGGCTGCCAAGGTCTTACCAAGTGCAAAAATATGGCCCCGCCCAAAAAGCGTCCGGTCATTACCCGCCTGAAATAAAGAAGGAGGTCCCTATGGGAAATATCTGCCGAATTCTTACCGATAAGTGCGTGGGCTGCGGCCTGTGCCGTAAAAACTGCCCCACCGAGGCCATCACCATCACGGACCGCAAAGCCCATATTGACGAGAAATGCGTGGGCTGCAACATCTGTTTCCGGGTCTGCCCCAAAGACGCCGTGGAGAAGATCGACGTACCCGCCGGAAACGTACGGTGCGACTGCTGCCCGGTACGCTGCAACGTCCCGGAAGGCTGCCTGGGGTCCTGCCAGCGGTACCGCAACGAGGGCGGGCGGTTGGTGCGCATTGAGCCCATAAACATCGTGGATCCCGCCGAGATCCGTATCAATCCTCTCACCGGCCTGCCGGACCGGCCTCTCCTGCTGGGCTTCGGCGCCGGCACGAACCTGTATTCCACAAACGTCCCGGCCAAGATCATCGCCCAGGCAAAGGTGGGGGATCTGGACATTGTTTCCTGCGTCACGGAGACGGTCCTGTCCTTCAACGGCGCCCGGGTCAAGGTGGACACCGACGAGAACATCGGCTCCAACGGGTCTCCCATCCGCCGGGAGGGCGTGATCGTGGGGTACGTGAACACCGCCGAGTACGGCTCCCGGATGCTGTACTTCGGCGGCGCGGAGCTGAACACCGGCGCCGGCGGCTTTATGGTCACCCGCACCGTCAGCGACCTGCTCAACAAGCGCCCGGTGACCGTCAGCACCGACACGGTCAAAAAGCTCACCATCCAGCACGGCCAGCCCCCCATCGTGGACGGCCGCTGCGCCAAGTACATGCGCGTGGGCTGCGGGTCCATGGTCTCCTCGGCCTACGCCCTGCACTGGATGCCCGTGGTGGACGAGTGTATCACCATCGACTACGACATCACCGCCAAAATGTCCACGCACACCACCTCCGGCCTGCGGTACGGGCTGCCGGACAGCGGCATTACGCCCGCCGGCACGTACAGTTCCCCCGGCCGCTGGTTCGGCGAGCCCGGCGAGGGCTGGGGCGGGTCCAACATTATGGATCCGGACGACGTCTTTGCCGACGTGGACAAGACCAAGGCCTGGCCGGGTATGCGGGTGATCGTCACCGAGCCCACGGTGGAACGGGCCGCCTACTACGAGGCGGATGAGGACCGGAACCTGGTGCGCAAGCCCATCCCCGAAAACGTGCAGGCCGTCATCGACCTGATCCACAGCAATTGTGAGCCCTGCATCTGCAACGTGTCGGTCTGCGCCGGGTTTGGCGGCGGCGTGCGCAATGTCATTTCCAAGGTCAGCCCCATCCTGGTGAACAACGCGCTGAAGGAGGGGAAGATCCTCTACACGATCTGCGGCCGGCCCGTCCACATCTGGGAGGGCGGCGGCATCACCGCCGAGTGCAGTGTGGACGACTGTCCCGAGGGAGCTTTTTCTTGGGTTCCCACCCCTGCGGGCGTAACCCCGCTGGAAGTCACCATGACCCGCCAGACCTACGAGGAGATCGGAGGCTACATGGACGCCATCCGGCCCATTGAGGAGATCCGGGCCAACGAACGCACCAAGACCGTGTCCCTGAACAAATAAACGTATATTCTCTCTACCCCCCTTATTTCAGCCCCGCGGGCCGGCAGGCGACCGGCCCGGGGCGGCCAGCGGCTGGCAGGGGCTCGCGCGTCTGTCAGCCGCCGGTTTTTCTCTACTTCTTTCTTCATCTTTTTGACTGAGGTGCGTTCCACTATGAACAAGGCAGACAAGGGCTTGAGCCTGACGGACCTGTTTACCCTGGGCTTCGGCGCCATCGTGGGCGTGGGCTGGTCCGTAACGCTCAACAACATCTTCATCAACGGCGGCGGTCCCATCCCGGCGATCCTGGGATTTATCCTGGCGACCCTGTGCTTCATCCCCATCGCCCTGTGCTTTGCGGAGCTGACCCCCGCGCTGCCCAAAACCGGCGGCGTTATAGTCCACGCCGGCCGGGCCTTCAAGCCCTCCGTGGCCTTTGTCGCCGGATGGTTCGTCTCCATGGCCTATATTAGCATCCTTCCCTGGGAAGCCATCAACATCAACGAGATCATCGCCTACATCTTTCCCGCCCTGGACTCCGGCCCCATCCTCTACACCATGCTGGGGGAAAACATTTACCTGCGCACCTCCCTGGTGGGGGTGGCTATGGCGCTGATGGTGTTCTTCCTGAACTGGCGGGGTGTGGAAAGTGCCGCCGGGTTTCAGAAGTTTACCACTTTCCTCCTGATCGGCGGCAGCTTGATCTGCGTGGTATTTGCGCTGATTAAACTGGATTTTTCCAACATTACCCCTGTCTATTCTTCCATGCCAGGGAAGAGCCACTCGTCTTTCTTTACCGGCGTGGTAACCATGCTGGCGCTGGCGCCCTTTTACTACTCCGGATTTGACACCATCCCACAAAGTGCCGAAGAAGCCGGGAATGTCAACCGCAAGGCCATGGGCCGGGTCATTATTGCCACCATGGCGTTTGCCGGCTTGTTTTACGTATTGATTTTCCTGTCCGCCGGTTTGGCCTATCCCTGGACCGAAACTGTCGGCCTGGCCCGCCCGGTGCTGAGCAACATGTTCCTCTACCTGTACCCCGGACCGCTGGGTAAGGTCTTGTACAGCATCTGCACCGTGGCCACCTTGGCCGGGCTCTTCTCCACCTGGAACGGCTTTTTCATCGCCGGGGCGCGCTTGCTCCACGGCATGGGCCGGGATCATCTGATCCCAGCGGTATTTGCCAAAATGCACCCAAAGTACAACACGCCTTACGTGGGCAATATTTTCTGCGGCGTGCTAATGCTCCTGGGGCCGTTTTTGGGTACCGGCTTTATCGATCCCCTAGTCACTTTAAGCTCTTCCGGCTATGTGATTGGTTGGGGCCTGGTTTGTCTTTCCGCCGCCCGGCTGCGGCAGACCGAACCGGATCTGCCCCGTCCTTATAAAATGCCCGGCGGACGAAAAACCGCATATCTGGGATTCTTCTTATGCGCCCTGATCTTCCTTAACTGTGTGCTGCCGTTTATGCCCGGATACATGGGTAAGATCGGTATGTATACCTTCGCTGTGTGGACTCTCCTTGGCATTCTTTTCTACTACGCCACACGAAACCAACGAAACGCCGTTCGTAAGCGCCCGGCTTAACTCTTTCCAGCCACCGGTTTGGCCTTTTGCCCCGGTGGCCGGTTTGGTGCGTTTTTCTGGCTTTTTGTTCCTCTGGCCCAGGATCCGGAGGAATGAAAAAATATAACGGGAGGAGGTGATAATCTATGAAATTGGATGGAATTAAGCGCTTTTCCAGTACCGCGGAGGATATATTCGATTACGAAAAACCAGCCCTATTGGTCATCGACATGCAAAAAGGGTTTATTTATCCCGGGCACGCCTTCTCTACCCCCGCGGCCTACGACCTGATCCCGCCTATCCAAGAACTCCTGACATATTTCCGGAAGAACAAGCTGCCTGTCATTTACACGGAGTTTGTCTATTCCAACCACTGCCCCTGCCTGAATGGACGGCTGTTTCCCTGCGAGAAGGACATCCCCGACGGCGGAGAGCGCTGTTGCTTTGAGGGAGACGACAGCGTGGATACCATCGACGAGCTCAAGCCCCTGCCTGGGGAGCTGGTGATCCGGAAGTACGGTTACGATGCATTTGCTGGCACATCCCTGGATTACTGCCTGAGGACCCAGGGAATTCGGACCCTGGTCATGGTAGGGATCCTGACGGATGAATGTCTCTTTGCCAGCGTGTCCGGTGCCTTCCACCACGAGTACGATGCCGTGGTGGCCTCGGACTGCACCGTATCCCTGTCGGACCCCCGGCGGGATGTTATCCTGGAAGTAATCGATAAGGGATACGGCAGTGTGTACACCGCCGGGGACATTATCAAAATCCTGGAAGCCAAGCGAAACTCTTGAGTCAACGCGCAGTCGGATCAAAATGCCATACAAACCCCTGGTCACCTCCGGCGGCGTGGTAAGCGAAGTGGCCCGGTACGAGTGGGCCTTCGCCTATCACTGGCACCACTGGAGTCCCTATGTCCAATGGATTTATACCGCCTGCGGCTACCTGTATTACAACCGGAAAAAGACCACTACCCTCAGCTGCGACGAGACCCTCGCCTACGACTTCAAGGCCAAATCCCCCAAGCTGGCCACCCGGATCGTGGACGTGGTGTTTATCTTCAGCGTGGTCTCCTCCGCGGCCATCACCGTGGGTCTGGGCCTTCCCGCCATTTCCGAGGCAGCCGGGTATGTCTTCAACTTCACGCCCGGCCAGAACTTCTACTACGGCATGATCCTGGCCATCGCCCTGGTGTACTTCATCAGCTCCTACATCGGCCTGGAAAAGGGTATGAAGAACATCAGCAACTGGTGCTGCTACGGCGTCATCGCCCTGGGCGTATTTGTGCTTCTGGTAGGGCCTACCCGGTTTATTCTGGACAGCTACCTCAGCGGTGTGTCCCTGACCCTGAACAACTTGCCCCGCATGCTCCTGTGGCTGGACCCTGTAGGCGGGCAGAGCTTCCCCCAGTGGTGGACGGTTTGGGACTGGCTCTACTGTGCCAGCTTCGGCCCCTTCACCGGTCTGTTCCTCGCCCGGATCTCCGAGGGCCGCAGCCTGCGGACCATCACCCTGGGCGTGGCCGCCGGTACTCCCATTGGCCTGTTCTTCTATAACGGCATCATGAGCAACTACGGCATCTATCTGGACTCCAAGGGCATTCTGGACATCACCGGCATGGTGGCCGAGGGCAACAGCTACGCCGCCATCGTGGAGGTGCTCAAAACTCTGCCCCTGTCCAAAGTCGCCGCGCTGGTGTTCTGCCTGGTGGGCGCTCTGTTTTTGGCCACTACCATCGACAGCTCTACCTTCACCGCCGCAAACATCATCGAAATCAACCGACCCGCTGGAAAAGACCCCAGCCCGGTCCACCGGCTGGTGTGGGCTATTCTGTCCACCGTCATTCCCCTGGCCTGTCTGCTCATCGGCGCCGACCTGAACGTATTCAAATCCCTGGGCGTCGTTCTGGCTCTGCCCATCCTGATCTGCGAGGTGATTATGCTCTGGTTTGTCATCAAGCAGCTTCGGGAGGACTACGGCGACATGACAGACGTGGAGATCCGGCGTCTGTTTGCCGCGAAAAAGGAAGAATAGGCCCTTTTTCGCTAACCCCCTTACACAGCAACCGGGATCCGGCAGACACCCTGTTTGCCGGATCCCGGCCTGGCCCCAATCCATGCAAAGGACGGTGGCATTATGTGTAAAGAGAATACCAGCTCCCAGGGCTTTTGGCATCGCTTGACGTTTACGGCTCTGTGCTTGCTCAGCCTGGTCTGGCTCCTATTCCCCGTGGGTCTGGACAGCGCCTGGTACATGACTCTTGTCCCCCTGGGGGTCCGTCTGCTGCTGATCGGGATCCTTCTGCCGCTGCTGGCCCTGCTGGGCCGGTACCGCACGGGCCGGACGGCGGAGGAGCTGCTGGTTCGCACCGCTCCCCGGCTGGGGCCGGTCCTGCACAAGGCGTCGGCACTTCTTCTGGGGCCGCTGGGCCTTATGCCCCTGACGGCCTTTCTGGCCAGCCGGCTGTGGAGCTCCCTGCTGGGCGTAGAGGGAGTGTGGCCGGTGCTGCTGGGAAGCGTCCTGCCGCTGCTGGCCGCCGGGGCCCTGGCCGCCGTCCTTCCCCGGAACGCCGGACGCCGGGCGGCGGGGGTTCTGGCAGGGGTTGCTCTTCTGCTGCTGGCCGCCGGGGCCTTGGCCGCCCTTTCGGGAGGTTCCTTCCCCGCCTCTCCCGCGGTGGATCCCTTCCCGCTGGAGGCCCTTGACTGCCACGTGGGCTTTATGTTTCTGCTGGCGCCCGCCGCGCTGCCTGTTCTCCGGGCAGGGGGGCGGGAGGAAACCGGGAAAGACGCGCTGAAGAGCCGTCCCTTCC
>CALWYY010000176.1 GCA_944385885.1 uncultured Oscillospiraceae bacterium | reverse complement strand
CCTGGATACCCCGTTCCCGGCAGGCCTCCAGGTCCACGTTGTCGTACCCGGCGCCATACCGGTTGATGACCTTGCAGTGCGCTAGGCCCATAATGACCCGGCGAGTCATGGGCGCCTGGTCCAGAAGAATCCCGTCTGCTTGGGAACACTCCCGGAGGATATCCTCCTCTGTCTCACAGCGGCAGACCTCCAGCCGGGCTCCGGCCTGCTGGAGGATCTCCCGCTCCAAATCATAGCTCTCGTGGCGTTTGTCGGTGACACAAACGGTAAACTCTGCCATGGTGTACCTCCCTTTGCTGCATATCCCTGCTCAACCCGAAGAGATCCCGTCACGCTGGGTACTCCGGGTCTGTTACGGCCAGGTCGTACCGCCGGCTACCGTGGGAAAACGCGGTAAGCACCCAGAGATAGGTGTTCTGCGTACCGGGGGTGGCCACCGTGGGATGGTAGCCCCGGGGAGCCAGCACCATGGTGCCGGTCTGTACCGGGTGGGCCACGGCCTGGCCGGATGCGCCGGAGTGCAGGTAGCTGACATGGAAGCCCAGCCGGGGCGGGTCCATGTCAAAGTAGCAGTAGACCTCCTCCAAGTCCTTTTCGTGCTGGTGGGGCGGCCAGCTGGTCCACGCTCCCTGCCCGCCCCAGGTGTAGCCGCAAATTAGCCGGGAGGCGGGGTCCTCCGGGGTCAAGGTGAACATGACCTCCCGGCGGCCCACGCCGCTGCCATGGATTTGGTGGACGTCTCCCAGAGGCAGGGAGGGGTCAAATTTCCGGAACCGGGGCGTTCCGTAGCCCTCACAGGGGGCGCAGCCCAGGTAAAACACACAGGCCGTCTCCCCGGTTATCTCCGCCTGGCAGTTCCCAGGCAGGTAAAAGCTGTCCAGCTTGTCCATGGCCTGCTCCCCCAGCAGCGGGCTGCAAAGCCGAGCCCTGCCCTGGATCAGATGCACGCACATCTCCTGCCCGCCGGTTTCCAGCGTGTACCGCCTGCCGGGGGATAGGTTCAGCCGGCGGATGCAGGAGACCAGGCAGCCCCTCTGCCCGGGGGCGATCACGGTATGCATCCCTTCCTCCGGGGAGGATTGCACGCGCCAGGCGCTTGGACCGGTTTTTGCTTCGTCACACATTATGCCGTCCCTCATTTCTGAATATATGTTCCTGGAAAAAGAACCGCCCGCCGTAAGCTCCATGTTTTTCCACCCGGCAGCCTTTGGGAAACAAGGGGGTTCCGGGTGAAAATTGTGTATATTTGCTAAAAACAAACGGGGGAAAGACAAATAAGCAAAATACTATTGACAGACGGGGTTGAATTTTATATTATGCATAATATAAAATATCCACGGCGAGATGTCAACAGGCAACTTGGATTCTTTTGCGGCAAGAGGAAACAGCGCGGGATTTCTGCGTTGAACAAGAACAGGAGGTAAACAATGAAAAAGATTTTTGCTGCGATGCTGGCGGTCATTATGGTTTTCACCCTGGCCGCGTGCGGCGCGGACACGCCCCCGGCGGAAACACCGGAGAATGGGCCTGATGTGGCCACGGAGGCGCCGGCCGGAGAGGGAGAGGGGACAGAAGAGGCGGCCGGCACGCCGGAGGTAACGCTGAAGCTGGCCCACAGCCTGGCGGAGACGCTGCCGCTGCACCAGGCGTTCACGGAGTTCTCTCAGGCGGTCAAGGAGAGGACCAACGGTGCGGTGCAGATTGACGTGTATGCCAACGGCCAGCTGGGCGCCGAGCGGGACATCGTAGAGGGCATGCAGTTGGGCACGGTGGACTTCGGTTACATTGCCACGGCGGTCTTTGCCAACTTTGTGCCGGACTACTATCTGTTTGACGCGCCGTTCCTGTTTGAGGACACGGAGTCGATCCTGGCGGTGTGCGACAGCGAGATTGGTGAAAACCTGGGCAAGCAGCTGGAGGAGACCCAGGGCCTGATCCAGATCGGCTTCATGGACGTGGGCGGCCGGAACATCTTCTCCACCAAGCCCGTGGAAACCATAGAGGACTTTGTGGGCCTGAAGATCCGCGTCATGGAAAACGATTTGCACATCGCCCTGTTCAACATGCTGGAGGCCCAGGCCACGCCCATGGCCTTCACGGAACTGTACACTGCCCTGCAGCAGGGGACGGTGGATGCCGGAGAAAACGCCCTTCAGGGCATTACCGGCAGCGGATTTGACGACATCTGCAAGTACATAACCATCTCCAACCATATTTACGGCATCAACGTTTTCGCCATGGGCCAGCAGGCTTACAACAAGATCCCCGAGGAGTATCGGGACATCGTGATGGAGGAGGCCTGGAACTGCGTGCTGCGGGAGCGGGAACTGGTGGCGGCGGCCAACGAGAGCGCCCTGTCGGAGATGGAGGCAAACGGCTGTACCGTCTATACCCTGGACCATGAGGAGCTGGTGGAGAAGATATCCCCCATTTATGACGAATTTGCGGATATCCTACCCGGCGATTTGATCCAACAGGTGCAGGAGTTTCTTGCAGCCAGATGACCTGTGGCGGACGGAGACCGGGACCCGGTCTCCGTCCTGATTTCAGAATTATCCTACCGCCGGGAAGGACGAGCCTATGAAAAAAATACAGAGCTATTTTGAAAACGTACAGACAGGGATGACGGTGCTGTGCCTGGTGATTATGTCCCTGTCGTCCCTTCTGCAGGTAATAAACCGGAACATCCTAAAGCTGCCCATATCCTGGACGGAGGAATTGTCCCGGTACAGCATGATCTGGATGACCATGATTGGCACGGGGATCAGCGTGCGAAAAGGGATGCAAATGTCCCTGGACGTCTGGGGCCGGAAGCTGCGGGGCATTCCCCGGATGGTAATGGACCTGTTTTCCTGCGCCATGGTGTTGGTGTTCTGTGTGGTAGTAATGGTGAGCGTGCTGAAACTGGTCGGGGTACAGCGTGCATCCACGCAGCTGTCGCCGGCGCTGCACGTGCCCATGTACATAATGACGTTATCCATATTTTTGGGAATGCTCTTTTTGTGTTTCGTGGAGCTGGAGTCGATTGTGAAGGTATGCCGTACAAAAGGCCGTGACGCGGCGCCGGAGGAAAGCGAGGGGACGGAGTGAACGAATACATAGGGCTGATCCTATTCGGGACGTTCGCGCTTTTTCTGCTTTTGAAGGTACCGGTGTCCTTCAGCCTGGGCCTGTCGTCCCTGATTTGCCTTGTGATCCTGGACGTGCCTCTGGTAGTGGTGGGGCAGCGGATCTTCACGGCTCTGGACTCGTTTCCCATTATGGCCATACCGTTTTTCATTCTGTCGGGGAACCTGATGATTGAAGGCGGGCTATCGTCAAGGATTGTAAACTTTGCCATGTCCCTTCTGGCCCGGATACGGGGCGGCCTGGCCATGGCGGCCATTCTGGCCTGTGCCATTTTCGGCGCTCTGTCCGGTTCCGGTCCGGCGACGGTTATATCCATCGGGGGGATGATCTACCCGGAGATGGTGCGCCGCGGGTACAAAAAGGAGACCATGGCGGGCCTGATCGCCACGGCTGGCGCCCTGGGCCCCATTATCCCGCCCAGCATTGTCATGGTGTTTTTCGGCACGGTGAACAACGTGTCCATAACCAAG
>CALWYY010000175.1 GCA_944385885.1 uncultured Oscillospiraceae bacterium | reverse complement strand
GAAATGGATTTGCCGCCGTTGGTTAGGTACGCCAGCCCCCGGGCGATGTTCATGGTGCCCAGCGTCGCGATAAAGGCCGGTACCTTGCCGTAGCTGATCACCACGCCGTTTATCAGCCCCACTATGCCCCCGGCCGCGATGCCGATCAGAAAGGCTACCGGGATTGCCATGCCTTTTTTAATGAGCAGGGCGCTGAGAATGCCCACAAAGCCGATGATGGAGCCGGCGGACAGGTCTATGCCGCCGGTGAGGATGACCAGGGAGGCGCCGATGGCCACCACCGCCACGCAGCTGGACTGGGAAATGATGTTCTGGATGTTCCGCAGCGTCAGGAAGTTTTTCCCGGCGATGTTGCAGGCCACGGTAAAGCCGATCAGAATGATTACGGCGCCGAAATATAACGCATAGGAAGAAAAATCAAATTTCTTTTTCTGCAGCGTTTTATTCTTCATGGTCTTATCTCCTCTCAAAATGCGTAGGAAAGGACTTTTTCCTGCGTAATGGTCTCATCGTTTTCCAGAATGGTGCTCAGCTCGCCCTCCTTCATGACCGCAATCCGGTCGCTCATCCGGATTACTTCCACCAGGTCGGAGGAGATCAGGATAATGCTGTCGCCGTTTTTCACCAGATTCAGCATGATCTCGTAGATCTCGTCCCGGGCGCCCACGTCGATGCCGCGGGTGGGCTCGTCAAAGATGTACACGTCCGCGTCGGAGTAGAGCCACTTGGAGATGACTACCTTCTGCTGGTTGCCGCCGGAGAGCTGCCCGGCTTCCATCCCGGCGGAGTAGGCCTTGATCCGCAGCTTTTGTATGTAATCCTCCGCGATCTGCCGCAGCTTTCCCTTTTTTACCAGGGGCGTGGCAAGCTTCTTCAGGTTGGGCAGGGCCACGTTCTCCGACAGGGAGTGCATCAGCACCAGACCCTCGCCTTTCCGGTCCTCGCTGAGGTATACAACCCCCCGCTGGGCCGTTTCCGCCACGCTGCAGGGCAGCTCCTCCCCCTGGAATTTCACGCTGCCGCTGTGGCGGTAGGCGCCTACGATGCACTTTGCTACCTCCGTGCGCCCCGCGCCCACCAGGCCCGAGAAGCCTAGGATCTCCCCCTTGTGCAGGTCGAAGGAGACGTTCTTGACCCGGTTTTTGTAGCACAGGTCCCGCACCTCCAGGACCACCTGGTCGGTGCGCCCGGGGTTGCTGACCTTGTCGAAGCTGACGTCCCGGCCCACCATCATGCGGGTGAGCTCCCGCTCGGTGATCTCCGAGATGTTCTTGGTGCCCACGTAGCAGCCGTCCCGGAGTACCGTCACCCGGTCGCCAATCTCAAAAAGCTCGGCCATCCGGTGGGATATGTAAATGATGCCGATACCAGTCTTTCGCAGGTCTTTTACCGTGTCAAAGAGAATGCGGACCTCTTTGTCTGTGATGGAGGCGGTGGGCTCGTCCAGTACCAGCACCTTGGCGTTATTGGAGATGGCCTTGGCGATCTCCACCATCTGCTGCTGGGCGATGCTCAGCTCTCCCACCAGGACACGGGGGTCTACATTCAGCCCCACAATGTCCAGGTACCGCTGGGTTTCCTGGATCTGGCGCTTCCGGTCAAAACGGATGCCCTTGGTAAACTCCTTGCCGATGAACACGTTCTCGTAAATGGGAAGGTCCGGCATCATGTTCAGCTCCTGGTATACCACGCTGATGCCGGCCTGGATGCTGGAAGAGGGGGTGATGTTCTCCAGCTTCTGCCCGTCCAGTATGATCTCGCCGGATTCGCAGACGTACGCCCCCGACAGGATCTTGATCAGCGTGGATTTGCCAGCGCCGTTTTCCCCCAGAAGGCAGTGAACCTCCCCCCGGCGCACATCAAAATTTACGTCGGTCAGCACCTGGTTGCCGAAGAAGCTCTTGTTGATGTGCCGCATCTCCAGAATGTTTTCGCTCACGCCCCTTACACCTCTTTCCCGGCAAACATATCCATATATTTTCTGGCCAGCCCCGTCAGATCCCGCTCCGGCTGGAACTGCCGGGTTTCGATGCTGCGGCGGAGCACGGACCGGATCTCCTGGACCGTGATTCCCGGCTCGTGCCGGGGAAGCTGGGCCGCCAGGCAGCCCAGGGAGGTGCTCTCGTTGCTGCCGGTGATGACCGGCCGCCCCAGAACATCCGCCACGGCCTGGTTCTGCAGGGTGTTCCGGGAACCGCCGCCGGCAATGTACACCGCCGGGAACGTCTTGCCGGACAGCCCCTCCAGAGAGGCGCAGACCTGGGCGTAGCTGCACGCCAGAGACGCCTGGTAACTGCGCACAATGGTGGGCCAGCCCGCCTCTCCCGGGACCTGGCCGCTCTGGAGCAGGTACTCCCGGATGGCGCCACTCATGCTCGCGGGGTTGAAAAACCGCACGTCGTTTACGTCAAAGAGCGGGACGTCGCCCTGGTGCTGCAGAGCCAGCTGGCTGAACTCCGTCCAGCCGATGGACTGGCCGGTCTCCGCCTCGTATTCGGGCTTCAGCCGCTGGTTGATGAACATGCCGGCGTTATTCCGCAGAAGGGTGATCTTGCCGAAGGCGCCCACCTCGTTGGTCAGGTTGCCGTCCATGGCCTCCTGGGTGACCACCGGCTCGTCCAGTTCGGTGCCGATGAGGGACCAGGTGCCGGAACTCACGAACAGGAACGTATCCTCCGCGGCGGGCACGGCAAAAACCGCCGCGCCGGTGTCGTGGGAGGGGACGCAGACCACCGGGATGTCGTAGTCGATGCCCAGCTCCTCCCGGATGGAGGGGAGAAGGGGACCGATGGCCTCCCCGTGGACGCCGATCTGGCAGAACAGGCTCTCCGGAATCCCGAACCGCCGGCACATGGACGGGCTCACCCTTCTTGTGCGGGCGTCCATGAACTGGGTGGTGGACAGCTCGCTGGGCTCGTTCATCATGCGCCCCGTGAACATATAGTTGAGGATGTCCGGCACCATCAGAAGCTTGTTTGCCACCTTCATCCGGGCGGGCATGATCTCCTTGAGGCCGGCCAGCATATACGCGGAGTTGATCTTGTCGCAGAGGATCCCGGTTTCCAGGAACATCTGCCGGCGCTCCTCCGGGCTGAACCGGGCCAGTGCGCGCTCGCCGATGGTGTTCCGATAAGAAAGAGGGGCGCCCAGAAGATAACCGTCCGCATCGTAGAGACCAAAGTCTACCCCCCAGGTGCAGATGCCCAGAGAGTCGATCCTTATTCCCCGGCGGGCCACTTCCTGCAGGCCCCGCTTGAGATTCTGGAAGATGGACAGAAAGTCCCAGTAGAATTTTCCACCGATCTCAATCATCTCGTTGGGGACCTGGGAGATCACGTCCATGGTGATCCTCTCCCCGTCGTAGGTCCCCAGCACCACGCGGTAAGAGGAGTTGCCGCAGTCAAATGCGACCATGTGCTTG
>CALWYY010000174.1 GCA_944385885.1 uncultured Oscillospiraceae bacterium | reverse complement strand
CGATAAATTTCCCCCGGAGATATGAAATTATCCCTTGGCCCGTTTCACTGTCAAGGCCAGGCAATAGCTGCTGCACGGCCCGCAGCAACTGTGCAGCAGCAGCCGGGGCCGTCTCCCCCTTAGGTTTGCCGTAACCCCGTCCAATTCCTTTTGATAGTCCCGCATCCCCTCGCCTCCCGCCTACGGTAATCATACCACACATGCCGCCGTTTGCAAACCGGAGCATTGACGCCGGAAACCTTTCCGGGGCAATATGGGGAAAGGAACGCCGCCCGGCGGGGAAGGAAGTTACTATGGATACGAGACGGAGCAAGGAGAACTACTATCTGGATATGGCCGACGCCGCCCAGGAGCGCAGCACCTGTCTGCGCCGCCGGTTCGGGGCCATCATCGTCCGGGACGATGAGATCGTCTCCACCGGCTATAACGGGGCCCCCCGGGGCCGGCGCAACTGCACGGACATAGGCGCATGCACCCGGGAACAGATGAAGGTGCCCGCGGGGGAGCGGTACGAGCTGTTCCGCAGCGTCCACGCGGAGGCCTACGCCATCCTCTCCGCCGCCCTGCGAGACATGCTGGGCGCCACCCTGTACCTGGTGGGCCGGGACGCCCGGACCGGGGACTATTACCCCGCCACCACCCCCTGCGCCATGTGCCGGCGGCTGATCATCAACGCCGGGATTCAAAAGGTCGTCTGCCGTACCGGTACCGACACCTATACCGTCACGGCGGTACAGGACTGGGTGGATCACGACGACACCCTGGACCCCTGACGGGCCAAGGGCAAAAGCTCCCGCGCCGGAGAACCGGCGCGGGAGCTTTTTCGTCCGGCTTTGCCCGGAAAGGCGGGGCCGGTCAGTCGGTCACGTAAGGCAGCAGGGCGACCTGACGGGCGCGCTTGATGGCCTCGGTGAGCAGACGCTGATGATAGGCGCAGGTGCCGGTGGTACGGCGCGGCAGGATCTTGCTGCGCTCGGACAGGTACTTGCGCAGCTTGGCCGTGTCCTTGTAGTCGATGAAATCGGCCTTGTCCACGCAGAACTGGCAGACCTTCCTGCGTTTGCGGTTCTTCTGGGGAGCCGCGGATTTATCGTAAGCCATGGTTTAAGCTCCTTTCTTGAGATTCAGAACGGCAGTTCGCCGTCGTCGGCATCGTCGATCTCCTGGAACGACGCGGCCTTGGATTTGGCGCTCTCGAAGCTGTCCCGCGCCGGAGTGCGGCCGGAGTCCTGCCGGGAACCGAAATCCCCCCGGTAGGAGCTGTCCCCATCGTCCCGGGCCTTTTTGCTGTCGCCGAAATACACATTGTCCGCCACCACCTCGGCGCTGGTCCGTTTGTTCCCGTCACGGTCGGTCCAGTCGCGCATCTGCAGCCGGCCGGAAACCACGGCCATGCTGCCCTTGGCGAAGTATTTGGAGACAAACTCCCCGGTCTGACGCCAGGCCACGACATCGATGAAATCGGTCTGCTTCTCCCCGTTTTCACCCCGGCCGAAGTCCCGGTCCACGGCAATGCGGAAGGACGCCACGGGTACGTTGGAGCTGGTATACCGCAGCTCCGGGTCCCGGGTCAGGCGCCCCATCAGGACGATATGGTTAAGCATCTTGTTCCTCCGATCTTATTCGCCGCGCAGGGTGACCAGAGACCGGATGACACTGTCGGTAATGCCCAGGATCCGGCTCAGCTCCGCCGGGAACTCCGGGCCGGAGGTGAACTTCACCAGCACGTAGTACCCCTCGGAGATGTGATTGATCTCATAGGCCAGCTTCCGCTTGCCCCACTCCTCCATCTCATCGACGGTGCCGTTCTGCTCAATGAGGGTCTTAAACTTTTCCACGACGGCCTGGGTATCCTCCTCCGACAGGTTGGGGTTGAGGATATACAGGACCTCGTACTTCTCGGTGACTTTCGCCATGAATACTGTCCTCCTTCTGGACTATGGCTCCCCCGGCAGGGGAGCAAGGTGGATGTAAGGGGGATCCTTACTTGATCTCGACTTTGGCGCCCACGGCCTCGATCTTGGCCTTGACTTCCTCGGCCTCTTCCTTGGACACGCCTTCCTTCAACTTGGCGGGCACGCCCTCTACCAGCGCCTTGGCCTCGGCCAGGCCCAGGCCCAGCAGGCCGCGGACTTCCTTGATGACCTTGATCTTCTCGGCGCCGAAATCGGTCATGATCACGTCGAACTCGGTCTTCTCCTCCACGGGGGCGGCGGCAGCGGCGGCAGCCGGGGCGGCGGCAGCGGCGGCGGATACGCCGAAGGTCTCTTCCAGCGCGTGCACCAGCTCGGCCAGCTCCAGCACGGACAGAGCCTTGACTTCCTCGATCAGAGCGGTTACTTTCTCGTTAGCCATTGAATTTTCCTCCTAAATTTGAGTTGTGTCCGCCTCTTATTCGGCGGCGGGCTCGGCGGTCTCCAGGGAGCCGCCCTTCTGTTCCAGGATCTGGCCCAGAACTACGGCCAGGCTGGTGATGGGCGCCAGCAGGGTGCCCAGGACCTTGGAGTACAGGGCGTCCTTGCCGGGCAGCTGGGCGATCTCGGCCAGCTCGGACAGGGGAAGGATCTTTCCCTCCATGAATCCGCCCTTGACCTCGAACTTGTTGTTGAACTTCTTGGCGTGCTCGCTGAGGATACGGATGGGCGCAATGGGATCGCCCTGGGTGGTGGCCAGAGAGGTGGTGCCGTTGAGGATCGAGTCAAAGTCGTTATACCCACACTTGTCCACCGCGAAGCGGAGCAGGGTGTTCTTCACGACGCTGTACTCAATGCCGGCGGCGCGCAGCTCCCGGCGCAGGGCGGTGTCCTCCGCCACGGTGATGCCCTTGTAGTCCACAAGGACGCCCGAGGCCGCGGTCCCGATACGCTGGGCGAGAGCTTCCACGATGGCCTGTTTCTCGCTGAGTACCTTTGCGTTAGGCAATGATTTCACCTCCGGGATAGATTTCGCGCCCAAAAGAAAACCTCCCGGCCCAGAGGACAGGGAGGCACACAATACGGTCATATCGTGCATCCTCGGCAGGATTTACGGCCCGTGGCCACCTGCTGTCTTTGGAGCGCCCCAATATGCTACCATAAAAACAAAATTTGTCAAGGGGGATTTTTAAAAACCGGCCTTCCCGCCAGCCGAAACGGTCATTTTTCCCGGCCGAGGGGTATCCGGCTCATGCAGGGCACCCCCACCTGGCACTTACCGCAGCCGTACCGCGGCGGGAAACGCCGGCCGGTCTCCGCCAGATAAGCCGCGCAGGGCGGGTGCGCCTTGCCCTCGGCCAGGGAGATCGCTCCCGCCGGGCATCGGGCCGCACAGGCCCCGCAACGGGTGCAATAATCGTATAACCCGGTACAGGGCCGGGGCGTCGCAGGCAGGGGCGCCGTGGTTACCAGGCTGCCGAACCGGCCGCACTGGCCCTTCTCCGTGATCAGCCCCCGGGATAGGCCGAAGGTGCCCAGCCCGCAGACGTAGGCCACATGCCGCTCCGACCAGACGCTGGTGAAGCTGGCGCTGGGGTCCCAGGCCCGGGGGTTGCTGCCGGCCCGGCCCACCGACCAGAACTCAGGGCAGTCGCAGGGGATCACCGCCTCATATCCCTCCGCCTCCAGCCGGGCTTTCAGATACCGGCACGCCTCCATCAGAAAGGCCTGCCCCTCCACCCGGCCGTGGAGCCAGCCGCCCGACGGGTCCCGGCCGGGGATGTTGGACTCCCGCACCCTCCGGCTGAATGGCAGAAAAAAGGACAGCACCGTCCGGGCGCCCGGCAGCCAGTCCCCCGGCACGCGGAACCAGGGGCCCACCGCCTCCGGGGCCTGCAGAGCGGCAAACAACGGGTCTCCGGCGTCCGCCGTCCCCACAAGAGGCTCCTCATACAGCCGCAGCCCCGCCCATTCCGGGGCCAGGGCCCGCTCCGGCCCGATAACGTTCCCCGGCGCCTCGGCTACAAACCGGGCCAGCTCCTCTCTCCAATCCGTCATTTCTCTTCCCTCCCTCGCTGCAGATAGGCTTCCAGCGCCGACAGGTCCCGGAAGTCGGGCAAATACACCCCGGCGGCGGCCCGCAGCTCCTCCTGCCGGGCGAGCATGCTTGCGTCGCGCACCGCCACGGTGCCCAGGCCCAGGCTCCGGGCCTGGAGCAGGTTGGGCGCGGAATCCTCCGCCAGCAGCGTCTCCGCCGGTCCCGTCCCGGCCAGGGCCATGCACCGGCGGTACGGCTCCTCCGTGCGCTTGGAGCCCACCTCCTCCTCGGACAGGAGGCGCTCCACACGGCCGGCCAGGCCGAAGTGTTCCACCGCCGTGTCCAGCAGCGGCCGGGAGGTGGCCGACAGGATCCACACCCGCACTCCCGCCCGCCGCAGAACGTCCAAAAACGCCTCCGCCCCCGGCCGGAGAGGGATCCGGTGCAGATAGTGCTCCCGCATCCGGGCATACCATTGCTCCTCCAAAGGCCCGGTCCGGGTTAGCTGAGGATATTCCCGGGCCAGATACCGGGCGATCTCCCACAGAGGGATCCTCCGGCTCCGGGCGTCCAGCTCCGGCGGCATGGGAAGCCCCGCCTCCGCCAGCGTCTCCGCCGGCAGCGACAGCCAAAAAGGCATGGAGTCCACCAAAGTGCCGTCAAAATCCACCAATGCCAGCCGGTATCCCACGGCCATTCCTCCCCGTTTCGTCAAAATCCGTTCTATTATCCCCTAT
The DNA here is from genome assembly GCA_944385885.1 of uncultured Oscillospiraceae bacterium. Lineage (GTDB taxonomy): Bacteria > Bacillota > Clostridia > Oscillospirales > Oscillospiraceae > Apopatocola. The sequence goes on along the minus strand of CALWYY010000174.1, from coordinate 6,333 downwards.
TATATACATTCCGCCGAGGGAAGCAATTGCAATTTTCCGGGAAACCGGGTATAGTGGTAAGGCATGACACCGGGGAGGGATTCCTATTATGGCCGGCAGAACCCAACCGAAACGAAAAATATGGCTGATCCTGGTCGTCCTGCTGCCGGTGCTGCTGCTGGCGGCGGGGGTCTGGGCAATCCGGTTATACGGGAACGCGTCTGCGCCGGCCGCGGGGTACGACCGGCCAGAGGAGATCCTGGCCGCTTACGACGCCGCCGCGTTCCAGGGAGCGGTCTTGGAGCCGGACGGGCAGCTCACCGTCCGTTTGGGGAAAGCGGATATCTACTGGCTCAGTGAAAAATACGGCGTTCTGGATACCGTGGAGGCGCAGCTGGAGGAGCTGCCGGGAATGACGGTAACGGACTACGGGTTTACCATCCAGGACGGGCGGGTGACGGCCTACCTGGGGGGACGGCGGAACCTTCTGCCGGTGGCGTACCAAATCGATTTTTCCGTGACATGGGAGGGCACGGCGCTGTCCTTCCGGCCGGAGGCGGTATACCTGGGTTCCGGAACGGAACTGGATGCGTCCCGGTGGCCGGAGTTTCTGCCAGCGGAGGCGGAGCTGCAGGTGGACCTGGCGGAACTGGGCATATCCCCGGCGCTCCGGTCCGCCCGGCTGGAGGGAGATGCGCTGGTCCTGACGGCGGCAGGCCTGACGGTGGAACCGGATGCCGACCTATTCTTGGATATGGGGCTGATCGACTCCCTGCGGGCTTTCGGCGCCGGGCAGGAGGACAGTCTGGGCATACTGGCCTTTTTGGCGGAGCTGCCGGAGGACACGGTGCCCATGAGCGAGGCGCTGGCCCGGGTGCTGGCCTCTGGGGATCCGGAAGGGGCCATGGCGGACCTGCTGGCCGGATGCACCCAGGCCTCGGCAGAGGCTCTGGGAGACGCGGCTGATCCCTTTACCCAGGAGATGATGGGGCTGCGGCTGGAGCAGGAAGCCCAAACCCGCCGGGACGCCCTGTGGCTGCTGGTCCAGGGAGAGCGGGAGAAGTACGAGAAATTCCTCACCGCCGCCCGGGAGATGTATAAGGGCGGGCTGCTGCGGATCTGCCCCGGCGGGTTCAAAAACGCCGTGACCGGGGAGGTCTTTGATCTGTCCACCCTGACCCGGACCCTGTCGGCGGCGGCCACGGACTGCCGGCTGGTGTTCCTGTATACGGAGGAGTATCTGCCGGAGAGCGTCTGTACCGGGGACATGCCTCCCCTGGGCCGCCAGCCCCGGTCGGGGAAGGACGCCGTCCGGGGCATGGATCTGGAACAGGTCTATGACCTGGGGATCCTGATGACCACGGAGGCCGGCATGCCGGTCCTGCTCCACTACCGGCAGGACGGCACGTTTGTCGTCCGGGAGGTGACGCAGGTGACATACACCACGCTCCTGATGTCCTCGGAGACCCCGGTGCTGTGCGCCGACGAGCTGGAGGAACCTTCCCAGCGGGCGGTTATCTCCTCCGGCGTGGGCGGCGGGTATGAGATCCTGCTGCTGGAACGCTGAACCCAACGGAAAAGGACAAGAACCGATTATGCAGGAATCGAACAAAAAACGGACCTGGGTCCTGGCGCTGTGCGCCTTGAGTGTGCTGTGCGCCCTGGCGCTGGGGCTGCGTCTGGCCAAGCGGGTCCAGGACCAGGACCCGGTGGCCGTCCAGGGCACGGTTATCCTAAACGAGATCATGGCCTCCAATGACGGGTACCCGGATGGCAAGGGCCAGCTGCTGGACTGGGTAGAGCTGCACAACACCACATCCTCGGATCTGGATATGGGAGGTTGGGGCCTGTCGGACGAGTCGTCGGAGATAAAACACGTTTTTTCCAGCGGCACGGTGGTGCCGGCGGGCGGATACCTGCGGGTATCCTGCGGCCGGGGGACGGGCCGGGAAGACGTGGCGGCTTTTGGCATCTCCGCCCAGGGCGGGGAGACCGTGTGCCTGTTCAGTCCGGAGGGCGTGGCGGTTGACGCGGTGATCACCGTGCCCATGGGGCCGGGGCAGGCCATGGCCCGGGGCGAGGATGGGAGCTGGGAGCTGCTGGACTGGGCCACGCCGGGGCAGGAGAACTCCCTGGCAGGGCTGGAGGCCTGGAAGGCCTCCCTGGGCACCGACGATACCTCCGTCCGGATTAGTGAGATCATGGCCTCCAACCTCTCCGTCCTGCCCGACGAGGACGGGGACTTCTCCGACTGGGTGGAGCTGACCAACACAGGCCGCCAGGCCTGGGATTTGACGGGCTACTGGCTGTCGGACGACCCGGAAAAGCCCATGAAATGGGAAATCCCGGCCCTGGTCCTGGATCCGGGGGAGCGGGTGGTAATTTTCTGTTCCGGCAAGGACCGGCAGGGCGACCAGCTGCACGCCGGCTTCCGCCTGGCCGCCGGAGGCGGGTCCGTGCTTCTCACGGCTCCGGCCGGGGCCAGCGCGGATCGGGTGGATTATGAAACCCTGGGAGATGACCAGGCGCTGTATCTGGCCGAGGACGGGGAAACCTGGGAGACCGGGTACCTGGCCACCCCCGGTTACCCCAACACGGAACAGGGCCGGGAGGATTTCCTGGCCGAGACGGACCAGGCCCTGGGGGACCTGGTGATCAGCGAGGCCGTGGGCGCCAACAACTTTCTGCTGCAGCAGCTGGACGGGGAGTACTACGACTGGGTGGAGCTGCAAAATGTCTCCGACCAGACCATCGTCCTCAGCGATTACACCATCACCACCAACAGCGCTTTCCCGGAGATGTACCGTCTGCCGGAGGTGGAGCTGAAACCGGGGGCGTACTACGTTCTCATCTGCTCCGGCGACGAGACTCTGAGCAACAAGCAGTATGCCCACGCCAACTTCTCCATCAGCGCCCAGGAGGAACGGCTGTACATCTACGGCCCGGAGGGCGCCCTGTCGGACCGGGCTCTGGTCCGGGGCCTGCCCTACGGCGGGAGCATGGGCCGGCTGGAGGGGCAGGCAGGGTTTTTCCTGTTTGACACCCCCACGCCCGGCAAGGCCAACGGAGAGGGATACCGCGCCATGTCCCAGGCGCCCCTGGCGTCCCAGGAACAGGGGGTCTACGAGGGCGTGGACGCGCTGACGGTCTCCCTGGAGGGGGAAGGCCCCATTTACTACACCCTGGACGGGTCGGTGCCTACGGCGGACAGTCAGGTGTACACCCGCCCTTTTGCTTTGGACAGCACCACGGTGATCCGGGCGGTCTGCGCCCCGGAGGGTAAGGTCCCCAGCGACCCGGCCACCTTCAGCTATATCATCAACGAGGGCCATCAGCTGCCCGTGGTGAGCCTGGTGTGCGACCCGGACGAGATGTTCGGCCGCCAGGGGGTGTACAAGAGCCTCTCCCGGGACCAGGTGTGCGACGGCCTGGTCTCCTTTTTCGGCGAGGAGGGCACCTTCACCTCCGGCTGCTCCATTTCCCTGCACGGGTGCACCTCCCGGTACGTGCGGGAGAAAAAAACCTTCAAAGTCGAGTTTAACGACCGGTTCGGCGGCAACCTGGAATACGATGTCTTCGGCCAGGGGGAGATCACGGAGTACTCCTCCCTCCTTCTCCGGGCGGGCACGGTGCGGTACATGAGCATCCTTCGGGACGCGGTGGCCGCCCAGGTAGCCGAGGACGTGTCCGACAACATCCTGGCCTTGGATGTGCGATACTGCGTCTTGTACGTCAACGGGGAGTATTTTGGCCTTTACACCCTACGAGAAGATTACTCGCGCCAGTACGTGGCCTCCCACACCCAGTCCACCCCAGACAGCGTGCATGTGGCCAAGGCCCCGGTGCTGTACTCCACCCCCGGCCAGGAGGATCTGGTGGAGCTTTTAAACTTCATCCAGGTCAGCGACATGGGAAACGAGGACAACTACGCCCTGGCCGCCAGCCAATTTGACATGGAGGCCCTATGCGACTGGATCGTTATGGAGGGCTATTTCAATAACCATGACGTAGCCGGGAATATCCGCTACGTCCGGGGAGACGGCACCGGCGGGAGGTGGCGCATCTGCCTGTTCGACTTTGATCTGGCCCTGCAGAACGCCTCCTGCAACTTTGACCGGGTCTTTGAGCAGGTCAACCAGATCGGGCGGGTGGTCTCCTCCCTGACGGCCAGCCCCCAATTCCGCGCTCTTTTGCTGGAACGGACATCCTGGCTGCTGCATAATGGCTTGGATGACGTCACCGTGCTGGCGGTGGTGGACGAATTTGCCAAACAAATCGACTCCGAGGTGGCCCGGGACGCCCAGCGGTGGGAGGGGTCCGTGGCCGGCTGGAAATCCAACCTGGAGGCTCTGCACCGGTGGTTCACCCCGGAGCGAAGCCTGCGCTGCGTCCAGGCCCTGGACCGGTATCTCCAGCTCACCGACAGCGAGTGGGAGACCTGGTTCGGGGACCTGCTTTGAGACGCCGGGAAGGAGGATCCATGGTCCCGGAAAAAATGTCCGCGGCCCGGCAGGGCCTGCGCCACGAGCTGAAATTCCTCATCAGCGCCCGCAGCGTGCTGCTGCTGCGCCTCCGGCTGGCCCAGGTAATGGAACCCGACCCCCACGCCGGGCCGGAGGGGCGGTATTTCATCCGCAGCCTGTATTTCGACGATATGGACTATACCGCCTACCGGGAAAAGCTTAACGGTGTGGACACCCGGGCCAAGTACCGCCTGCGGTACTATAACTACGACGAGAGCTACATCGCCTACGAGAAGAAGGAAAAGTTCCGGGACATGACCCGCAAAGCCATGACCACCGTCACCCGGCCGGCGGCGGAGGCCATGGCCGCCCGGGGAGAGACGGAAGGGGAGGACCCTCTGCTGGCGGAGTTCCAGGCCCTGTGGCGCCGGGGGCTCCGGCCCCGGGTGCTGGTGGACTACGACCGGTACGTATTCGTCCACCCAGTGGGCAACACACGGGTGACCCTGGACCTGGATGTGCGCACCAGCCCGTGGAAGACAGACCTGTTCTGCCGGGATCTGGCCATGCTGCCGGTGCTGGACCCGGGTCTGGCAGTTTTGGAAGTGAAATACGACGACCAGTTTCCCCGTCACGTGGCCCGGCTGCTGGAGGGCGTTCCACGGGATCGGGCGGCGGTATCCAAATACTGCCGGTGCCTGGCCGTTTTGGAATAACAAAGAGAGGACGTAACCGAAAGATGGGCAATTACAGCTTTTCGGACATTATCAAATCCAGCTTCCTTGCGGAGGTGCAGGCCGTGTCCCTGAGCCGGCTGATCACCACCCTGGTGCTGACGTTCCTGCTGGGGGTCTTTATTGTGGCGGTGTACCGGCTGACCTACAACGGGGTCCTGTTCAGCTGGAACTTTGCCCTGAGCCTGCTGCTGCTGGGCCTGGTGACGGCGGGGGTGATCCTGGCGGTGAGCTCCAACGTGATCCTGAGCCTGGGCAGGGTGGGCGCTCTGTCCATCGTGCGTTTCCGCACGGCGGTGAAGGACGCCATGGACACGGTGTTCATGTTCTGGGCCATTGGGGCGGGGATCATGGCCGGAGCAGGATATATTACGGTGGCCCTGGCCGCCACGGGGATCACGGGCGCGCTGTTTTTGGGGGCCACGGTGCTGCGCCAGACCATCACCTCCCGGGCCTATATGATCATCGTCCGCTACGAACCCGGCGCCCAGGGCGTCCGGGAGGCCCTGGCCGCCCTCAAAACCTGCCGCCTCCGCTCCGAGAGCCTCACCGGCCGGGAGGAGGAACTGGTGGCGGAGGCCCGGCTCAGCGCCCGGACGTTCCCCCAGGCGGAGCGGCTCCGGGATCTGCCGGGCGTCCTCCGGGTGGATATCGTGGGCTATAACGGGGATACCATGCTGTAAGCCGCCTGGAACCCCCGCGGCCGGGATCTCTTCGGGAAATGGCGGGAAATACGGGAGGGGCGCGCTTTTCAGCGCGCCCCTCCCCTTGGTTTCCTCCGCCGCTCCCTCTCCCCGGGATGGAGCGGCGCGCCGGGAGCCCGGCTCCCATCTTAAGGGAATCTTAAGCTTTCGCCCCCTTTTTTCTTAAGGCCCCGTTTCCTATACTGAAGACGTCCGGCTGAGGCCGGAACGCAGAAAGGAGGAGGCCTTATGCCGTCGGAGACCGTTTACCGGATCAATCTGATCCTGTCGCTCTTGTTCACCCTATGCTACGCCTACCAATACATATACATGGCGGTACCGTTTCTTCTTCGGGACCGGCCCGCTGCGCCGGCGGCCCGGCGGCGGTACGCCGTGCTCATCGCCGCCCGGAACGAAGAACTGGTCATCGGCCCCCTGCTGGACAGCATCCGACGCCAGGATTACCCCCAGGAG
>CALWYY010000173.1 GCA_944385885.1 uncultured Oscillospiraceae bacterium | reverse complement strand
GGTCACTGGCCCCGGCCGCAGCAGTCCTTGTATTTCATAGGCAAGCCGTTGGGCCGCAGCCGCCCGCAGGGGCAGGGATCGTTCCGGCCGGGTTTCTTGAGCTTTTTCGCCGGCTGCTTCTTCTCGCCGCCGGCGGCGTTGGTCACGGCGTTCTTCGCCACGCTCCGGCGCTGGACCTCCTGGTTTTTCCGCACCCGGACGGTATAGATGCGCCGAACTACCTCCTCCCGGATGCCGGCCACCATCTTTTCGAACATATCGAAGCCTTCCTGCTTATAGGCGTCGATGGGTTTGACGTTGCCGTAGCCCCGCAGGCCGATGCCCCGGCGCAGGTCGTCCATGGCATCGATGTGCTCCATCCAGTACTCGTCCACCACCCGGAGCATCACCACCCGCTCCACCTCCCGCATGAGAGGCGTCCCGTCGGGCATGAGCCCAAACTCCTCCTCCCGGGCGGCGTAGGCCTTCTCGGAGAACTCCGTGAGGATATCCCGGAGCTGCTGGACATCCATATCCGGCGTGAAGGGCACCGCGCCCCGGGGCACAAAGAGCCGGTACAGCGGCGCCAGGCGCTCCTCCAGCTCCTCCCGGGTCTCCGGCGGGGTCATCCCCGCCGCCCCGGCGATGGTCTCGGCCACCATGCCCCGGATGCTCTCCCGGATGTTTTCCCCGTCCAGTACCTTGCGCCGCTGCTCGTAGATCAGGTTGCGCTACACGTTCATCACGTCGTCAAATTCCAACGTGCTCTTCCGGGCCTGGAAGTGCCGGCTCTCCACGGTCTTCTGGGCCTGGGCCAGGGCGTTGGTGAGCATTTTGTGCTCTATGGGCATATCCTCTTCCACGCCCAGGCCCTCGAAAATGCCCATCAGCCGCTCGGAGCCGTACAGGCGCATCACATCATCGGTCAGGGCCAGGTAGAACCGGCTCTCTCCCGGGTCCCCCTGCCGGCCGGCCCGGCCCCGGAGCTGGTTGTCAATCCGCCGGGAGTCGTGCCGCTCCGTGCCCAGGATGAACAGGCCCCCGGCCTGGCGCACCTTCTCCGCCTCCGCCGCCGTCACGCTCTTGTGCTCTGCCAGCCGGTCCCGGAACATCCGCCGTGCCTCCAGCACGGCCTCGTCCTCTGTCTCGGCGTAGCCCGTGGCCTCCAGGATCACCTGGTCGTCGTAGCCGGCTTTCTTCAGATCCCCCCGGGCCAGGAACTCCGGGTTGCCCCCCAGCATGATATCCGTACCGCGCCCGGCCATGTTGGTAGCGATGGTCACCGCCCCCAGCTTGCCCGCCTGGGCCACGATCTCCGCCTCCCGCTCGTGGTACTTGGCGTTGAGCACATTGTGGGGCACGCCCCGCTTCTTCAGTAAAGCCGATAGGTTCTCGCTCTTTTCAATGGATATGGTTCCCACCAGCACCGGCTGCCCTTTCTCGTGGCAGGCGCATATCTGGTCCAGGATAGCCCGGTTCTTGCCCGTCTCGTTCTTGAACACCACGTCGTTGTGATCCATCCGGATCACCGGCCGGTTGGTGGGGATCTCCATAATGTCCAGGGCGTAGATGGTCTGGAACTCCTCCTGCTCGGTCAGGGCCGTGCCGGTCATGCCCGACAGCTTGTGGTACAGGCGGAAGTAGTTCTGGAACGTGATGGTGGCCAGGGTCTTATTCTCCTTCTGCACATCCACGTGTTCCTTGGCCTCGATGGCCTGGTGCAGCCCCTGGGAGTACCGCCGTCCCAGCATCAGCCGGCCGGTGAACTCGTCCACAATGATGATCTCCCCGTGCTTCAACACATAGTCGATGTCCTGGCGCATCACCCCGTGGGCCTTGATGGCCTGGTTCAGGTGGTGGGAGAGGGTGGAGTTTTCCATATCCGCCAGGTTTTCCAGGCCGAAAGCCGCCTCCGCCTTGGCCACGCCCCGGCTGGTGAGGGTGGCGGTCCGGGCCTTCTCGTCCACGATGTAGTCCGCGTCCAGGTCCTCCGCTTCCTCCTGCTTTTCGTCCACCGAGGCCACCACCAGCCGCCGCAGCCCGGACACAAAATCGTCCGCCCGGCGATACAGGTCCGTGGACTCGTCCCCCTGCCCGGAGATAATCAGGGGCGTGCGGGCCTCGTCGATGAGGATGGAGTCCACCTCGTCCACAATGGCAAAGGAGTGGCCCCGCTGGACCATGTCCTTTTTATACAGGGCCATGTTGTCCCGCAGGTAGTCAAAGCCCATCTCATTGTTGGTGCCGTAGGTAATATCCGCGGCATAGGCCTCCCGGCGCTGGGCGCCGGTGAGCCCGTGGACGATCAACCCTACCTTCAGGCCCATAAACCGGTGTACCTTCCCCATCCATTCCGAGTCCCGCCGGGCCAGGTAGTCGTTGACCGTGACGATGTGGACCCCTTCCCCGGTGATGGCGTTGAGGTACGCCGGCAGCACCGCCACCAGGGTCTTGCCCTCGCCGGTCTTCATCTCCGCGATCCGCCCCTGGTGCAGGACGATCCCGCCGATGAGCTGCACCCGGAAAGGCTTCATGCCCAAAACCCGCCAGCTGGCCTCCCGGGCCGCGGCAAAGGCCTCCGGCAGCAGGCTGTCCAGATCCTCCCCGCCGGCGTACCGGGCACGGAACTGCTCCGTCTTTCCCCGGAGCTCCTCGTCCGTCAGGGCGGCGTACTCCCCATCCAGGGCCTCAATCCGCTCCACCAGCGGCATGAGCTTTTTTACCTCCCGCTCGCTGCGGGTGCCAAACATTTTATCAAAAATTCCCATTTTGCGTGTGGCTGCCTTTCTCCCTCCCCGGCGCGCCGGAGCGCCCCAGGGCATAGTACTGCATTATAATCAGGTTATTATAGCACACTTTCCCGTGAAAAAAAAGGGGGAGTTTGCGCCGCCTCCCCCCTTGGTGATTTTACACAGTTTTTTCCCCCGCCCTCTCCCGCCCCTGCGTCCTTCTTCCAAATGCGTGTGCATATTTATTCATGCTATTGACTTTTTGCTCGGATAATTATATACTCACTCCTGGAAATACGGAATAATTGGGAGACAGCCATGGATATAGTGGAAATCTTTATAAATTATTATGATTATTTTCTCCGGGGGACGCGCACCACGGTGGTAGTCTCTCTGATCACGGTGTTTCTGGGATCCATCCTGGGCTGTCTGATCTCCCTGATGCGCCTGTCCCGGATCAAGCCGCTGAACTGGTTCAGCCGCTTGTACATCACCGTGATCCGCGGCACGCCGTTGCTGGTACAGCTTTTTATTGTATACTACCAGCTGGATTTCCTGCCCTACCCCAGCGGGAAGATCTGGGGTGTGGAGCTGGAACGGGTGCTGCCGTGCATCATCGCCCTGTCCATCAACTCCGCGGCCTATGTGGCGGAGGTGATCCGGTCGGGGATCCAGGCGGTGGACCGGGGCCAGACGGAGGCGGCCCGGTCCTGCGGCATGACCGCGGGCCAGACCATGCGCTACATCGTTCTTCCCCAGGCCATCAAAAACATCCTGCCTGCCATCGGCAACGAGTTTGTGGTCATGGTCAAGGAAACCGCCATCCTCCAGTATCTGGGGGTGAGCGACCTGATGTACAACGGCAACATCGTCCTGACCAACACCTACAACGCCCTGCCCTGCTACTATATCTCCGCGCTGATCTATCTGGCGCTGAACATTATCCTAAGCCGCGGGGTGAGCATCTTTGAAGGGAGGCTGCGCAAGAGTGAGCGGTAATCCGACGGCCCCGGTCCTGTTTGAAACCAAGGATCTGTGCAAAAGCTTTGGCCAGCTGCAGGTTTTAAAAAATATCAATGAAACCATCCGAAAGGGGGACGTTATGGTGGTCATCGGGCCCTCCGGGTCCGGCAAATCCACCTTCATCCGATGCCTGAACCTGCTGGAACGGCCCACCTCCGGCACCATCATCTTCGAGGGCGCGGACATCACCGCCCCCCGCTACGATGTCAACCGCCACCGGATGAAGGTGGGCATGGTGTTCCAGCAGTTCAACCTCTTTCAGAACCTGGACGTGCTCAGCAACATCACCATCTCCCTTTTGAAGGTGCGCAAGCTGTCCAAGGAGGAGGCGAACAGCAAGGCCATGGCGCTTCTGGCCCGGGTGGGGCTGGAGGACAAGGCCGGCGCCTATCCATCCCAGCTCTCCGGCGGGCAGAAGCAGCGCATCGCCATTGTCCGGGCCCTGGCCATGGAGCCGGACGTAATGCTCTTTGACGAGCCCACCTCCGCCCTGGACCCGGAGATGGTGGGGGAGGTTCTCCAGGTGATCCAGACGCTGGCCAACGAGGGGATCACCATGGTGGTTGTCACCCATGAGATGGGCTTTGCCCGGAAGGTGGGCACCCGTGTATTGTTCATGGACGAGGGCAGGGTGCTGGAGCAGGG
>CALWYY010000172.1 GCA_944385885.1 uncultured Oscillospiraceae bacterium | reverse complement strand
TCTCCTTATAGGACGCCACCGCAAAGCCCACCATGTGAGCCGAGCAGCCCGCCACGCAGGCGCCGCCGGCCAGGCCCACCAGGCCCAGGGCCGCGCAGATGGCCGCGGAGGAAATGGGCAGGGTCAGGATGATGCCCATCAGGGCGGATACCAGAATGCCCATGAAGAACGGCTGCAGAGCGGTGGCCTTCATAACCAGGTTGCCCAGCGCCGTGGCCAGATGGCCGATGGGCGGGGCGATCAGGAAGGATACCAGTACGCCGACCACGATGGTCACAAACGGGGTCACGATGATGTCCAGCGGGGTGCGCTTGGAGACCAGCTTGCCGGCGAATACCGCCACGACGGTCACAAAGAACACGGCCAGAGGTCCGCCGCCGCCGCCCAGAACGTTGGCCGCGTAACCTACCGCCAGGCAGGAGTAGAGGACGAACGGGGGAGATTTCATGCTGTACGCGATGGCGCAGGCCATGGCCGAGCCCTGCACCGCGTAGGCGGCCGTCTTGGACGCGATCAGCAGGTTCTCGCCCGCCAGGGCCTCCGAGGCCCAGGGGTTTACCACGATGTCCTTCAGCAGAGGGACATACATGCCGATGGTGTTGATAATGCAGCCGATGAGAAGAGATGCAAACAGGCCGTGGGCCATGCCGCCCAGACCGTCAATGAAGATCCGTTTGCCGGTTATGGAGATGTTCTGCTCAGCACAGTACTTCTTCCAGCCCTTCAGCTCGGTGGTGTTGTTTTCCATCAATTAAGTGCCTCCCTTAATTCAATTTGGTTCCAACAGACTTGAGTTGTGCTGGGTTTCCTGGGTTTCGGGCGGCTGCTTTCACCCGAGAGCGTTGGATTCTTTCCGGCCGCCGTGCCGCACAGCACGGTCTGGAGTTATTGTTCAAAGTACCTTAGGGAAGTACTTTTAACCTTGGTTTTCCGCCGCCTGCTTGTCCTTCCAGGCCTTGACGATGTCCGCCGGGAAGATGGGCGTCTTGGTAAAGGTCACCCCCAGGGCGTTGCCGATGGCCGCCATGGTAGCGGGGATGCTGGGGATCAGGGCCGGCTCGCCCAGACCCTTGGCCCCGAAGGGACCCGCCTCCCCCTCGCTGCTGACCGCAATGGGGTAGATCTCCGGCATGTCCATGTTGGTGCCGATGATGTATTTGGATAGGGTGGGGTTCTTGATGGCCAAGGTCTTGGGATCCACGTCAATCTTCTCACTGATGACAAAGCCCGTGCCCATGGCCGTGCCGCCCTCGATCTGGCCTTCCACCATCTTGGGGTTGATGGGCGTGCCCACGTCGTGGGCCGATACGCACTTGAGCAGCGTGACCTCCCCCGTGTCCGTGTCCACTTCCACCTCCAGGATGCAGGTGGCGTAGGAATATACCTCGTAGGGCACCCCCGACATGTCCGCCGGGTTCAGGTAGGTGGTCTTGGGGTTGTAGTAGCCAGCCCCTACCGCCAGCCGGCCCCGGTAGCTCATGGCGCCCATCAGCTCCGGGTATGTCATGCGCTTGGTCTCGTCCTTGCTGCTGTAAATCTCCCGGTTGCGGAACACCAGGTCCTCCTCCGGTACTTCCAGCTTTTCCGCCGCCGTCCGGCGCAGCTCGCCCATGGCCTGGGTGCAGGCGTTCTTCACCGCATTGCCCGTGATGAAGGTCTGGCGGCTGGCGGAGGTAGCCCCGCCCTCCGGCGCCACCTGGGTGTCGGCCCAGGTCACGTGGATGTTCTCGATTGCAAGGCCCAGCGTCTCCGCCGCCACCGCGGCGGCCATGGTGGAGGAGCCCTGCCCGATATCGGCCGCGCCGACAATGACGTTTACACTGGTGTCCGGAAGTACCTCGACAAAAGCGGCGGCAGGGTTGGGAAGGCCGGTGTTGCCAATGCCGTAGAACATGCAGCCGACGCCAGTTCCTCTTCTTTTCATGTCAACCCCTCCCTTATTCCGTTTTCAGCCGGGCCATGGCTTCCGGCATGACTTCCAGCGCCTTCTCCCGGGCCTTCAGCAGCGTGTCGGTAAAGCCCACGCTCTCGGTCAGCGTCTGGCCGGTGGGGATTACCGTGCCCACCTTGTGGGCGTTGCGCAGGCGCAGCTCAATGGGATCCATATTCAGCGCCTTGGCCAGGGCGTTCATCTGCCCCTCATGGCACACGGCCGCCTGGGGTACGCCAAAGCCACGGAACGCGCCGCACATGGGGTTGTTGGTGTACGCAAACACCGCGTCGCACCGTACGTTGGGGCACTCATAAGGCCCTACTATATGTACCGGCGCCCGCCCGATTACCGCCGGGCCGTAGGACCCGTAGGCCCCCGCGTCGCAGGTCATCACCACGTCCACCGCCACCAGTTTCCCGTCCCGGGTGGCCCCGGTCCGGCACTTCATGGTGATGGGGTGCCGCTTGGACGATACCATGGTGGACTCCGTCCGGGAGCGCACCATCTTCACCGGCCGCCGGGTGTGCCAGGCCAGCAGCGCTACGTGCAGCTGCACGCCAATGTCCAGCTTGCCTCCGAATCCGCCGCCTGTGGTGGCCTGCTTGACCCGCACCCGGTTCATGGGGATCCCCAGCATCGCCGCTACCTCGTTGCGGTCGTAGTGGGGGTTCTGGGTGGAGGCGATTACGTTCATCACGCCCTGCTCGTCCAGGTACGCCAGACCCGCGTCCGGCTCGATGAACATATGGGATAGAATGTGGGTGGAGTAGGTGTTCTCCACAATCACGTCGCACTTGTCCCAGGCCTCGTCCACGTTGCCGAACTCCAAGTGCTTCTTGGCGTGGACGTTGGTCTGGCCGTGGACGATGGGAGCCCCCGGCGCCATGGCCTCCTCAAAGCTCTTGACCGGGGTCAGCTCCTCGTACTCTACCTCGATCAGCTCCAGAGCCTCATCCACCAGCTCCTGGGTCTCCGCCGCTACCACCGCCAGGGCGTCCCCGTAGCGGCGGATCTTGTCGTCCACCAGGCAGGGCTCGTCCTTGACAATGATGCCGAACCGGTTCTTGCCGGGGATGGCGGTGTAATCCAGCACCGCCGCTACCCCGGGCAGAGCCCGGGCCTTGTCCAGGTTCAGCTTCTTCACATACGCGTGGGGTACGGTGCTGCGGAACACGCCGGAGTAGAGCATGTTGGGCATGAAGTAGTCCGCCGCATATTTCGCGGTGCCCAGGGCCCTTTCCAGAGCGTCTACCTTGGGGAATTCTGTGTTCAGAACCGCATATTTACTCATTGCCTGCACCTCCCCTTACATCCTGGAAGCGGCCAGGGCGACGGCCTCTTCAATTTTCTTGTAGCCGGTGCAGCGGCACAGGTTGCCGCTCATGGCTTCCTTGATCTGCTCCATGGTGGGATGCGGGTTCTTCATCAGCAGCGCCTCGGCCGTCAGGATCATGCCGGGGATGCAGAATCCGCACTGGATGGCCCCCGACTCGATAAAGGCCTGCTGTACCACGTCGGGCTTGCCGTCCACGGATACGCCCTCCAGGGTGATGATGTCCGCCCCCTCTGCCTGGCCGGCCAGGATGCAGCAGCTGGTCACAGGTTCCCCGTTGTAGATGACGGTGCACGCGCCGCACTCGCCCTCGCTGCAGCCTTCCTTTACGCTGGTGAGGCCCAGGTTCACCCGCAGCATGTCCAGCAGGCGCTTGTTGGGCTCGATCTCCACCGAGACAGGCTTGTGGTTGACTGTGCAATGCACGGTGATCTTATTCATTCCTGCACCTCCTCCAGACCCAGCTGGTGCAGTACGTCCGCAAATACCTTCTTAAAGACGCCCTGCACGCTCTCCTTCTTGTAGAACACGGACCAGGGGCGGGATTTGTTGGCCTCCAGCACCTGATCGTGCATGATGGGCAGCGTCTCCAGCATGGTGGCGTAGGTGAGCTTCTTGCCCACCAGATGGGCCTCGCAGGTGGGGAAGGGCATGGGGTACCGGCCCAGGGCGCCGGCCCGCATGCGGGCGTAGGTGCAGATCCCGTTGTCGTCTACGGTGGCGACCATGCCGCCGCCGATGACGCTGATGGCCAGGGACTTGCGCTTGGCCAGCTTGTAGAAGGCCGTGGCGGTGTGCCGGATATCCGGCAGGGCAAAGGAAACTTCCGTCAGCAGCTCGTCTGCCGCCAGAATGTTGCGCCGGGTGGCGCCTTCGCCGGCCAGAAACTCGTCCAGCTTCATGCGCCGCTCCCCCCGGACGCTCCGGAGCGTCACGTCCGCATCCAGCGTTACGCAGGCCGCCAGGCCGTCGCCAGCCACCGACGACTGGGCCAGGTTCCCGCCGATGGTGCCCAGATTGCGGATCTGGGGGGACCCCACCTGCCGGCAGGCCTCGTGAAGGACGCGTACATACTTTTCAATCTGCCGGTCTGCCGCAATGGCCGCGTGGGTGGTGAGCGCCCCAATACGGACAACGCCCTCTTCCACCCGGATGTAGTCCAGCTCCTTAAGCTTCTTCAGGTCGATGACCACGGCCGGATTGGCCTTCCGCTCATTGAGCTCCAGCACCAGATCCGTGCCGCCGGCGATAACGGCTACGTTCTCCTTGTGCTGATGCATCAGCTCGAGCGCCTCGACCACCGTGGCGGGTGCGTAGAAATCAAATGGTCTCATGCGCGGTTTTCCCCCTTATTTTTAGCTTTTGGCTCTCTTTTCCGTAGACCGGCGGCCCGCAGCCGGTGCTGCCCCGGGCCGCCGGGTCCCCTTCCTCAGCCTTCCTTCTTCTCCCGGATCTCCACGCCCATCAGCTTCTCCCAGAGCTTGATCACGGCGGACATGTCCTCCATGCCGTAGCCCGCGGCCCGGGCCTGCTCGTAGACGGCCGTGCACGTGGCG
>CALWYY010000171.1 GCA_944385885.1 uncultured Oscillospiraceae bacterium | reverse complement strand
GAAGCCGCGTAATGGGGCGCGCAAATGGCGGCGTACACCGCCCGGGCCGTGGTCCTCCCGCAGGCGTCCCGGACCGCCACCGTCTCCGTGCGGGGAGCAAAGCCCCGCTCCTGCAGAAAGGCCAAATAGTCCTCCCTTGCCTGCGTCAGGGGCACGTTGGTCAAATACTCAAAGGCCATGGCATCTCTCTCCCGTCCATACCGTCACTTCAACGGCCGTTCCCCGGGACATTCCCTCGCAGTCCCGGTCAATGCAAAAGTACCCGTCGGCCTCTGCCAGTGTGGTGATAAGCCCCGACTTACTCCGAAGAGGCCTGGCCCAAACCGTCCCGCCCTCCCGTTCCAGGCGCACACAGGTATACTGGGCCCGGCCGTGGTTGGCTCCCACATTCTCCCTGAGCCGGGCCGTCACGGTCCATCCTGCCCGCTCCCGCCCCTGGAGGCGGTCCAGAAGAGGGAGCAGGAAGAGCCGGGCTACAAAATAGGCCGCCGCCGGGTGTCCCGGCAGGCCGGCCAGGGGTTTGTCCCCGGCGCGGGCCAAAAGAGCGGGCTTGCCGGGTTTCATGGCGACGCCGTGGAAAAGCACCTCTCCCACCGTCTCCAGCACCCGGCAGAGGGCGTCCTTCTGCCCTACGCTGCTGCCCCCGGAGATCCACAGGCCGTCGCAGTCTCTTAGAGCCCGCTCCACGGTCTGCAGCAGCATCGTCTCATCGTCCGCCGCAATGCCCCAGTCCACTGCCTGTATCCCTTCCCCTTCCAGCAGGGCGCACAGCATGGGCCGGTTCACGTCCCGTACCTGGCCTGGGCCGGGCGCCGCTTCCGGCGGCACCAGCTCGTCGCCTGTGGACAGGACCCCTATCCGCAGCCTCCGGGCCACCGGCACTCGTACCACCCCCATGGCCGCCAAGGCGCCGATGTCCTGAGGGGCCAGCCGCCGGCCCCGCCGGAACACCCGTTTCCCGGGATACACGTCGTCCCCCCGAAATATCACGTTCTGGCCGGGCGCACCGGGACGGAGCACCCCCACGGTGCCGTCCCCATAATCCTCGGTATACTCCGCCATGACCGCGCAGTCCGCCCCGGGCGGGAGGGCGCCGCCGGTGGGAATCCCCCGGCAGCTCCCCGGCGCCAGGGCATCCCCGCCGCCTCGGCCCATTGCCACCTGCCCAGCCAGAGCCAGCACCGCCGGTACCGCCTCCCCGCAGCCAAAGGTGTCCGCCGCCCGGACGGCATACCCGTCTACCGTGGACCGGTCGAAACCCGGCACGTACTCCCCGGCGCAAATGTCCCGGGCCAGCACCCGGCCCAGCGCCCGGTCCAGCCCCACCGTCTCCTCCAAGCCGGAGAGAGGGGTAAACGATTCCCGGATCAGCCGGAGCACCTCCTCCGGCGTTATTACCTGCAGCATGGCCCGCCTCCTCCGCGCTCCCCAGCCGGCAGCCTATCCCGCGGCCTGGGCCATCGGCCCATCGGGACAGCCCGGTCCCTTTCTGTAAAACAACCTTACCATACAGCCCCTGGGAAATCAAGGCGGCCGCCGGAGAGGAGCGGCCGCCGGAGAGGGCATTAAAAAGTTTTTTGGGAAACCTCTGGCACTTTCCCTTACCATCTACTATAATGTGGTACTATACCCAGGCTGCGGATGGAAACCGCCGTTTCCGCCCGCCCGACGGTACAACAGGCCCCGGCCGCTGACGGCGGGGCCACAGAGAGAGGAAAGAGTTATGAAACGTGAAAACTTTCAGTCCCGGATCGGCTTTCTGCTGGTAAGCGCGGGCTGTGCCATCGGCATCGGCAACGTCTGGCGGTTTCCCTATGTGGTAGGCATCAACGGGGGCGGTGTCTTTGTACTGTTCTACCTGCTGTTTTTGATCTGCATGGGCGTGCCCATTCTCACCATGGAGCTGGCGGTGGGCCGGGCCAGCCGCCAGAGCGCCGTAAAGGGATACCAGGCCCTGGAAAAGCCCGGGCACAAATGGCATATCCACGGCTGGTTCTGCCTGGCCGGCTGTTATCTGCTGATGATGTATTACACCACCGTATGCGGCTGGATGATGATCTATTTCGTCAAATTCCTCACCGGTTCCTTTTCTACCGGTATGGATTCCGCCGCCGTGTCCGATGCCTTCAGCCAGATGCTTCTGAATCCGGGCCAGATGCTTTTGTGGATGGCCATTACGGTGGCGGCCGGGTTCCTGGTCTGCAGCTGGGGATTGAAAAAGGGCCTGGAGCGGGTATCCAAGTGGATGATGGTCGCCCTCCTGCTGCTGATCGTCGTCCTGGCCATACATAGCATCACCCTGCCCAACGCCGGAACGGGGCTGGCATTCTACCTGCTCCCGGACTTTGAGAGGGTGCGGGAAGTGGGCCTGGGCAACGTCATGGCCGACGCCATGAACCAGTCCTTTTTCACCCTAAGTCTGGGCATCGGGGCCATGGAGATTTTTGGCAGCTACATGTCCCGGGACCATTCTCTGCCAGGTGAGAGCCTGCGCGTGTGCGCCATGGACACCTTTGTAGCCTTCTTCGCCGGGCTGATTATCTTCCCGGCCTGCTTTTCCTTTGGCCTGGAACCCAACCAGGGTCCCCCTCTGATCTTCCAGACCCTGCCCAACATCTTTGTAAACATGACCGGCGGACGGGTTTGGGGCGCGCTGTTTTTCCTGTTTATGACCTTCGCCAGCTTCACCACCGTCATTGCGGTGTTTGAAAACATCATTGCCGGCGCCATGGACAACTTCGGCTGGAGCCGGAAGAAGGCGTCCGTGATAAATGGGATCTTCCTGCTGATCGCCAGCGTTCCCTGTGTACTGGGCTACAACGTGTGGTCTGACCTGCGGCTGATCGGAGGGCGGGACGTTCTGGACAGCGAGGACTTTTTGGTCAGCAACCTTCTGCTTCCTCTTGGTTCGCTGGTCTACCTGCTGTTTTGCGTCAACCGGTGGGGCTGGGGCTTTGACCAGTACCTGGAGGAGTGCAACTCCGGCGCCGGCATCCGGTTCTCCCGCCGGCTGAAGCCTTACTTCCAGTATGTGCTTCCGATACTGATTCTCGTTATCCTGCTCCAGGGTCTGCTCTGATCCTCCGGCGGCAGCTCTGCAAGGGGAACCGGCCCCCGGCGCCCAAAGGCGCCGGGGGCCGGTTCTCTGTGCCTAGGGCTGGAAAACGCCTTCCGGCGGGCGCGTCCGGTCCCTTTACAAAAGCACCACCCGTCCCAGGCGGCTTCCCAGGCGGCTGAGGATCTCGTTGGGGATGGTCCCGGCGGCCGCCGCCACATCCTGGGCGGTGATCCTCTCGGCGCCGGATACGCCGATCAGCACCGCCTCGTCTCCCGGCCGCACCTGAGGCGCGTCCGTCGCGTCCACCAGCGTCTGGTCCATGCATATCCGCCCCGCCACCGGCAGGCGGACGCCCCGGATCAGCACCTGTCCCGCCCCGTTGGACAGGGCCCGGGGCAGGCCGTCCGCGTAGCCAATGGCCAGCACGGCCAGGCGGCTGTCCCGCCGGGCCAAAAATTCCCCGCCGTATCCGGCTCTCTCCCCGGCCCTTACCTCCCGGACGCAGGCCACCCGGGCCTTCAGGGCCAGCACCGGGCGCAGCCGCTCCTCCGGCCGCCCCTCCGGTATCCCATAGAGCGCCAGTCCCACCCGGGCTATATCGCCGCCCAGCTCCGGATAGCGGAGCACTCCCGCGCTGGCCAGCAGGTGAACCTGCGGGATCCGGCAGCCCAGGCGGTCCAGCCTATCCACCGCGGCCCGGAACCGTTCCGCCTGCCGGAGGGTGTGCTCCTCATCCTCCCGCGCCGGACTTCCGGCGGCGTTTAAATGGGTAAAGGCGCCCGTGACTTTCAGGCGCGGGCTGGCCAGCACCTGTGCCAGTTCCTCCATTCTCTCCCATGGCTGGCCCAGCCGGTGCATCCCCGTGTCCACCGCCGCCTGTACCCGAAGCCTGCCCCGGCCCCGGCACAGGGCCCGTCCGTACCCGGCGTCCAGCACCGTCTGCGTCAGCCTCCAGCGCCGGAGCTGCCCCCGCTGTTCCGGCGGTGTATACCCCAGCACCAGGATCTCCCCCCGGATCCCCGCCCGGCGCAGGCTTATTCCCTCCCGGGCTGTGGCCACGCAGAAATTCCCCACACCCATGGCCTGCAGCTGCCTGGCCACGGGCACGGCTCCGTGCCCGTACGCATCCGCCTTCACCGCGGGCATCAGCTCACAGCCGGGGGGAAGGCAGCTCCGAAGCACTCTCGCATTGTGCTGCAGGCAGGACAGGTCCACCTCCGTCCACGCCCGGCTGCGGGAGTGGTCCTGAAACAGCCGGACTGGGGGCAGGCGCGAGATCCCCGCGGCCGCCGCCAGGGAGAGCAGGCATACCGCCAGGTAGTGCACCAGGGCGTTCTCCACCAGCAGCGGTTCCCAGCCCAGCACCCCTGCCGCGCCACGCACCAGCACGATGGCCAGCGGGTGCAGCAGATAGATCCATAGAGCCATGCGCCCGGCCCGGGGGGCGGGCGGCGCCTTCCAGGCCAGGGCCAGCCGGAACAGGCAGACCATGCACGGAGGCAGGAACAGGTACATGCTGTCATGGCGCTGCCAGCCCAGGGCGCGCAGGGCAAGGGCCTCCCCCGCCATAAGCAGCAGAAACAGGGAAAACCAGACCGCGCTGCGCCGGGCGCTCCAGGGCCGGCGGTTCCGGAGCCATGCCCCCAGCGTCAGAAACAGCGGGGCATAGAACAGCCCGTTCCGGGTATAGGAGGAGACCAGAAACAGCCTCTCATAAACGGCCCTTACCGCCGGTATCCCGGCTGCCGCCTTCCAGTAGCTGTCCCCGCCCAGGCCGATCAGGTACAGCGCCGCGCTTACGGCCAGCACCTGGTTCAAAGCAAGCCGGCGGCCCAGCCCAGCCGCCAGCAGAACGCCCAGCATGGCCGCCGGGAGATACCAGAGATGGTAGAACGTACCGTCAAACGCCAGAAGGCGGAACGCGCCCAGCCCGTCTAAACCCCGGAGCTGGCCGGCGTACAGGTTCACCGGCAGGTACAAAGCCGCCGCTCCCACATACAGGGCCAGCAGCCGCCCCTGGTACCGCCAGAGCCGGTTCCAGTCGGCCCAGCCGCCGGACAGGAAAGGCGGCAGGAGAAAATACCCTGTGATCATCAGGAAGAAGGGCACCGCCGTTCTCGCCAACACCCGGGTCAAGAGGAAGTCCCCCGTGGGCGTCCAGGGCGCCAGGGGAGAGATGTGAATGGCCGCCACCAGGAACGCCCCTGCCAAACGCCCCCGGTCCAGACCGCCCAGTCGTTTTTCAGCCGGCATGGTCCCGCCTCCACTCCGTAAGGACAAACCCGCCCTGGTTGTCGCCGGATAAGGTATATCGCCCCTTCTCCGGTACCTGAAGCCGGGTATCCGCCCCTGCCCGGGCAGGGAGGATGACAATATGGGCCCGGCCCTCCGGCCAGGTGTACTCCAATCCCCCTTCCCGGGCGCTCTGGTCCCGGAGGAAGGGCAGGTACTCCTCCAGAGTCAGGCCCCGCTGGATCATCACGGCGGCGTGGGGTACGCCCACATATCGGAAATGCCAGGGTTCATGGGCAATGCCGGTGACCGTTTCCTTCCCCGCCGGGTAGCGCAGGACAAATCCAAAATCGGCGCACCGCTGCCGGAACCGCCGGCAGATGCCCCGGTCGGGAAAGGGCGGGCGGATAAAGTCCGGCTCTTCCCCTGCCAGGGCCAGATCGATGGCCAGGCCGGTCTCATGCTCGCTGCAGCCCGGCCGGGCCACAAACTGCCGGGTAAATTCCTCCCCGTTTTCCCGGAGAGATTGGGCATAGAGCCGCTCCTGCTCCTCACGGGAGCGCCAGCCGCTTACCGGCACAATGCTCCCCCAGGCGTCCAGCTCATCCATAAGCCGGCCCAGACTCACGGCCGCCCGGCGTTCCAAGAGCACGTCGGGCGCGCCCGGGCCGGCCGGTACCAGATCCCCTCCTTCCGCATCCCGGGGCAGAGGGTGTTCCCCGTTGACCAGGATCAGGTCCCCCCGGCAGACCCGGCAGGGCGGCAGATGCAGCACTCTCATGCCGTCACCGCCAATTCGATCACGGCCGTTACCAGCTCTTCAAAAGGCATCCCCGCCGCCCGCATCATACCCGGGAACCGGCTATGGACGGTAAAGCCCGGAATGGTGTTTACCTCATTAAACACCACCCGCCCGGTATCCTCCATAAACAGATCCACCCTGGCAAAGCCACGGCAGCCCAGAACACGGTAAATCTGCTGGGCAGTCCGGCGGATCTCCTCTGCCTTGGCGGGGGGTATCCGGGCCGGGACATGGATCTGGGCGCTTTGCAGGGTGTACTTTTCCGTAAAGTCAAAGAAGCCGCCCTGGAGCCGGATCTCGTCCACCGCGCCTGTCCGGAGCTGCTCGTTGCCCAGCACGGCACAGCCCACCTCGAACCCGGCGATGCGCTCTTCCACAATGGCCTCCCGGTCATACTTCAAAGCCAGTTCCAGCGCCGGAAGGAGTTCCTCCTCCCGGCTCACTTTGGAGATGCCAAAGGAGGAGCCGGCCCGGACCGGCTTAACAAACAGAGGGTACCCCAGCCTTCCGGCCCGGGCCAGGGCCGTTTCCATTCGTCCCCGGTCCACCACGAACCCGGCCGGGACCGGCATGCCGGCGTCCCGGACCAGGGCGTGGGCCCGGGCCTTGTCCATGCAAACGGCAGAGGCCAACACCCCGCACCCTACCACGGGGACGCCAGCCAACTCCAGCAGGCCCTGCACGGTGCCATCCTCCCCATTCTGCCCGTGGAGCACCGGGAACGCCGCATCCAGGCGGATGCGTTCCGCCCGCCCGTCCTGAAACACCAGCAGCCCTTGCTGGCTCCGGCTTGGGGACACGACCGCCGGAACGCAGTTGGCCTCATCCAAGCGCCAGGTGTCCTGCTCGATCCGGTCCACGTCTCCGGAATAGTAAAACCAATCTCCCCCGGCCGTGATGCCCACCGGCACGGGGCAGTACCGCTCCCGGTCCAGGTGCCGGAGCACCGCCGATGCCGATTGGAGCGACACGCCGTACTCCGGTGAACAGCCCCCGAAGAAAATGGCAACGTTTTTTCTGTCCATGCTTGTGACCTCGGTTTCGGATTTCCGGATAAAGGGATCCCCCCGCCCCGGTGCCTCTATGGTACCAGAGCAGGGGGATTTCCTTGTTTGCTTTTTCTTCCGATCCGCTGTCGGTTTTCCGTCGGGAATCCTACGATTTTCTAACGATCCGCCGGCAGGCGCAGGACAAAGCACACCTCCTCCCCCTCCCCGCACACCTGGATGGACCCGCCGTGGAGCTCCACAATCTCCTTTGCAATAGCCAGGCCCAGCCCCGCCCCGCCGGTGGCGGTGGAGCGGGCCGCGTCCAGGCGGAAAAACGGCTCAAACAGGCGCTCCCGCTTCTCCGGAGGGATGGCCCGTCCCCGGTTGCAAAACTGCAAAACCACCTCTCCGTCCGCCCGGTGCATCTCCAGCCGGACGGCGGTATCCGGATAGCTGTAGCAGACGGCGTTGCGGATCAGGTTGTCGAACACCCGGGACAGCTTCTCCGGGTCGCACACCAGCTCCACCCCCGGCTCCAGGTCCAGCTGCCAGTACAGCCCCCTGTCCGCCAGCAGGGGGATGGACTCGTCCGCCGTCTGTTCCAGCATCCGGGTCAGATTGACCGGCTGGGGTTCCAGGGTCAGGTGGGTCAGGCTGAAGCGGGTGATTTCAAAAAATTCGCTGATCAGTTCCTCCAGACGCAGGGCCTTCTCCAGGGATATGCCCGTATACCGTGCCCGGAGGGCGGCGGGCAGCTCCTGCTCGTCCCGCAAAATGGTGAGGTATCCGATCACACTGGTCAGGGGCGTCTTCAGGTCATGGGCCAGGTAAACGATCATATCGTTTTTCCGCTGCTCCTCGTCCCGGGCCTCCTGGGCGCTCTGCAGCGCCCGGAGACGGACTCGTTCCAGCTCACCCTGCAGCTGGGCCAGCTCCTCCGGAAGCATCACCGGATCCATGGACGGGGCCGCCAGCTTCCCGGCCTGCTCCGCCACCGCGTCCAGGTACCGCAGCGGGATGCGGAAGAAAATATCGGTGATCACCACCCACCCCGCCAGAAGGGCCATGGCGATCCAAAAGAGGACGTATTCCTTGACAAAATTCAGCAGCCGGTATACCGGGTTCTCCGGGTACCAGACGATCTGGCTGCACAGCCGCCAGGCCGCCACCACAAAAATCACCAGGGCCGCCGCGTAGACCGCCAGGGCCAGGATATACCGCGCAAACCCCGGTGTATCAAGACTGTGTGGGGGGTGGGGTATACCATTGAATAAGGATAGGGAGCGGGGGGCCTGGCGGGGACGCCTGTCC
>CALWYY010000170.1 GCA_944385885.1 uncultured Oscillospiraceae bacterium | reverse complement strand
ATGCTGCGCATGGGAGTGACTACCGCCATTGCCGGACAGTGCGGCATTAACCGGTGGGATCCAGGGGCATATCTGGATTTGGTGGACCGTTCCGGCGCTCCGGTGAATGTGGGCATGCTGGCAGGGCATACATTTTTCCGGGAGCAGGCGGGGCACGCCAACCGGTACACACCCGTAACGGAGGAGGAACTGGCGCGAATGGAGCGGGGCCTGGCCCGGGCGCTGGAGCAAGGGTGCCTGGGGATTTCCTACGGCATACGCTACACCCCCGGCCTGGACCGGCGGGAGCTGGAGCGCACGGCAAAGCTATGCCGGGACCGGGATGGGATCGTGGCGGCCCATCTGCGCAGCGACGCCGGTCAGGTGCTGGAGTCCGCCCGGGAGTTCCTGGATGTGGCCGAGAGCCTGGGCCTGTCTGCCCAGGTATCCCATATCGGCTCTATGGCCGGGTTCGGCCAGATGGAAGAGTTCCTGCGCCTGGTGGACGCCTACCGGATGAATGGGCTGCGGGTGTCCTGCGACTGTTATCCCTACGATGCCTTTTCCACCTCCATCGGCTCGGCTACTTACGATGATGGGTGGCTGGAACGATACGGCTGCACATACGACGCGGTGGAGCTGTGCCAGGGGAAGTACCGGCTCCAGCGCTGCACCCGGGAGATCTTCCAGGAGGTGCGCCGGGATGACCCCGAGTGCATGACCGTCTGCTATGTCATGCAGGCCCCGGAGGTGGATATGGCCTTCCGCCATCCGGCGGTGATGCTGGCCAGCGACGGGATCCTGGACAGAGGCCAGGGACATCCCCGGGCGGCGGGAACCTTCCTGCGTTTCCTGGCCCGGTACGTGCGGCCGGGAAGGATGACCCTTTTTGACGCTGTCAACCGCATGAGCGCCATGCCGGCAGAGAAGCTGCGCCTGGCCGGGAAAGGGCGCCTGAACGTGGGAGCGGATGCCGATGTGGTGATCCTGGATCTGGACCGGGCAGAGGACGGAGCCACATTCCAAGACCCGACGCGTCCTGGAAAAGGCATTGAATACGTGTGGATAGGCGGCTGCCTGGCCTTCCGGGAGGGAGAAGTCCTGCGGGGGGATCTGGGCCGGGCAGTCCGGAGATAACTTGTCTCGTTATCAATTTCTGGAAGGAGAATTGCAATGGCATACGGTTTCTTGTCGGTAGTACCACCTTTAGTCACGATTATCCTGGCGCTGCTTTTGAAGAATGTGTTTGCCTCCCTGCTGGTGGGGCTGTTCCTGGCCTGCCTGATCCTGTGCGGGGGAAACGTCATCGCCGGGCTCAACCAGACGTTTTACGGCCTGGTCTCCACCTTTGAAAGCAGCGGGAATACCATCGTTATTATGTCCATGCTGCTGATCGGCGCCCTGATCTATATGATCGAGCGTACCGGCGGCATCGAGGGATTCGTGGAGATCATGGTGAAAAAACGGGGCATCATCAAGTCCAAGCGGGCCGCCGCCGTGTTTACCTGGCTGCTGGGAATTGTGGTGTTTACCTCTGGGTCCCTGAGCTGCATGGTGACCGGATCGGTGTCCCGGCCCCTGAACGACAGCATGCGCCTGTCCCACGAAAAGGCGGCTTTTCTGGTGCATACCACCTCCACGCCCTGGTGCGTCCTCTTCCCCCTCAGCGGCTGGCTGGCGGCCATGACCGGATACCTGATCTCCGGCGGCGTGGAAGCGGCCGCTTCCATCAGCATGCTGCTGCGCTCCATCCCCTTGAACTTTTACTGCATCATTGCGGTGATCTTTGCCTTCCTGTCGGCCCTGCTGTCCATAGATGTGGGGCCCATGCGGAAAGCCGAGCAGCGGGCGGATGCCACCGGGCAGCTGGATGACCCGGCCAGTGTCACCGAGGATGAGGCGGTCTCCCCCGTGTCGAAGGACAGAAAACCCCGGGCGGCCAATATGTTTGTGCCCCTGGCGGTGATGATCGTGACCATCGTGGTAGCGCTGTGCGTCTCCGGCGGCGGCAACCCCACCCAGGGCGACGGCTCCCAGGCGCTGCTGTGGGGCTGCATGATTTCCGTTTTGACCATCGCCGTGATGTGCCTTGTGGAAAAACTCTATACCCTGGAGCAGCTTACCAATGAGATCCTCCACGGTATGGCCACCATGCTTCCCATCGCCTGCGTGCTTCTCTTCGGCCTGACCATGGGTACGCTGGTCAAGCAGCTGGATACCGGAACATACCTGTCCTCTGTGTTTATGAACCTCTTGACGCCGGCGCTGCTGCCGCTGCTGACCTTTGTGATCTCCATGCTCCTGTCCTTCGCCACCGGTACCTCCATGGGCACCATGGCGATCATGGCCACCATTGCCCTGCCTATGGCCATCAATATGGGGGTGAATGTGCCCCTGGTGGCCGGAGCGATGTTCGGCGGGTCCATCTTCGGCGACCACGCCTCCCCCATCTCCGATACCACCATTATGTCCTGCGCCACCACCGGGTGTAACATCATTGACCACGTGAAGACCCAGATGCCTTACGTGTGCGCCTTTGCCGCGGCGTCCATCGTTTTGTATGGCATATTCGGGTTTATCCTGTAAGGCCCGGCGGCGCCGGTGAATTGACGGAAAACAGGCGGACAGCAAGGGCTGTCCGCCTGTTTTCCGGTTCTCTCGGCGTCCCTGGCGGTCAAAACCATCTGCGCCGCCGGAACCACACCAGCAGGATGACGCACACCAGCGCCGACAGGACGATGACCGCCGGATATCCATAGCGCCAGTCCAGCTCCGGCATATGGGTAAAGTTCATGCCGTACCAGCCGGCGATTAGGCTCAAAGGCAGAAACAGCGCCGTGATCACCGTAAAGGCGCGCATAAGCCGGTTCTGTTCCAGGTCAATCTGGGCCTGGCAGGCCTCCCGCATCTGGGTGACATAGTCCCGCAGATGTACCACCTGGGAGGAGAGATGCTCTACCCGGTTATGGATGATGGACAGCAGGCGCAGGCCGTCCGGGGTGAACAGGCCGTTGTCGTTGGCGGTGAGGTTGTCCAGGATCACGTCCAGCTGCTGGTAATACCGCTTCAGATGCAGAAGCTGCTTGCGGTACTCCCGGATGCGGGCCAGATAATCCGCCGGGCCGGAGGCCAGGGCGGCGTCCTCGGCGTCGGTAATCTGCGTTTCCAGTTGATCCAGCCGGGCGGGATCGCCCCGGAGCAGGCCGACAAAAAAGGAATACAATGCCCGTTCGTTGCTCTGCCCCCCGGGCAGGAGCTCCCGGCAGCGGTGGTGGGCCCGGGCGTCCTCACAGATAAAGAACAGGTCGTCCCGGTCCACGTAGATCAGAATTCGGGATACGGCGGTGTCTTCCGTGTTTACGTCGTACCAGTTGAAAGCCATGAGATCAAAGGTTTCAAACCCCTCAAAGGATTCCGTGACCCGCCGGTGGATATATTCCAGGGTGCGGGTTTCCAGGTATTGAGAATATTCCGGAAGCTGCTCTGTAAAAAGGACTTCTTGCATGGCGCCTCACCTCCCGGATATCATAGCACGTCCCCTGAAAGAAAAAAAGCCCCCGCCGGCGGCGGGGGGAAGGCAGCGGCCCCGGCGCAGCGCGCCGGGGCCGCCGGCAAGCCGGTCAGGCCCGGTTCTGCCTGTCGTTGACGTTCCAAAGCGGCCAGCCGTAGCGGCAGTCGCTGATCTCCATAACGGTCCCGTCGCCGTCTGCGTTTTCCTCTAAGAGACGGACGACCCGGTCCAACTCCTCAGGGCTGGGGTCCCGGGGTCCGGCCAGCCGCCCGGCGATCCGGGCGGCGTCCTGGCGGCAGGGGGTCAGAGGCATCTCCCGGTGCTGGGAATAGTAGCGGGTCTCCGGGAAATACCCCCGGTGCCATAGCAGGCCGAACAGCTCGAAAAACCAGCGGGAATGGGTCATGCTCCGGCCTCGGTACTCCCGGCCAAACACCTCCCGGGCGATGCGGGCGTCCAGCTGGTTTTCCTCATGGACAAAACAGGCGTTGAAGCACCAGCCCCGGCTCATGGCCATCAGGTTTTCCAGCCCCCGCAGGCCCCGGACCGCCGGCGTGATGGAGGAAAAAACCAGATCGAACCGCTCCCGCCAGCCCAGGGCGTCCACGTCCGCCGCCTGGAAATCCAGAGCCTGGAAGCGAACGTTGTCCAGCCCCTGTTCCCGGGCGTAGCGCCGGCCGTACTCGGCCATGGCGGGGGAGATGTCCACTCCCAGGGCGCTGCGTCCCTCCCGGGCAAAGGCGGCGGTGAACCGCCCCGGGCCGCAGCCAATGTCCGCCGTGTCGGTGTCCGGCCCAAGGACTCCCCGCTGACGGAGATACGCTACCGTGTCCCGGACGCGGGCCTCTCCCTGGGTTTTGCGCACGCCCTTCTGGCGGAGCTTCCGGTCCCAGTCCGCCGCTCCTGCGTCCCAGGTCTGCTGGCGGTTGGCCCGCCCTTCTTCCCAGCGCTGGTTCCACAGCTGCTCAAAAATGGCCGTATCCAATCCAAATGCCCCCATGGCATTGCCCTCCTATCCCTATGCGTCCAATATCCGGTCGCACAGCGCCGGTACATCTTCAAACCGGAACTGAGGGACGCGGACGGGCAGCGGCGCGTCGCTCACCACGGCCAGGAGCTCCTCCTCCGGGCATGGCAGCGCCAGGCTTACTTCCCGGCGGCAGACGGCAATCCGGGGAAAGGGGCCGGCTTTGTATCCCTCCGCCAGAATCACCCCGCAGCCTGTAAGTTCCCGGAGCAGGGCCGCCGCCCGTTCTGGATCCAGTTCCCCGTCTTGCCGGGCTTCCAGGGTCCAGCCCCAGGGAGAGGAATACAGGGATCCTGCTGCCCCGGCGTCCAGGTACCGGCTGCTGTCTTTGCCCCGGCCTTCCGGAGGATGATGCCCATGCTTGAGGACCGCCGCAGTTACCCCCCGGCGGCGGAGCTCCTCCAGCACCCGGAGAATCAGTGTGGTCTTGCCGGTGTTGGAACGGCTGGCACAGAACGCAACCACCCTGTCCATAAAACAGCACCCGCCCTTCTGACAATCTTTTGCTTCAGAGTATCAGACCGAGAAGAAAAATGCAACGCCGCTCTTGGCAGCCACAGACAGGACGGTATATTTTGCTGCATTTTAAAGGCTCTTTACAGAATGGCCCGCAATAAACAGAATCTCCCCGAAACCGGGTTTCCGGACGGCCCGGCAGATAAGGCCGACCGGCGTGCGCCGCCGGGATCCATCCGGCTTTTTCCTCCTGCGGCGACGCCCCTATGGAGACGCCTTTTTCTTCCGGAAGGCGGTGGAGGGGGCTTTTTTTCCAAGCCGTTTTTGTTATAATGGGTAAACTGTTTGGAAGCGCGGTAAAGTTAAGAAAGTCTTAAACATTCCCCTGGTTTTTTCTTAAATGTCCATCTGGTATCTTCTGTGTGGAAGGTGGGAAGCGGATATGTATACCATACTGGTCTGCGACGACGAAAAGGATATCCGGGACGCCCTGCGCATTTACTTGAGCGGGGAGGGATACCGGGTGCTGCTGGCGGAGAATGGCCGCCGGGCGCTGGAGCTTTTGGAACAGGAGACAGTCCATCTGGTGCTCATGGACATCATGATGCCGCTGCTGGACGGCATGGCGGCCACCGCGGCCATCCGGGAACGGAGCAATGTGCCGGTGATCCTCCTGACGGCCAAGAGCGAGGACACGGACAAGATCCTGGGGCTGACCGTAGGGGCGGACGACTATGTGACCAAACCCTTCAATCCCCTGGAGGTTATTGCCCGGGTGAAGGCCCAGCTCCGGCGCTACGCCCATCTGGGCGGCATGGAGATCCGTCCGTCGGCGCTGGCGGTGGGAGGTATTCTGCTGGACGATGAGAGCAAGTCCGTCACCCTGGACGGGGAGCCGGTGAGCCTGACGCCCACGGAGTTTGATATCCTGCGGCTGTTTATGGGATCGCCGGGGAAGGTGTTCTCCTCCCGGGAGATCTACCGCCAGGTATGGAAGGAAGCTCCCTATGCCAGTGAGGGTACCGTGGCCGTACACATCCGTCACCTTCGGGAAAAACTGGAGATCAACCCCGCCGACCCCCGGTATCTCAAGGTGGTCTGGGGCAAGGGGTACAAACTGGAGGGACAAAAATGAAGCGGATACTGGAAAAGGCCTGGCTGAAAACGGTGGCGTTCCTGCTGTGCTGCGTGCTGCTGGCCTGCGCCGTGGCCTGTGGGGCGGGGGCCGCCTACGCCATGGAGGAGAACTGGTACCAGGAAGAAGTGCCCTTTGAGGACAGTGACCTGTGTTACTGGCTGGTATGGTCTTATCTCCAAAAGGCGTACTACGGGGGATTGGACCCCGATTACAGCGGCTGTTACAGCCGCGTTGTTCTGGACCTGGAGGGACACATTCTGGAAGATACCCGGCAGGAGGGTTCCCGGCGTGTGGTGAATGGCGCGACGATGAGCAGCTACGGGCCGGATGGGACTCACCGGGAAACGGTGACAATGGATGGGTACATCAACCTGCCGCTGGAGCCGGGGGATGAGGCTTGGGTCCCGTACCGGTGCTACACGGTACTGCAGTCCATGACGGACTGGTTCGTCCCCGTGGGGGCCGCCTGCCTGGTCCTGGCCCTGGCGCTGTTTGTTTTTCTGCTGGCGGCGGCCGGCCGGCAGGCGGGGGGCGCCGTCCGCCTCCGGGGGCTGAACCGGTGGCCCTTGGACTTGTATGCGGGTGTGACAGCGCTGCTGCTGCTCTTTATAGCTGAGATAAGCGTAAATTATACAGGATATGAGTTTTATGAAGTTGCGGCGGTAGCGACTCTGGGGGCTCTGCCGGCCGCGGCGCTTTGCCTGGGACTGTGCGTCACCCTGGCCGCCCGGATACGGGCCGGAGGCTGGTGGCGCAACACCTTGGTTTTCCGTATCTGCCGGATCCTGGCCAGGCTGGCGGGCGGCTTTTTCCGGGCCCTGCCTCTGGTATGGAAGATGGCTGTGGCCTACGCCGGGATGATCTTTTTGAACATCCTGTTCTGGAGCATGGCGATCCTGGGAAACGGGCTGCTGCCCCTGCTGCTGCTGTTTTTGCTGGACCTGGCGGGGCTGTACGGCGTGATGCGCCTGGGCATGCAGCTGCGCAGCCTGCAAAAGGCGGGACAGGCGCTGGCCGGCGGGGATCTGACGTACAGCGTGGATACGAAAAAGCTCTGGCTGGACCTGCGGGGCCATGGGGAAAACCTGAACAGCGTGGGCCTGGGCATGGCCAAGGCTGTAAACGAGCGGATGCGCTCGGAGCGGTTCAAAACGGAGCTGATCACCAATGTGAGCCACGACCTAAAAACGCCCCTGACCTCCATCGTATCCTACGTGGACCTGCTGGGGAAGGAAGAGCTGGAAAACCCCCAGGCCCGGGAGTATGTCCAGGTGCTGGAGCGCCAGAGCGCCCGGCTCAAAAAGCTCACCGAGGACCTGGTGGAGGCGTCCAAGGTGTCCGCCGGGGTGGTCACCGCCAACCTGGAGCGGCTGGACCTGGCGGAGCTGCTGCGGCAGTCGGCGGGGGAGTACGCCCAGCGCTTTGCCGCCGCGGAGCTGGAGCCGGTGCTGAACCTGCCGGAAAAGGAGTGCCCGGTCCAGACCGACGGACGGCTGCTGTGGCGGGTTTTGGATAACCTGCTGTCCAACATCACAAAGTACTCCCAGCCCCACACGAGGGTGTACATGGACCTGACGGAGGGGGAGAAGGGGCCGGTGCTGACCCTGAAGAACATCTCCCGCCAGAGCCTGAACATCCCGGTGGAGGAATTGATGGAGCGCTTCGTCCGTGGGGACGCGGCCAGGAGCACGGAGGGAAGCGGCCTGGGACTATCCATCGCCCAGTCCCTGATGGAGTGCATGGGAGGCAAGCTGGAACTGGCGCTGGACGGGGACCTGTTTAAAGCCATTCTCAACTTTCCCAGGTGAAGACTGGCCTCGGCTCTCCTCCGGGCTCCGGCGGGAGAGACCGGGGCCTTTCTGCCCCGGTCTGGAGATTTGGGGATTTTAGGAAATAATTGGAAGGGCATGAAACTTTTTGCCCCGGTTTTGCGTCTTATAATACAGAGTGCCGGAATGGTGGATTTTCTTTTTTATAAGGGAAAAGGATGTATAAATAATATGGAGGAGCAAAACATGAAAAAAGCGGTTTCTGCGATGCTGATTTTCGCCCTGTGCGTCACGGCGCTGTGCGCCTGCGCAGCGGGACCGTCCGCCACATCGTCTCCCACAGCCACCGGGGACGCCATGGCTACCGGGGACGCCGTGGCCACCGGGGACGCCGTGGCTACCGGGGACGCCGTGGCCACAGAGCCTGGAACAGAGCCTACGCCGGAATCCACGCAGGAGGCGGCGGGCACCCCGGCGCCGGACGACAGCGGCTTGACGGCGGTGCTGGACGCGATCCGGGATTCCTATTACCCCGGCACGGCGGGCTGTTCCCTGACGGCGGCCGCCATGGCCGGACAGATGATGGACTGGTACCTGCAAAACGGTGGGGCGGACCGGGAGGCGCTGAATATAACAGATCCCGGGGAGGACAGCTCCGGGATGGCCTTCGGGGACAAGCTGGAGGATATCTACACCACGGCGGTGGGACTGTATGGTTTTTACGGCAAAGCGCTGATGGACACGTGCGGCTATTCGCCCCGGCAGTGGCCCTATCAGATGCAGGATGTGGATAGGCTGTTCACCCTGGTCTATGAGGCCCTGGACTTGACCAAACCTTTGTACATCCGGGTGTTCCGGTCGGATGAGACCGCGGAGCGGTTTGTGGTATCCGCCATGGAGGTGGAGGAACTGACGGCAGAGGAAATTACCCGGGCGCTAACGGACGCGGGGATTCTCACGGATGGATCGGCCATCCTGACCCTGGAGACGGGGACGGAGGGTGTGACGGTGGACATGAACCAGGCGTTTCTGACACAATTGTCCTCCATGGGCACCACCGGGGAGTATATGCTCATGGGCAGCATAGTGAATACGGTTCTGGCGGCCACGGGGACGGACAGCCTGACCCTGACGGTGGAGGGTGAGACGGCGGAGACGGGGCACACGATCTACGACGGGGCGCTGAAATTTTACGAGGAC
Source organism: uncultured Oscillospiraceae bacterium (assembly GCA_944385885.1). Lineage (GTDB taxonomy): Bacteria > Bacillota > Clostridia > Oscillospirales > Oscillospiraceae > Apopatocola. Next base: position 1,394 of record CALWYY010000170.1, on the reverse strand, counting down.
AACACGGCGGTATAAGCCATGGAGGAAAAGAGGATGGGAACAAGAAGGGTACTGGCGGCGCTGCTGACAGCGGCCGTGGCGCTGTCGCTAACGGCCTGCGCCGGACAGACTTCGGAGGAGAGCGTGCCGATTTCCCCGTCGCCCACAGCGTGGGCGGAGGTTCCGGGCGGGACGGAGCCGGCCCGGGAGGGGCGGGTCACAGCGGCCATGAGCATCCGGCAGGAGAACATATTCTCCGCAGACGGGGCTCAATGCATCCTGACCTTTCTATGCACCACTCCTCAGGTGACCATTGCCGGCCGGCCGGAGGCCCAGGAGGCGGTAAACGAGGCCCTTTTGGCCTTGGAGGAGGCGTTTACCCAGGGTGGGGAGAACGGTGGCGGGCTGGAGGAGTACAAAGCCGCCGCCCAGGCGGAGTACGAATTCCGCCAGCAGCAGGGGGGCAACGAGTACCCGTGGAGTTACGCGCTGGAACAGACCGTTTTGGTGGGCCGGGGGGACAGCCGGGTACTGTGTTTTATTTACGACCAGTATTCCAATATGGGCGGAACCCATGGCAACACGCTCCGCCGGGGTTATACCTTTGACACCGTCACCGGCGCCCGGCTGGCGCTGGGGGATCTGTCTGAGGACCCGGAGGGGTTTGCACAGTGGTGCGGGGAGTATGCTGTCCGTCTGAGTCAGAGTCCAGAGTACGGACAGTATACCTTCAATCCGGGCTATGAGGAGATTCTGGCCGGCTTGGCAGAACAAGGATCTTGGTATCTGAACGGGGAAGGGCTGGCGGTTGTGGCCAACCCCTACGACATCGCCCCCTATGCCGTTGGACGTTTGGAGTTTCTCATTCCCTATGATGAACTGGCCGCCTGGTTCCGGCCGGAGTACCTGCCGGCGGAGGCGGTTTTTGACGGGACAATTACCGGGAGGGTGGCGGAACCAGATACCTGCTGCATTCCCTACGCCCAGGTGGACGATGGTACCGACGGACAGGGTGCGTCCATCCTGTTCCAGGCGGAGGGCACAGTGGGGTTGGTGAACCTGCTGCAGGTACAGTACCTGGAATTTGACGATAGCTACCGAGCGGACAACACCCTGTGGTACGCCAGTGAGCTTTTGGACGGGGATGTTTTGATGCTGCGAACCTGGATCCCGGATACCATACCCAACCGTATGCTGCGGTATGCCGGCGCCCAGGGACCGGAACAGGAGTACCTGATCTCCCAGAGCGGCAAAGACGGATCCCTGCTAATGTTAGAAGAGGATCCCCTCGCCTGGGCCGCCGGAGAGGAGGAACCTCTTACTCTGCCCGCTCGTGTGGAGGACCGGCTCCCCCTGGCCTGGGATCTGGACGGGGATGGCGAAAACGAAACGCTGAACGTAACCCGGTATGCCGA
>CALWYY010000169.1 GCA_944385885.1 uncultured Oscillospiraceae bacterium | reverse complement strand
AACCCCTCCCTTCCGGTCCGTCCTCCTCCTGGCACAGGTAGTCCAGGTAATCCGACTCGCTGGAAAACAGCATATACCGGCCGTTAACCCGGCCGTAATACCCGCCGGCCGTGTAATATCCCCGCATGTTCCTTCCCCCTTCCCAGAGCGCCTCACCGGAGGTCCTCTCCGGCGGCATCTTCAGTATCCGCCCTTCCCTGTCCCAAAAACCGGACTTTTGCCCGGCGGAGACGGAAAAAAACGCTTGCGTTTTTCCAAAAGGAGCGTACACTCATATCGGAAAAACCATTCGGAAAGGAGCCGTGTGATGAACGTACGGGTACGCCCCCTGGCCCCGGGGGACCTGGAGGCCATAACGGCCATCTGGAACCAGGTGGTGGAGCAGGGGGACGCCTTCCCCCAGGAGGAGCCTCTGGGGCGCCAGGGGGAGGCGGCGGCTTTTTTCGCCGGGCAGTCCCACGTGGGGGTGGCGGAGGACGAGGACAGCCGTATCCGGGGGCTGTACATTCTGCACCCGAACAATGTGGGCCGCTGCGGCCACATCTGCAACGCCAGCTACGCCGTGGCGCAGGACAGCCGGGGCCTGCATATCGGGGAATCGCTGGTGCTGGACTGTTTGGAGCAGGCCCGGCGGCTGGGGTTCCGCATCCTGCAGTTTAACGCCGTTGTGCGCAGTAATATACACGCCCGGCATCTGTATGAGCGGCTGGGATTCCGGCAGCTTGGCACCATCCCCGGCGGCTTCCGCCGGAAAGACGGCCGCTACGAGGATATCTGCCCCTATTACCGGACGCTCTGACGCCCGCTTTGAGGCGCCGCCGTCTCCCCTGCCGCCACAGACAGGCCGGCGCCCCGGCATCGCCGGGGCGCCGGCCTGTTTTAACTGGCAGGCCCGGTCACAGCCGGTACACGCCCTCCAGCCGGCACACGTTCCGGGTGTCCAGCACCACCTTGTCCCGGAGCCGGTCCATATTTTCCAGGATTTGCCGGTGCCCCACCAGGATTACCACCAGATCCACCGCCGCCAGGAAGCTGTCCAGGTCGTGGTGCTGGTTGGGCGCCAGATCCCGGCGCACCAGGGGATCGTAGGTCTGCACCCGCCCGCCGGCCAGATGCCGGTCCAGGATCTCCAGCATCTGCAGGCCGGGGCTGTTGCGCACGTCGTCCACATCCTCCTTATAGGTCAGCCCGTAGAGCCCCACCCGGGACACATCCTTCAGGCCGCGCTGGCCCATAATCTCCCAGACCCGCTCCAGGACGAATTCCGGCATGGAATCGTTGATTTTCCGGGCGGCCAGGATGATGTTGGCCAGGCCCGGATAATCTCCCACCAAAAACCAGGGATCCACCGAGATGCAGTGCCCGCCCACGCCGGGGCCCGGGGAGAGGATATTCACCCGGGGATGCTTGTTGGTGATGCGGATGATCTCGTACACGTCCATGCCGTCGCTGCGGCAGATCTTCGCCAGCTCGTTGGCATAGGCGATGTTGATATCCCGGAAGGTATTCTCCACCACCTTGGTCATCTCCGCGGTTTTGATGGAGGTGACAGCGATCTCCCCCCGGCAGAAGGAGGCGTAGAGGGCCCGGACCCGCTCCCCCGTCTCCGGGTCATCCGCGCCGATGGTACGGTTGTTGTGTGTCAGCTCATAGATCATGTTCCCCGGGATAATCCGCTCCGGGGCGTGGGCCAGGCGCACGGCCTTATCCGGAGCGAGGCGGGCCAGGAGCGGCCGGATACACCGGTCCACCGTACCGGGGGATACGGTGGACTCGATCACCACCACCGCTCCCGCCGGGCAGATCTCCAGCACCGCCTCCACCGCCTGGACCACATAGCGGGCGTCCACCTTCTTGCTCTGCCGGTCGTAGGGGGTGGGCACTGAGACGATATATACATCCGTGGCCTGGTACTGGGTGGTAAACTCCACCCCGGCGGCCCGGGCCGCGGCAAACAGCTCCTCCAGCCCCTCTTCCCGGAAGGTGGTCTCCCCCCGGTTCAGGGCATCTACCAGCGCGGCGTTATAATCCGTCCCCACCACAGCCACTCCGTGGCTGGCCAGCATCAGGGCGGTGGGCAGGCCGATATACCCCAGTCCGATCACATTGACTTTGGACATAATACAGCACCTCTCACAGCGGTCTCCGCCAGGGGCCTCAAGGCCGAAGCAGCGCCCGCAGCTGCCGCTCCAGCTCTCCGGCGATCTCCTGCCGGGAGTAACGTTCTTCCATGAGCTTCATGGCCCGGCGGCGGTCCTCCGGCCCGGGAGGGTTCTCCCTGGCTGCTTTCAGAGCCGGTTCCAGCCGCTCCGGCTCGTCAGGGGACACGCACCAGCCCAGACCGCTCTCCTCCACCACTTGGCAGGCGTCCCCCTCCGCCACCAGCAGCACCGGGCAGCCCACTCCCAGGGCCTCGAAAATCTTGGTGGGCACGCTGTCCCGCATCCGGGCGTTTTTCAGGGAGATGAAACTCAGATCCGCCCGGCGCAGGATGGTGCTCACCTTCCGGTGCTCCACCACCCCGTGGAACTCCACGTTGTCCAGCCCTTCCCGCCGGGCCCGGGCACGGAGCACCTGTTCTTCGGCTCCAGTGCCGAAGAGCAGGAACCGTGTCCGCCGTCCCTCCGGCGTCCCCGCCAGGTCCAGAAGCCGGTCCAGGCCCTGGGCCAGGCCCAGGTTCCCCACGTATACACAGGTAAATCCCTCTCCCAGCCGGTACCGCTCCGCCGTCTCCGGGTCGTCCGGGTAGGCGGCAAAGTGAAGGTCGAACCCATTGGAGATCAGCCGGACCCGGTCCCGCCGGTCCTCCGGCAGTTTCTCCTGGAGCTTGCCCACCTTCCCGGGGGAGGCGGCGCAGATCAGGTCCGCCCGCCGGTACATAAACCGGGCCACCGTCCCGAACACCCGGCCGTACAGGCTCCCGGTCGAGAAGCTGCCCATCTCCAGCGCCACATCCGGCCAGATATCCCTTACGTCGTACACCAGTTTCGCCCCCTTGATCCGGGCAAGCAGCCAGCCGGCGGGGCTCACCAGGGGAGGCGGCGACGTAGTGAGCACGATGTCCGCCCGGGGACAGGCCAATCCCCGGACCAGGGAGGTGACCGCAAAGCTCAGGTTGTTCAGCAGCCGGTTGACCGCGCTCTTGCGCCGGAGGGGTATCACCGGACAGAAAAGGACCCGCTCCGGCCCCGGCTCCCCGGGCCCGGCCTTGCGGTTGGCCGCGCTGGCCAGCACCGTGACGCTGTGCCCCAGACGGGAAAACTCCTGGGCAAACACCTTCATCCGCCGGGCGCAGGGCCCGCCGGTGGGGTAGTACTCGTCTGTGTGGATCAGTATACGCATGGCGTGCATCCCTTCGTCTCCGGCTTCTTTCGCCGGGTTTCCGCAGGGTTCATCATAGCACAGCCGCCCGCGTCCTGCAAGAAAAACCCCTCCCCTTCCCGGTTCCCGGGCCCCTCGCTGCCCTGCCCGGTTCCCGAAACGGCAGAGGGCCCTCCGTCCGCGAAACGCGGACGGAGGGCCCGTCCATGGTTTGCAAAAGCCTTACCGCTGCACCCGGCCCGTGCCGTCGCCGGCCGCCAGCTTCTCCACGTCGGATACGCCCACCCGGTTGAAGTCGCCGATGATGCTGTGCTTCAGGCAGGAGGCCGC
>CALWYY010000168.1 GCA_944385885.1 uncultured Oscillospiraceae bacterium | reverse complement strand
TGGGTATCGGTTCCGGTACGCTGTACGATCTGCTGGAGCTCTTTGCAAAAGAGGGGGCCATCCGGGAGACCAGGGCAGACGGCCGCCGCCGCAGCTATATTATTACGGAAAAAGGAAAGCAAATGCTGGAAAAAGAGTACGGCCGCCTGCGGCGCCAGACCGCTGACTACGACCGCATTCTGAAAGAGGGGGAACTTGGATGAGAGACCGGAAATATAGGATTGAGACGCTTTCCTTTTACGACCACAGCGGGATTGAAAAGCACCTCTCCGGCATGGCCCGGAAAGGGTGGATGATCCAACGGATCTCCAACGGGTTCTGGACTTACCGGAGAATGGAGCCCCGAGCCCTGCATTTTGCGGTGACATATTTCCCGAAGGCCTCCGAATTTGACCCGGGGCCTTCCCAGGCGCAGCAGACGCTCATCGATTTTTGCACCGAGGCCGGCTGGTCCTTGGCCTGCACTTGGTTTCAGATGCAGGTGTTCTTCCATGACGGAGAGGATCCCACGCCCATCCACACCGAGCCGGCATTGGAAGTGGCGGCGATTCACCGGGCCTGCTGGGCAAATTATCTCCGGATCTATACAGTGTTGTTTGCGGTTTCCCTGGTTTTCTCCCTGATGTTTTTTTCTTCTCTCATCAGCGACATGCTCCGGATGCTGGCCAGCCCCATGGACCTTATGACCGGCACGCTCTCCCTTCTCCTGTTCCTATTCTCCCTGGTGGAACTGACGGCATACTACAGATGGCGCCGGAAGGCCAAGAAAGCGGCGGACCGAGGGATGTTTCTGGACACCCCCTCCACCGCCGGTTTCCAGAGAATACTGCTGATCATCCTCTGCCTGTGCCTGGTCTATTGGCTGGCCAGCGAGCTTTTTGTGGGAAACTCCGTGATGGTCTGGACCGTCCTGGCCATGCTGCTTTGTATAGCTGCCGCCGCCATTCTGTCCGGGGCTGTCAAACGGTGGCTGAAACGGAAGCGGGCCTCTTCCGGCGCAAACCGGGCGTTGACTTCCATGACCAGTTTTGCGGTTTCCTTTGTCCTTGTCGGGGCAGTGATATCTTTCAGCGTCCATATTTTTATGAACATGGAGCCGAAGGAACTTCCTCTATACGCGCAGCCTCCCCTGCGGGCAGAGGATCTGGTGGATACCGGGTATGGGAACTACATTACTACAACCAGCCCGGACGAGTCCCTGTTCCTCACGTACCTGGGAATCCATCAGCGCCATGGATTCGGCGACGAGGCATCGGCGGAAATTCCGGAACTCAAATATGAGTTATACGGCGTAAAGATCCCCTCCCTTTATGGCTTTTGCAAAGAACAGCTAAAGCGGCAGATCGTCTTGTCCGCGTTCTGGGGCGGAACGATGGTGGAGCAGGACGACGCCGCTTTCTGGGGGGCCTTGGAAGCCTACCGTCTGGTTATGGACGACGGTACCCAGACCAGCATATTCCTGCTGTGCTATAAGGACAGGCTGGCGAGGCTGGAGTTCAGCTGGGAGCCCACCCGCGAACAGATGGGCGCCGTTGGGGAAAGGCTGACGGAATTTGCCGCCGCGTAAGGATAATCCCCATGGGGCGCAGGCAGCCGCTTCCTTTCCGCAGGAGGCCTGCACAGCCGAAAGGGCCTCCCTGTGACCGCGGTCACGGGGAGGCCTTCTGCGTTCCGCCGGTCCTTTCCTGGCGGATCTGTGCGCCGCGCCGGGCAGGGGCGGCAAGCTGCCGTCACCCATGCCAATCTGTTACAGTACCTCCAGCCCAAACAGCTCCGCCATCCGGCGCAGCCTGGCCGCCACGTCCTCAAAAGCGAATACCTGGTGGCAGCCAAGAGCCGTGGCCAGATAGTGATCCATATCGTCAAACCGCACATGCATCTGGGTTCGGCAGGCCGGCTCGTAGGCCCCCGGGACGGACACGCCCGTGTGGATCGTCATCCGGGACGCCTCGTCGGACACCCGGCAGGCTGTCAGGCGCTGTCCCACCGGCAGCTCCACCTGCAGGCTCACGCCGATGCCGCTCTCATGGTGGCTGCGCAGCACACAGGGCAGGGCCTGGCCCGTACAGCAGATGGGCGCGGTGCAGTGGGAGAAGTTTACCGTCCCATCCGGCTGCAGGCCCGGGTTGGCCATCCACAGCCTGGTATCGGTAAGTCCCTTCATCAAAAGCATGGTCACCGCGCTGTCCATATCCCCCTCACAGGAGGCCACCATGGGCGTCTGGTCGTTTACATAGCTAACCCCCAGGCAGGCGGTGGTCCCCTCCCCCAGAAGGTTGAAGCACGCAATCGCCGCCCCCCTGGCCCCATAGGACTCCAGCAGGGTGATCAGCGCCCAGGCCATCCGGGCCGCGTCCCACAACTGGCTCTCCTCCGGCTCCACGCAGCCCGTCTTATGCTCGGAAAACCACCGGTAGTACGGCTCGGCCTGTTCACGCCCTGCCCCCCGGTAAAGCGCCGCCAGCTCCCCCTGCTCCACAAAACGGATCCGGATGCCGAAACGACTTTCATAGACCTGCGGAGCCGATGCATTGCTGATCACCCAGGGCTCTGTGTGCCCGATTTGCAGCACAGTCGCCCCTTTTACTCCGTAATACGCCTTCAGCACCCGGATCGTCTCCCTCAGCTGCTCTCCGTTCAGCGCCAGCTGCACCCGCGGCCGGGTCCGCCGCAGCACGGCCCAGGTATCCATCAGAGTGGGAGCCGCGTTGCACCGGGTCATCTCTCGGCAGGTTTCCTCCGCCGCGTTTTCCCGGATGTACGCCCCGTACAGCACCACGCTGTCCCAGTGTGCCGCCGCTGCCAAGATGTTCTTCTGCACCGCCCCGCTCATAGGTACCGCCACCAGGCACTCCCCCTCCGGCAGAGCTCCCGGTTCCAGCGTGTCCACGATCAGCCGTTTTTCCCACGTCGGATCCATCCGCCCCGCCAGATCCCCGTACGCCGCCTGCAGGGCCTTCTCATCCTTCCAGTACCGGCGGGCCGCAAAAAATGCGCAGACTGTCTTCATATCCGGCTATTCTCCTTTTCCGATCCCGATT
>CALWYY010000167.1 GCA_944385885.1 uncultured Oscillospiraceae bacterium | reverse complement strand
TTTCTCCCAGATTGACAGCCAGCTGAAGAAATACGGCGTAACGCGGATCGACTACATGATCCTCAGTCACTACGACAAGGACCACATCGGCAGCGCCGCCCGGCTGGTGGAGGAGTATCCGGTGGGGCTGATCGTCGGCCCGGACTATACGGAGTTCTCCGAGCCGTACGCGGCGCTGGAGGCCGCGGCGGCGGAGGCCGGGGTGGAGTGGGTGCGCCTGACGGAGGACTGGCGGCTGGAGACGGAAAACGGCTGCATCCTGCTGGACCCCCCGGATACGGATTACGGAGACGACAACAACAACTCCCTGATCACCACCATCTGGTATGGCGAGGACAGCTTCCTCCTTATGGGGGACGCCAAGAAAAAGCGGTCGGAGGAGTTCCTGGCGGTGGCGGAGGATCGCTACACCCTCATCAAGCTGCCCCACCACGGCAACAGCAACCGGTATCTGGAGGAGCTGGTGTACCTCACCCGGCCGGCGTACGCGGTCGAGCTGCTCTCCCCGGAGGAGTCGGTGGAGCCGGACCTGCTGGAGGCCCTGGAGGAGGCCGGGACGCGGCTGTTCCTGTCCCGGGAGGGGACGGTGCGCCTGTGGTGGTCGGAAGAGGGGCTCCAGATCCGGCAGGACGGATGAGAAACGGCCCCCGGCCATAGCTGGGTGTACGTAAGACAGTATTGCGCCAAGATTGACGAAGCGGCACGAAACCGCATGGAGCTGATCATGCGGTCGCTGGCAAAGCAGTACGGCGTGACCGAGCAACTGAAAGCCGAGAATCAAATGGAATGGGTACGGCAGATGAACGCTTGCAAGGCACAGGCAGAAGCTATCGTGAAGTTTAGCTGATATATGATTGATACCGAGACCGCCCGGACGAAAATGTTCGGGCGGTCAAAATTTCTTGAACGAATTGTTACTTTTTTTAAAATTTATTGACAAGAAAACTTGGCGTGTGCATAATGAAAATATGCAAAGAAAACTTGGAATGGAGATGTTTTTATGAAAAAGGACGATATCTTAAACGCAAGTAGAAAAGAGTATAAGAATAAAGACTTAGCCGAAATAGAAGTGGTATATCAAGCAGGAAGTCACGCAGGTAGAGTAGGTGCTTTAGTGTGTTGTCTGCTGTCTTTGTTATCTTCTAAGCTCGCCCATACTATGATTTACAGCCCATGGGTTATATACTTCAGCATTCTATCAACACAATGGTTAGTTCGCTTTATCAAAATGAAACGAAGGAGTGATTTGGCACTAACCATCCTATTTTTGATTCTTTCCATTTTGGCATTTGCCGGATTTATTCATCGCCTTTTTGAGGTGAGAGTATGAAGGAACAATTACATCTAAAAAATCGCTTAAAGGAAGTTCGTATGGAAGCAAATCTTTCTCAATCCCAGCTTGCGGAAATGGTGGGTGTATCGAGAAATACTATCAGTTCCATTGAAACAGGACAATTCAACCCGACAGCAAAGTTAGCTCTTATTCTTTGCATTGCCTTGGATAAAAAATTTGAAGAGCTATTCTATTTTTAGGAGGACGGTATGGATAATTTGATACTATTGGTTTTAGGCTTGTTTATTTCTGCACTTGGCATTATCAATATCAAGGGGAATATCAGTACGATACATTCCTACAACAGACGAAAAGTAAAGGAAGAAGATGTACCAAAGTATGGGAAAGCTGTTGGAACAGGGGCGCTTATCATAGGAGTATCTTTGGTCTTAGGTTACATTGCTTTGTTTTGGAGTGAGGAAGCCATGGCGTTTATCATTCTTCCGGCAGTGGTTGTTGGATTGGGATTTATGCTGTATGGGCAGTTCAAATACAACGGGGGAATTTTCTAAAAAACAATGAAAAACCCTTTAGGAACTAAAGGGCGCACTTCTATACTCTCCTATCGGGAGTATCGTGCGTCCTGCGGAGCTTCATTTTTGTCAGCAGGAGGAAACTGCATGACCGAGAATGTTGTGTCACTTCGTTCCGTCAAGGTGGCTACACCCCCTTGCGCCGCTAAAGCGGCTATCCCCTGTGGACTTGCCGTCGCAAACGGTTTTGACAAACCGTTCGCCGCCAGCAAGTTTGAAGATTAGGCATAAACAAATCCTCCGCATGGTCTAAGCCATACGGAGGATTCACTGTTTTACGGACACCCGTCTATGCCGCCGGGGGCCGTGCGGTCCCGGCGCCGCCGGGAGAGGCCGGTCAGAAAGCGGCGGCAGGGGCGGGGGCAGGCTGAAAGACGCGGGCCTGCGCGGCGCAGGCGCCCAGCACCGCCCGCTCCTCGGGGTTCCCGCCCGGGGGGACGGGGACCCCGGCGGCCAGGGCGACGGCCTCTGCCACAGCCGGGATTCGGATGGCGCCGCCCGCCGTGACTAAGCCGTCCAGGCGGCCCGGCACCACCCCCGCCCGGGCCAGGGCCTGCTGTACGCCGGCGGCGGCGGTCCGGGTCAGGTGGGCGGTGATCTCGGAAAACAGGGCCCGGGTGAGGGTGTACTCCAGATGCAGGGGGCCGTCCCGGCCCGCCGCGATATAGGGGAGGGAGATCTCCGCTATGCCCTCCTGGCTCAGACGGAGCTTGGCCGCCTCCGCCCCCTCCCGGATACGCTGGGCCGCCGCCGGGTCGCAGGACAAATCCACGTCCCAGTCCCGGAAAAACCGGTCCATAAGCCAGCGGGCTATGCATCGGTCGTAATCCTCGCCGCCCACCCGGCTGCTGACAGCCGCCAAGGTGCGGAAGGCTCCGCCGCCGGACTCCAATACCGTGACGTCAAAACGGCTTCCGCCCATGTCGCACAGGAGAATGTGCCGGGCTCCGTCCCCAAGGCCGGCCCCGGCCAGGACGGCGGCCGGCTCGTCCAGAAACCCCGCCGGTTCCAATCCGGCCAGGCGTCCCGCCTCTTCCAGCGCCCGCCGCTGTTCCGGGGAAAAGCTGGCGGGAACAACGAATACTGCCGGAAAATAGTCCTCTCCCAGCCAGGCCTGAGCGTCCTCCCGCAGCCTCTGGAGAAGAATGGCTGCAACCTCCGCCGGAGAATAGAGGCTCCCGTCCACGTCTGTTTGCCGGGAGCTGCCCAGCTCTTGCCACACGTTGCTCACGGTCCGCAGGGGATTGAACAGTGCCTGGCGGCTGGCATCCTCTCCCGCCATGCACTCGCCCGTTTTGGCAAAGGCCACCATGGAGGGCGTGGCCGGCTCCCTCTCCCGGTTGGGAACGATAACCGGACCCGCCGGTTCCATCACAGCCATGCGGGTGTTTACCGACCCTATATTGATGCTCAGCGTTCTGCTCATGCCTTGCCTCCGTCAGGTTTTTTTGTGGAAAGAAAAACCGCAGCGGCGGCAGGTAATACGGATATGCCCCTTTCCCCGGGGGACCCGCACCAGACTCCGACAGCCGGGGCAGCGGAAAAAGGCGTAGTCTTTTCGATAGCGGTACCGCTCCCGCTGAAGGCGAAACCATAGGTCTATTTTCCGCCAGAGAGATAGGAACCGCTGGTTCTCCCTCTGCCGCCGGACCGTGTCCCGGGACAGGCTTCGCCAAACGCTCCAGGAAAATACGCCCAGTGCCGCACACCATCCTGCCAGAGCTACCCAGCGCCAGCCCCGCATCTGGGATAGCAGGGACAAACCCATGAATACGCAGGAAACAACCAGCAGGAACCGGGAATATGGGTCAATCCCGTTCCTGCCGCCTGCAAACCTGTGATCCGGTTGTCCGTACCGGTTGTTTCTTGCCATGGCGTCCCGCCTCCGGGTATACTTTTGATCAAACGATAATACGGAAATGTAAATAGGGGGTGAACTTTTGGAAGAATTCACAAATTGTTTACGTTTTTACCCGCTTGAACCCGAGAAGAAGCGGTTTTTTCTTGACAGAGAAGTCGGGAGACGATATAATCCATAAAGATTTTTATATATAATGCGTTTTAACACAACACACGATCCATCGGTATTCTTTTTCAGGGAGTCGAGACAATGCGCAAAGACGGCACCAGGGTCCGGCATGAGGATCCCATGTATTTTTTAATTCCCCATTTTCTGACCAAGCGGTATGACGCCATGAATATGATCACCCTGGACATTCCGGAGGAGCCTATGCGGGTGTACATGAACCGGAAGCGCCAGGAGGGCCGGAGCGTGAGCCATCTGGCCCTCATCCTGACGGCGTATCTGCGCACTGTGGAGGAGTTTCCGGCGCTGAACCGGTTTATCATGGGCCGGAAGATTTTCCAGCACAACGATTTGGCGGTATCCATGGTGGTGCTCAAGCCCGGCGGGAACGGGGAGGACACTATGTCCAAGATCTATCTGGATTCATCGGACGATGTGTTCTCCGTACAGGAGAAGGTGACCAGCTACATACGCACCAACCGCCAGACGGGGGAGGCCAACGGGCTGGACCGGATCATGCGGGTATTTGTGCGCATGAGCGGGCTTTTGACAATTTTGATTGGGTTTATCCGGCTGCTGGACCGGCTGGGGCTGCTGCCAAAGGCGCTGATTGACGTCAGCCCCTTCCATGCCAGCCTTTTGGTATCCAACCTAGCCAGCATCCGCACCAACCACATTTATCATCATGTGTATGAATTTGGCACCACCAGCATTGCCATAACCATGGGGAACATGCGGGAGGTGCCCCGCCGGGGCCGGGACGGCATCGTGTTCGACCGGTGTATCCCGCTGGGGGTCGTCATGGACGAGCGGATTGCCAACGGTCACTATATGGCTTTGGCGTTTGCCAAGTTTAAGAAATATCTCCGGGAACCGGAGCTCCTGGAGGCCGGTATGCCGGCCGGGAAAGCGCCGTGACGGGAAGCGGGCGCGCCGCCGGAAAAGAATAGAAGGCGGGAGGGACCATCCAACGGTCCCTCCCGCTTTTGGCTTTCCAAAGGACTGGCCGACGGGAAACCAGGCTACCGCCGATCCCGCGCCAGGACAAAGCCCAGCGCCGCCCCGCACAGGCCGCCCAGCACGTGGGAGAGCTGGGATACGTTGTCCGCCACCGTCAGGGCGGTGTGCAGTTCGTTTCCCAGGTAGAACACGGCCACCAGCAGCATGGTCAGGGGGACGCGACCGTTTTTCATTCCGCCCATGGAGGACAGCAGGATCATCATGAACACAATGCCCGAGGCCCCCAGCACCCCCGTGGAGGGAAAGAGGATCCACTGGGCCAGGCCCGTGACGAAGGCGGTGACGGCGATGGCGGCTAAAAGACTGCGGCTTCCATATTTCTCCTCCAGCGGCGGGCCCAGGACCAGCATGAGAAGGATATTGCCCGAGTAGTGGGCCCAACTGCCATGGCCCAGAACGTGCAGGAAAAACCGGGGGTAGGTCAGCGGGTCGCTGAGAGGGGACCTGTAGACGCAAAATAGAAGCAGATCGCTGCGGCCCCGGGTGAGCAGGCTTAGGCCAAAAACTGCCAGGGACAGCAATGCAAAGGTAAGCACCACGGGGGAATTGTATTGTATACGGCGCAGAGGGTTCATAGGCGGCTCCTTTCCCCCGGAAACCGGGGCGGAATGTTGCGGTATGCAACTGCTTATTATATTCCGGAAGGCATGGATGCACAACCCCCGCCGCTTTGACAGAACCTGTCGCATATGGTATGCTGAAAAAAGGAAATTTGTGCCGGGAGGGATGCCCCGATGCTTCGTGACTTAAAAAAACAGGATGACGGTTTAGATAAATCGGCCCGGCGGCGAAAAATTGCCGCGCTCCGGGAAACGCTGGTGCGGCAGCAGCAGCTTATCCGAGAGGCAAAACTGCCGGTGATTGTGCTGGTGGAGGGCTGGGCTTCGGCGGGGAAGGGGAGCCTGATTAACCAGCTCATCCGGGAGATGGATCCCCGGTTTTTCACGGTAGTATCCCCGGCGCCGGTGGCAGAGAGCCAGGAGCGGTATCCGTTCCTGCATAAGTTTTTCCGGGCTATTCCGGAAAACGGGAAGTTCCTTTTCATGGATTCGGGCTGGATGGAAGACACGGTGCACAAGTACCTGCGCCGGGAGATCACCAACCGGGAATACCGGCGGCGGGTAGAATCCTGCCGGGTGTTTGAACGGCAGCTCCGAGACAACGGCTATGTGGTGATCAAGCTGTTCCTGCATATATCCCACCAGGAACAGTTAGAACGGATCTCCCGGCTGCGGTCGGATCCGGATACGGAGTGGCGTGTCACCGGCTAGGATCTATGGCAGCACTGCCAGTACGACCGGTTTCTGCGCGCCTATGACGAGTTTATGGAGGACACGGGAGAGTATTTCCCGTGGCACGCGGTGGATTCCACCAGACGAAAGCGCACGCTTCACG
>CALWYY010000166.1 GCA_944385885.1 uncultured Oscillospiraceae bacterium | reverse complement strand
GAGAAGACCTTTTGCCTTTTGACATTGGAAGGGGGGAAATACGCATGGCGAATGGAACGGCTTTGAACACGGCTCTGGTCACCGGAGGCGCCGGGGGGATCGGCGGGGCCATCACCCGGGCCCTGGCCCGGGACGGGTGGAAGGTATATATCCATTACAACCGGGGGGAAGCGGCGGCCCAGGCTCTTGCACAGGAGACGGGGGGGTGCCCGGTGCAGGCGGATCTGACCTTCCCGCTGGAGGTGAAGGGGCTGTTTGCCCGGATAGGGGAGGTAGGGCTGCTGGTGAACAACGCCGGCACGGCCCACTACGGGCTGCTCCAGGACATGACGGAGCCGGAGTGGCGCCGGGTGTTTGCCCTGAACGTGGACGGCGTATACCGCTGCTGCCGGGAGGCCATTCCCGGGATGGTGCGCCGGAAGGCGGGGTGCATCCTGAACGTGGCCTCGGTCTGGGGTGTGCGCGGGGCCTCCTGCGAGGCGGCCTATTCCGCCTCCAAGGGGGCGGTGGTGGCTCTGACCAAGGCCCTGTGCAAGGAGCTGGGCCCCTCGGGCATCCGGGTCAACGCCCTGTGCCCCGGGGTTATTGATACGGAGATGATCGCAAACCTCTCTCCGGAGGACAAGAGGGCGCTGGCAGAGGACACGCCCCTGGGCCGCCTGGGCCGGCCGGAGGATGTGGGAGAGCTGGCGGCGTTTCTGGCCTCGCCTCGGGCGGCGTTCATCACCGGCCAGGTGATCGGCTGCGACGGTGGATTTGGGGTGTAGGGCATGAAAATGAAAAGGAAACCGCCGGCGCCCTCGACCGGGCCGGGCCCCGGCGGCATGGACGGAGACCGGCCCTATCTGGCGGCGGCGGATCTGCTGCGGGTTTTCAGCGTGGGGCTGGTGGCTTGGTTCCACATCTGGCAGCAGTCCTGGCTGAATCCGGGGTTTTCGGTGCTGGGGACGTGGGTGGACCTGCAGCGGCTGGTGCGCCGGGGGTATATGATGGTGGACCTGCTGCTGTTGCTGTCGGGCTTTCTGCTGTACCTGCCCTGCGCCCGGCGCCGGAGCCGGGGCGGGGCGCCGCTGCCGGACGTACCAAAGTTTTACCGGCGGCGTCTGGCCAGGATCCTGCCCAGCTACCTGCTGGCCATGGGGGTGGGGACGGCGCTGCTGCTGGGCTCCGCCCCCGCGCCGGGCAGCCCGCCCCTGTGGAAGGACCTTTTGACCCATCTTACCTTTACCCATACCTTTTTCGCGGACACGTACCTGTGGACGAACCTAAACGGGGCGCTGTGGACCCTGGCGGTGGAGATGCAGTTTTACCTGCTCTTCCCTTTGGCGGCCCGGCTGTTTGCCCGGCGGCCCTGGAGGACCTGGGCGGGGATGACGGCGCTGGCTCTGCTGTGCCGGTGGGGGGTGGCCCAGATGGCCGATCCCACCCTGTGGATCAACCAGCTGCCCTGCATGCTGGACCTGTATGCCTTCGGGATGCTGGCGGCCCACCTCCTGGCCGCCGGGCCAGGCCCCGTTCGGCGGGGCTGGGCCTGGGCGGCGGCGTCCCTGGCCTGCCTGCTGGCGGTGGGAGCCATCCTGTGGGCCCAGAATCCCGCGGACAACAGGGATTTGCAGGGGCTGCAGCTGGCCTGGCGTCTGCCTCTGGCGCTGGCGGGGAGCGGGTTCCTCTATTGCGGAGCCTGGTGGCCCGCCGGATTGGCCCGGGCTGTGGGCAACCCCGTCACCCGGTTCCTGGCTGGGATATCCTATAATTTTTACATCTGGCACCAGTACCTGGCGGTGAAGCTCAAGCAGTGGCATATCCCGCCCTATGTGTCGGAGCTGCCCCAGCAGACGGAGGGCCGGCTCTGGCAGCTGCGGTATACCTGGATCTGGGCGGGCCTGGCCCTGGTTTTGGCGGTGCTGGCCACGGAGCTGGTGGAAAAGCCCGGAGGCCGGCTGCTGGACCCGGCCCGAAGAAAAGGCCGCCCCCCGGCAGGGGCTGGCCGGTAGAAGTTTTGGCCCTATGTTTTCTTGTGGAAGGATTGTATTTTCTGCCCGGAAGAGTATAATAAGCCCGGTTATAATGCCAGAGGCGCGGGGGGAAGCCCCGGCCGCGGGGAATTTAAATAGGAGGTAACAAAATGGGAAGACTGGATGGGAAAGTGGCCATTGTAACCGGCGCCGGCCAGGGGCTGGGCACGGCCATCGTGGAGACCCTGGCCCGGGAAGGGGCCAAGGTGATCGGCACCGGACGGACGCCGGAGAAGGTGGAGAAGGCCCTGGGGCAGCTGCGGGATGCCTACGGTTATGAGGTGACCGCGGTAGGCCAGGACGTGGCCTGCCGGGCGGACTGGGACCGGGTGGTGGCCCTGGCCGTGGAGAAATACGGGCGGCTGGACATTGTGGTAAACAACGCGGCCATTATGGCCATGCAGGATGTTATGACCTGCCGGGAGGAGTCCTTCCTGGATGTGTTCAAGACCAACTGCATGGGCGTGCTCCTGAGCGTGCAGGCGGCGGCGCCGGCGATGGAGAAAACCGGCGGCGGGTCCATTGTGAACATCGATTCCATTGGCGGGCTGGTATCCGGGGACGCGGACGGCGGCGACGCGGCGTACAGCGCCTCCAAGGGAGGCACCCGCGCCCTGACCAAGCACGCGGCCTTCCAGCTGTGCGGGAAGAACATCCGGGTAAACAGCATTCACCCCGGCGGGATCCTCACCCCCCTGCTGAAAACCGTGTACGACGCCACCCCCGCCCTGTGGGACCGGGTGAAGGTCACCTGCCCCCTGCCGCCCCACGTGGCCGACCCGGCGGATATTGCCAACGGCGTGCTTTTCCTGGCCAGCGATGAGTCCCGCTGCGTCACCGGCACGGAGCTGGTGATCGACTGCGGGTACATGATGAAATAATCTGTAAAGCCCGGAAAAACGCCGGGGAGGGCTTTTTAAAGCCCTTCCCGGCGTTTCGTTTTGTCAGCCGGCGGTTTCTACGGGTGTTCCCAGTACACGATCACCGGCACCCCGATCCAGGAATTTTCGTAGATTGTGGCAATGGCCTCCAGGGGCGTGTTCACACAGCCGTGGGAGCCGTTTTCCAGGTAGATATCCCCGCCGTACTCATCCCGCCAGGAGGAGTCGTGCAGGCCGATCTGGCCGTCAAAGGGCATCCAGTAGTCCACGTGGTCGTTCCAGGTGGGCCCCACCAGGTAGGTGTCCGTGGTCTTCCAGTATATCTGGAATACGCCCGTGCGGGTGATATCCCAGTCGGACACGCAGCCGGTGACCACCGGCGTCTCCACCAGCAGCTCCCCGTCCAGGTAGTACCACATATACTGGTTTTCGATGCTGATTTCCAGGACCGTGTTCCCCACCCCGTAGCGGTCCTGCAGGTAGGAGGTGTAGTCGTACCGTGGGGTGACGGCGCCGCTCTCCCGGTTTTCCAAAGCCAGGCACACGTCCTGGGCCAGGGCATCCTGATCCAGGATAAAGCCCCAGTCTCCCTGCCGGTAATACACGGTGTCCCGAGTCTCGGCCACGTGCAGGTACTTCCGTTCCAGGCCGTCGGAGGCATACTCCTCCGCCAGGGCCTGGGTGAGGGCCAATACCCGGTCGTATTCCGGCTCCAGAAGGATGCCGTCCGGGGACAGCTCGATCCGGCTGACGGCGTAAATGTCCTCCGGGGTCAGCTGCACCGCGTTGCCGTTTTCAAAATCCAGGGTGATCTCCGTGGCCAGGTAGTCCTCCAGCAGCTCCACCCGTTTGCGCAGGGTGGGGTTTTCGGTGGTAACCCGGGGCAGGATCCTGGCGTTGCTGAGGATGACGGTGTAGGCCTCCTTCCCATCGGTCAGGTGGCCCTCTGGTTCCAGCAGGGCGGATAGGGCCCCGGCGCATTTGTCAATATCCACGGCGTTGCCGGTCACCTCCGGCACCAACGCCCAGAAATCCTCCTCCAGGGACAGATAGGCGTCCTGGGGCTCCACCAGGGGAGACTGGCCATAGAGGCGCTGTTCCAGCCACCGGGCCAGGGATTCCTGATCCTGGCCGGCGAAGAGCGGTACCTCCAGGGAGAAGTCCTCCCGGCCCAGAAAAGCGAAAAACCCCCGCTCGCTCTGCTGCTGCGCCTGAAGCGCCGCCAGTTCCTCCTCCAGGGCCGTCCGGTCCGCCAGCTCCGCCAACGTCCCCATGAGGATCACCTCGCCCCGGGCGTCCTCCAGGGAAAAGGTCTCCCGGCCCGCCTGCTCCAACAGCCGGTCCGCTGCGTCCGCCGGGTCCAGGGAGGTGCAGTCCACCCCGTTGATCACCGTCTCCGGAAGGAACTGGCTCCGGAAGCTCAGCCCCGTGAGGCCCACTGCCAGACACACCATGCCTACCAGGCCCAGAAGACCGATCAAAGTTTCCCGGCCCAGCCGGATCCGTGTTTTTTCTCCAGTCATCCTTTGCATCACCTTACATCATTATACCGGCCGGCCGCCCCCGCGTCAAACGCAAGATACCGCCGGAAAAGGCGAATTTTGACACCTGCCTCTCAGTCCAGACAGGCCTCCAGCCCGGCGGGATCCAGGACGCGGAAACTATCCCGGTAACAATCGATCAGCCCGTCCTCCCGCATCCGGGACAGCTCCCGGGACAGGGCGCTCCGGTTTACCCCCAGCAGGTCCGCCAGGTCCTCCCGGCTGCAGCCCAGGGAAAAGGTGCTTCGCCCGGTACGGGCCCGTTCGTCCAGCAGACGCAGGGCGATCCGGCCGCGCAGGGACCGCACGGACAGATATCCGATCTTTCGCCGGAGCTCCCAAAACTTCTCCGAGATCTCCGCCAGCAGGTTCTCCCGAAGCCGGGCGTGACGGGTGCAGCACTGGGCGCAGCCGTCCATGATCCCCAGGTAGGGCAGAAACAGCACCGACGTGCCCTCCTCGCTGGCAAACAGGTCTACCGGGCTCCGTCCGCCGGGGGTGGCCATGAGCACGTCTCCGAAGACGCTCCCCGGCCCGTGTACCGCCGTCACCGTCCGCCGGCCCGATTCCGAAACCGTCTCCGCCCGGACGCCGCCCCGCAGAACCACCCCGCAGCCGGAGACCGGGTCCCCCGTGAGCCATACCCGCTCTCCCCGGTGGAACTCTCCCCGCCGGCCCCCCAGGCACGCGCACAGTGCCCGCCGGTCCTCCGGCCCAATTCCATGGAATAGACGGCATGAGGCCAGGTTTTGTTCTTCCACTGCGGTCATAACGTCTCCTTTCGTTGCCATAGCAACATACCTTTGGGGCATACTGTACTATATTGTGAACGCAAAGTCAAGAAAAAGGAGAGTGGGTAGGATGAAACGCATAGGAACCGTGTTTTTGGCCCTGGCGCTGCTGGCCATGGTGCTGGCCGGGTGCGCCCCGGCTGCGGAGGAGGCCCCGGCCACAGAGGCGCCGGCCACGGAGGCCCCGGCTACGGAGGCGCCGGCTACGGAGGCCCCGGCGGAGGAGGTTACCATCCGTGTGGGGGCCATGACGGGGCCTACGGGGATCGGCATGGTGAAACTGCTGGAGGCGGGGATGGACGACTCGGGCCTGGTGCGTTATGAGCCCACCATCGCCGGCAGCGCCGACGAGATCACGCCGCTGCTAATCCAGGGGGAACTGGATATCGCCGCGGTACCATCCAATTTGGCGGCGGTGCTGTATAACCGGACGGAGGGCCAGATACAGATGCTGGCGGCCAACACCCTGGGGGTTTTGTACATTCTGGAGTACGGCGGGGAGGAGATCCAGTCGTTTGCGGATTTGGCGGGGCATACCATCTACGCCACCGGCAAGGGATCCACGCCGGAGTATTTCCTGCGCTATCTGCTGACGGAGAACGGCTTGGACCCGGACGCGGACGTGACCCTGGAGTGGAAAAGCGAGCCGGGGGAGATCGTGGCCTTGCTGGGGACCGTGGATCAGGCGGTAGTTATGCTGCCCCAGCCTTACGTAACGGCGGCCATGAACACCGTGGGAGAGGGGCTGCGCCTGGCGCTGTCCCTGTCGGACGGCTGGGACGCGCTGGATAACGGCAGCCGCTGCGTGACGGCGGGGCTGGTGGTGCGCCGGGAGTTTGCCCAGGAGCATCCGGAGGCTCTGGAGCAGTTCCTGGCGGACTACGCCGCCTCCACTGCCTGGGTGAATGAAAACCCGGCGGAAGCGGGAGCTTTATGCGGGCAGTACAACATCATCCAGGCGGCAGTGGCGGAAGCGGCAATCCCCTACTGCAACATTGTGTGCATAACCGGGGAGGATATGAAGGAAGCTGTTACCGGCTGTTTGGAAGTGCTGTGGCAGCTCAACCCCGCCTCGGTGGGGGACGCCATGCCTGGGGATGACTTCTGGTATGGGGCCTGATACCGGGCGGCGCTGGAACCCCACGGGCAGGGCGGCAAAGGTTTTTGCCGCCCTGCTTGCCCTGCTGGTATGGCAGGTGGCGGCGCTGGCAGTGGACAACCGGCTGCTGCTGGTGGGGCCGGTCCGGGTGGCGGCCCGGCTGTGGGAGCTGATGGGGGAGGCGTCCTTCTGGCGGGCGCTGGGCTTTACGTTTACCCGGATCGCCGGAGGCTTTCTGCTGGCCCTGGCCCTGGGAACGGTCCTGGGGATGCTGGCGGGGCGCTTTCCCCTGGCGGACACCCTGCTGCGGCCCTATGTGACCACTGTCCAGTCGGTGCCGGTGGCGTCCTTTATCGTCATCGCGCTGCTGTGGCTCTCCTCCCGGCGGCTGAGTATTTTCATATCCTTTCTCATGGTCTTTCCCATCCTGTACACCAATGTGGTGCAGGGAATCCGTTCGGCGGACGGGGACCTGCTGGAGATGGCCCAGGTGTTCCGTGTCCCCTGGCGCCGGCGGCTGCGGTACATCTATCTGCCGGCTCTGCGGCCCTACCTGACGGCGGGATGCCGGGTGGGGCTGGGCCTGTGCTGGAAGGCCGGAGTGGCTGCGGAGGTCATCGGCGTCACGGCGGAGTCCCTGGGAGGGAAGCTCTACGACGCCAAGGTGTACCTGGCCATCGCCGACCTGTTTGCCTGGACAGCGGTGATCGTTTTTATCAGCGCCGGGTTTGAGAAGCTGTTTCTGCGGCTGCTCCAGTGGGCGCTGGACCGGGCGGAGGGGGCGTGAGGATGGAGATACGGATGGAAGGGGTCTGGAAATCCTTTGGGGACAAGACGGTGCTCCGGGACGTGAGCATGGCATTTCCCCAGGGGAGCGTCACCTGCCTGATGGGGCCGTCGGGCTGCGGGAAGACCACGCTGCTGCGGATCGTCATGGGGCTTGTGAAGCCGGACCGGGGGAGGGTCTCCGGGGTGCCGGAGGGCATCTCCGTCCTGTTCCAGGAAGACCGGCTGTGCCAGGGCTTCTCCCCCGTGGCCAACGTCCGGCTGGTGACGGGCCGGAGCGTGCCGGAGGAGGAGATCCGGGAGCTGCTGGGCCGCCTGGGCCTGGAGGACAGCCTGGACCTGCCTGCCCGGGAGCTGTCGGGAGGAATGAGCCGGCGGGCGGCCCTGTGCCGGGCCCTGCTGGCCTCCGGCGAACTGCTGATCCTGGACGAGCCCTTCAAGGGACTGGACCCGGAGACCCGGGAGCGGGCCGCTGGGCTGGTGCGGGAGTACGCCCGGGGCCGGACGCTGCTGTTTGTGACCCATGACAGCCGGGAGGCGGCCCTGCTGGGGGGCACGGTCCGCCGGCTGGATGGCTTTCCGGAGAGACCGTAGGCCGCCGGGGAAAAGCCGGAGGCGGGAGGCCCCGGCCCTTTTTCGGGACAGAAAGGATAAAAATGACCGCCGGGGCGGCAGTAGGCCCCGGCGGTCTTTGTTAATTTTTATGGCGCGTGCCGGCGGCGGAGGGTCACGGAGCCCCCTCGTCGTCCAGGCCCAGAATGGCCTCCAGCGCCCGGTGGCAGGGATAGGTCTCAAAACCATAGTTTACCCGCATCAGGGACATGCCGGAGTGGTGCTCTCCCTCCGTGGTAGAGTTGACGCCATCCTCGGCAATAACCACGTGGTACCCCCGGTAGAAGGCCTCAATGGCCGTCTGGGCCACGCACACGTCCGTGCGCCAGCCTCCAAAGAGGATGGTATGCACCTGCAGGGCGTCCAGGGTCTCCTGCAGGCCGGTGTTTACAAAGCCGTTGAACAGGTTTTTATACAGGATAATGTCCCCTTCCTGGGGCTGTACGTCCTGGATGATCTGGGCACCCCAAGACCCGGCCATCATATGGTCGTTCCACAAAAGCAGCTCCGGATCGCCTTTCTCGTGCCAGTCGCAGATGTAGATCACCGGCACGCCCAGCCGCCGGGCTTTCTGAAAAAGCCCCTTGAGCGGGAGCAGGATGGTGTTGATCCGGCGGCAGGGGAGGGCGCCGCCCTGCAGGATGTCGTTTTGCAGATCGGTGACCACCACCGCCACCTGGCGGAGGCTCCCGGCGGGACGGCGCAGCGACACGCCCATTTCCGCCGCCAGAGCCGCGTCCAGGACCGATTTGGCCCGGCGGCAATCCTCCAGCTGACGGGTCACCACCTGCCGCTGATGCTGCATAGCCGCCCGTATTTCCTCATGGGGCGCGTCCAGAAGCGCGCGGATCTCCTCCAGAGAGAATTTCAGGTCCCGAAAATACCGGATGCGCCGGAGCCGGAACAGGGCCTCCTCGGAGTAGAGGCGGTATCCGGCCTCCGTCCGCTGGGGGGGCTGGCACAGGCCGATGGCTTCATAGTGCCGGATGGCCTTGGCCGTCAGGCCCGTAAGCTGCGCCGCCGCCTTGATGGTGACCATAGCCGCCTCCTCTCCTGGGAATATGCCGTCCCGGCGGGAATTCAGAATTTTTGGATAACCATGTCGCTGGTGGTGACAGAGCCGTACTGAGTCTCAATGTCCCAGAGGGTGGAATCCTGTTCCCGGGGCCCGGTGGCCCGGACGCAGTCCCGGGGTACTACCACCTTGTAGCCCAGGAAAAAGGCGTCGTGGCAGGTGGAGCGTACGCAGATGTTGGTGACAACGCCGGTGACCACGACCGTCTGTACCCCCAATTCCCGGAGCACCAGGTCCAGATCTGTCTGGAAAAAGCCGCTGAAACGGCGTTTCTTGATGCAGTAGTCCGATTCCTGGGGAGCCAGCTCGTCAATGACCTGGGCGCCCCAAGTGCCGTCAATGCAGTGGGGCGTGCGCTTGTCAAACTCCTTGTCGTACTTGCCCGGCCGGTGGCAGTCGTTGATGTAGATCACAGGCACCCCGTGGGTCCTGGCCTGGTCGATAAGGTTGGCGATGGGAGCTACAGCCTCCAGGCCCTCCTGGAGAACCATGCAGCCGCCCTCCTTGCAGAAGTCGTTGAGCATATCCACCACCAGAACAGCGGGCTTTTCCAGGGTGAAATTCTTCCCGTCGTCTACAAAGTGTTCCGCAAATCCTTTTTCCGCCATGAAAGTATCCTCCTGCAGTTAATAATGTGCATATTTTCTCCGGCCCGCAGTACGGGACGGGCATTTCTGTGACCGGGCGCCGGGCCATGGCCCGGCGCCCGGCTAAGGGCCCTGAAAGGGGAATTAGGCTTCCTTTTTGCGGGCAGCCAGGTCGATGACCATTTTTACTAAAAATGCTGCGATCACGCAGTTGATGGAGGGCAGACCCACCTGGATGTAGGACACGCCGAAGCCCACGATCCAGGCCAGGAAGGAGCCCCAATCCGCCTTGGGAAGGTTGGCCTTGTCCACTTCCGGATAAACGCCCTTGTACTTGAACAGGAAGTCGGCAAAGATCAGGCCCACCAGCGGCGGCACGGTGGAGGCCAGGAAGTTGATGTAGGTGCCGAACATGTTGTAGAAGCCCACGCAGGCCAGGATGATGCCCAGCACGCCGAAGATCAGTACCAGGCGTTTCCGGGGCATCTTGATGACGCTGGCCAGGCTCATGGAACCGGAATAGACGCAGCCCTGGGCCGTGGACCAGATGTTCAGGACCATGACCGCAAAGGCCGGGGCCAGCAGGCCCTGGATGGCCAGAACGCCCATGATGTCCGGATCGTTATAGACCACGGAGCCGATGGCGCCGAAGAAAACCATGAAGGAGTTGCCGATCATGATGGTGATGATCATGACGACGATGGAGGTGCTGGCGTTTTTCGCAAAGCGCATGATATCGGGGGTGAACATGACCGAGCCAACGGCATAGGACCCCACGCCCAAGGTGACCGCCTGGGCAAAGGTCAGGGTGTCCTCCTTGACGATGGCGTTCATGCCCTCGATGCCGCCCACATCCCGGAAGGCCCAGACGATGGAGATCACGCCGAAGATCAAAATGACGGGCACGGCGATGTTGGAAAGCCAGTTCATCCACTTGGTGCCGTTGCGGGCGGTAAGGGTCATGCCCACGCCGCCCAGGATAGCGATCAGCAGGGTGGGAAGCACGGGGAAAAGCCGGTGGGCGGAGTCGCCGATCAGGTAGGCGTCAATGGAGAACCAGCCGATGGTGGTGATGGCTACGATGGCGATGGGGACCCAGGTGCCGGCCTTGCCGAAGCTGTAACGGCTCAGCAGGCCGAAGGACAGGCCGCTCTTGGTGGCGATGACGCCCATGATGCAGCTGAGCACCGTCAGGATCAGGCTGCTGAGCAGCACCGCCCCCACCATGGAGCCAAAGGGCAGGCCTACGCCGATGGTGCTGCCGGCCTGCATGCTGGTGACTACAAACACATACCCAAGAGAAATGATAAGCGCGGACATGAACGGTTTGCGGGCCGACATAGGAACGGCCGATTTGCTGTACTCTTCGCCGGAGTCAACAACGACTTCTTTTTTCTCGTCCATAAGAAACTCCTTTCATCTCCCAAGCTTTGTGCCCCGTCCGGATCGAGGCGCTTATAAATACAATGTAATGAGGGCGGTGGGGGTTTGTCAAGGCGCAGGCGCCCGGGAAACCTTCCCCTAAGGGAAAGGCTTTTTGCATATTTTCCGGGAAAAAGCCAATAAAAATGGGGAGAGAAGCCGAGAGAAATTTGTCATAATAGACACTCTGTTTAGAACAGGACGAAGAAGCGCAAAATTGTTTACCTATTAAAAACAAACCGCAAAATGGCCCCCTGCCGGAAGACGGCGGGGGGCCGGAGAAAGAGACTGGTCAAAGGGCCTGCAGGGCGTCGGCCAGGGGATCAAGCCAGTCGCCCTGGAACAGCTCGATCATGCCGGCGTCGCAGGCGGAAGCCAGGCGGGGGTCGATGGGCAGGCGGGCGGTATGGGGGATGCCGTGGCGCCGGGCGGTCTCCTCCACCCGGCTGGGGCCGAAGAGGCTGTGCTCCCCGCCGCAGTCGGGGCATTTGAAATAGGACAGGTTCTCCACCAGGCCCAGGACGTCCTTTTTTAAAAGGCCGGCCATATTCACGGCCTTTTCCACGATCATACCCACCAGCTCCTGGGGGGTGGCCACCACCACCACCGCGTCCACCGGCAGGGACTGGAACACCGTCAGAGGCACGTCCCCCGTTCCGGGGGGCATATCCACGAACATATAGTCCACCTCGCCCCAGTGCACGTCGGTCCAGAACTGGGTCACGGCCCCGGCGATCACCGGCCCGCGCCAGACCACCGGCGCGGTCTCGTCCTCCAGCAGGAGGTTGATGCTCATGACCTTCACGCCGGTGTGGCTCACCGCCGGCTCGATGCCGTCATCGCTCTGCAGGCAGCGGCCGTGCAGGCCGAAGGCCCGGGGGATGGACGGGCCGGTGATGTCCGCGTCCAGGATGGCCGTCTGGTGGCCCCGCCGCTGCATGGTCACCGCCAGCAGGGAGGTGACCGGGGATTTGCCCACGCCCCCCTTGCCGCTGACTACCGCAATGACCTTCTTGACCCGCGAGGAGGGGTTCACCGGCTGCAGCAGGCTCTGGGGCCCGCCCTGGTTCCGGTCGCTGCAGGCGGCGGAACAGCTTCCGCAGTCGTGGGTACATTCTTCGCTCATGGATGGATCTCCTTCCGTTTTTATAACGATCTTAATTATAATGATTCGCCGATCAAGAGAGCGGCTTTTCTCACAGGCCCAGCAGGGACGAGGCGATGGTGAAATACACCAGCAGGGACAGCACGTCCACAATGGTGGTAATGAAGGGGCTGGCCATGACCGCCGGGTCCAGGCCCAGCCGCTGGGCCAGGATGGGCAGGCTGCAGCCCACCAGCTTGGCGATGAACACCACGCACACCAGGGTCAGGCATACCACCAGGGCCACCATAGGCGTCACGCCGTTCTGGAGCCAGAGCTGGTCCACCAGAAGGATCTTCACGAAGTTGGCCGCCGCCAGGCACACGCCGCACAGCACCGCCACCCGGATCTCCTTCCACATTACCTGCCAGATGTCGGCGAAGCGGATCTCCCCCAGGGCGATGCTCCGGATCACCGCCACGCTGGCCTGGGTGCCGCTGTTGCCCCCGGTGCCGGAGAGCATGGGGATGAAGGAGGACAGCACCAGGCAGGCGGCCAGCTGGCTCTGGTAGTGGTTGATGATGATGCCCGTGAAGGTGGCCGAGAGCATGAGGATCAAAAGCCAGGGCAGCCGGGCCTTCCAGGTCTCCACCACCCCGGTGTGCAGATAGGACCGCTCCGACGGCACGATACCCGCCATCTTCTCCATGTCCTCCGTGGTCTCCTCCTCCATCACGTCGATGGCGTCGTCCACGGTCACGATGCCCACCAGGCGGTTTTCCGTATCCACCACCGGCAGGGCGTTGAAGTTGTATTTGGAGAACATCTGCACCACGGTCTCCTGGTCCTCCGTGGTGGACACGGAGATCA
This sequence comes from uncultured Oscillospiraceae bacterium, assembly GCA_944385885.1. GTDB lineage: Bacteria > Bacillota > Clostridia > Oscillospirales > Oscillospiraceae > Apopatocola. Next base: position 4,332 of record CALWYY010000166.1, on the reverse strand, counting down.
CGTTGGGCTCCATGATCTCCTGGATCACGTCGTCCGGGTCGGAGAGGATCAGGGTGCGCAGGGACAGGGCGCCCACCAGCTCCCCCCGGCTGGTCACATAGCAGGTGTTGATGGTCTCCTTGTCCACGCCGGTGCGCCGGATGCGCTTGGTGGCCTCCTCCACGGTCATGTTCGGCCGGAGGCTCACAAACTCCGTGGTCATGATGCTGCCGGCGGAATCCTCGGGGTAGCGGAGGATCTCGTTGATCATCCGGCGCATATCGGGGTCCGCCTGGCGCAGGATCCGCTTGACCACGTTGGCCGGCATCTCCTCCACCAGGTCCACCGCGTCGTCCACGTACAGCTCGTCCACGACCTCCTTGAGCTCCGTGTCGGAAAAGCCGTGGATCAGCAGCTCCTGTGTCTCCGGCTCCATCTCCACGAAGGCGTCCGCCGCCAGCTCCTTGGGCAGCAGCCGGAACAGCAGGGGCAGGGCCGACTCGTCCATTTCCTCGAAAACGGCCGCCACGTCCGACGGGTTCATGGTGACCAGGATGTCCCGGAGGGTGGTATATTTTTTCTGCTCCACCAGAGCGGAAAGGGTACTCTCAATGGTTATTGTGGTCTCTGCCATCGGCCTTATCTCCTTCCAGTATGATCCCAGGACAAGGCACGAAAGGAGAACCTATCCGCCGGGAGCCGCCGGCCGGGAGCCGCCGGGCGCCGGGTCCCCTGTCGTGCCGTTGGTACTATGGCCTGCGTCCATGCGGTTCACCTCACAAATCCATGATTTCCAAAAAAATATTATATCCGTCCCGAGGGGGCAAGTCAAATATTTATGCATTTTTTTCCGCGTCCGGGGGCGGCTCCACGCCGGTGCCGTCAAAGGCGGGGATCTCCTCCTCCCCGGCGGCGGACAGCTCCTGGACGTAGCCGTCCTCGATGGTAGATTCTTCCAGCCACGCCAGGCACTGGGCCCACTCCTCCGGGTCCAGGGGGCGGCGCAGCTCCGGGGCGGCGGCCAGGTCCCCCATGGGGGTGTACTGGGCCATGAGGGAGAAGAGCACCTGGCCGGGGGGGAAGGTCTCCGCCACCCAGCGGATCACCCGGCGGGTGTTCTCCAGGTTCCCCGGCAGCACCAGGTGCCGGATGAGGACGCCCCGGCGGAGCAGCCCGTCCCCGTCCAGGACAAAGGGGCCGGTGCGCCGCGCCATCTCCCGGATGGCGGTCATGGCGGTCTCCGGGTAGTCCGGCGCCCGGGAGTAGCGCCGGGCGGGCTCCTCCAGGGCGTATTTCAGGTCGGGCAGAAAGACCGAAACGGCCCGGCTGGCCTCTTCCACGGCCCGGACCGTCTCATAGCCGGAGCTGTTCCACACCACCGGCACCTGGGGCCGGGCCAGCTCCAGGGCCCGGAGGATCCCCGGGAGGAACTGGGTGCCCGTGACCAGCTCCAGGTTGTGCACGCCCTGGGCCTCCAGCCGGCGGAACACCTCCGCCAGCTCCTCCGGGGACAGGTCCCGGCCCTCCAGGCCCCGGCTGAGGCGGTAGTTCTGGCAGTAGGCGCAGCCCAGGGGGCAGCCGGCGAAGAACACCGCCCCCGCCCCCCGGCGGCCGCTGATGCAGGGCTCCTCGCCGAAATGGGGCGCCGCCCGCCCCACCCGGATGGCCTGGGACACCCGGCACAGGCCGGGGGCCCGGCTCCGGTCCGCCCCGCACTGCCGGGGGCACAGGCGGCACTCAGCCATGGAGGACCTCCGCGATCTCCTCGTCCTGGAGGGGGCGGCTCTCCGGCGACGGGCGCAGCCGGCCGCAGGCAAAGCCCCGGGCCGCCAGCTTCACCATCTTCCGCAGGGTGTATTTGCTCTCCCCCGCCTCCCGGGCCCGGCGGTCGTAGGTCACCGTCCCCACCCGGGCCCCCAGCCGGTTGACCAGGCCCCGGAGGAACAGGTCCGGCCCCTGGTAGTGGGACAGGGCCTCCAGCGCCGCCCGGTCCATCAGGCGGTAGTCCGCGTGGTCGTAGATCAGATCCGAGCCCAGCAGGCGCATCAGCCGGTAGTACCCCCGGGCGGTGGCGCGTTTCAGGAAGGTGTCCGTCTGCCGGCTGGCCCGCACGCCGCAGACGATCCCGCAGCCGTCCCGGTACCGGTCCAGCATGGCGTCCACCGCCCGGATGTCGTCCTGCAGGTCGGCGTCGATGCTCACGGTGACGTCGCACCGCTCCCGGGCCCACATGAGCCCCGCGGTCAGGGCGTTCTGGTGCCCCCGGTTCCGGCCCAGCCGGAGCCCCGAAAAGCTCCGGTCCTCCCGGTGGAGCCGGCGGATGATCTCCCAGGTGCCGTCGGAGGAGCCGTCGTCCACCAGCACGACCCGGCTGGCCGGATCGACCTTCTCTTCCCCGACCAGGCGGCGGAGCGTCTCCAGGAATACCGGCGCGGTCAGGGGCAGCGCATCCTCTTCGTTGTAGCAGGGTATAATAAAGTATAAAACCGGTGTGGACGGCAAGGGACGTCCCTCCTTCCTCGTAATGGCCCGCCTGCATTCTACACCATTTCCCACCGCTCCGCAACTTGACATTTCGCAAAGGACAAAATCCGTGTTTTTATATTTTTCACAACAATTTTGAACAAAAATGACTTGCAATATTCACATAGGCGTACTACAATGCGTAACTGGTGAGAGTACAATACACAGGAGGTAGAACAGAATGAACTACAAGAAAAAAAGCATTCGGGACGTGAGCTTCCAGGGCAAGAAGGTCCTGCTCCGGGTGGACTTCAACGTACCGCTGGACAAGACCACCCACGAGATCACCAACGACAAGCGCATCCGGGCGGCTCTGCCCACCATCGAGTACCTGCTCAACGACGGGGCGGCCCTGGTGGTCTGCTCCCACCTGGGCAAGCCCAAGAAGGACCCGGACGCCAAGACGAACCTGACGCTGGCGCGGGTGGCGGTGCGCTTCTCCCAGCTGCTGGGCCGGCCGGTGGAATTTGCCCAGGACACCATTGGGCCGGACGCCAAGGCCAAGGCGGCGGCGCTGAAGCCCGGCCAGGTGCTGCTGCTGGAGAACACCCGGTTTGACCCCCGGGAGGAGAAGAACGATCCCAGCTTCACCAAGGAGCTGGCGTCCCTGGCGGACGTATACGTTTCCGACGCCTTTGGGGCGGTACACCGGGCCCACTGCTCCACGGCGGGGGTGGCGGACTACCTGCCGGCCTACTGCGGGTTCCTGGTGGAGAAGGAGCTGAACGCCCTGGGCGGCGCCATCGAGGATCCCAAGCGGCCTCTGGTGGCGGTCCTGGGCGGGGCCAAGGTGGCCGACAAGCTGGCGGTGATCGAGAACCTGCTGGCCAAGGCCGACACCCTGATCATCGGCGGCGGCATGGCCTTCACCTTCCTGAAGGCCCAGGGCTACGAGACCGGCGACTCCCTGCTGGACGAGACCAAGATCGACTACTGCCGGGACATGATCCGCCAGGCGGGTGAGAAGGGCGTGAAGCTGCTCCTGCCGGTGGACGTGGTGGTGGCGGACAAGTTTGCCGCCGACGCGGACAGCCAGGTGGTGGACGCGGACAAGATCCCCGCCGGCTGGCAGGGCCTGGACATCGGGCCCCGGACCCAGGAGCTGTTTGGGGAAGCGGTACGCACCGCCGGCACGGTGATCTGGAACGGGCCCATGGGCGTGTTCGAGTTTGCGGCCTTTGCCAAGGGCACGGAAGCGGTGGCCCAGGCCATGGCCCAGTGCCCCGGCGTGACGGTAGTGGGCGGCGGCGACTCCGCCTCCGCCATTGAGAAGATGGGCTACGCCGACAAGGTGACCCACGTCTCCACCGGCGGCGGCGCGTCCCTGGAGTTCATGGAAGGCAAGGAACTGCCCGGCGTGGCCTGCCTGCTGGACAAGTAAGAAGCAAAGCCCGGACGGGCGCGGCGGGTGCCTGAGGGGCCCCGCCGCGCGTTCGTCCCTTACAGGAGAAAGTGGAATGAACAAGAAATACAGGAAAGTCATTATCGCCGGCAACTGGAAGATGTACCGGGTGCCCTCGGAGGTACGGGGGTTTGTGGAGCGGCTGTGGGGGGCCATGCCCACCTCTCTAAAAGGATGCTCCGTGGTGCTGTGCGTGCCGGCCACCCACATCCCGGCCCTGGGGGCCCTCCGGTCCCGGCGGATTGCCGTGGGGGCGCAGAACGTGTCCCAATACGGGCCGGGAGCCCACACCGGGGAGGTTTCCGGGGATATGCTGGCGGATCTGGGGGTAAAATACTGCATCGTGGGCCACAGCGAGCGCCGGGCGGATAACGGCGAGACCGACGAGATGGTCAACGCCAAGCTGCGCCTGCTGCTGGAGCGGGGGA
>CALWYY010000165.1 GCA_944385885.1 uncultured Oscillospiraceae bacterium | reverse complement strand
CAGGGTCGATTCTCACCAGCTTCCTGTATATCGCCAGCATGGAGTGGCTCCTGCGGGGGCTGGACTCGGGGACTTTCCTGGGCATCAACGCGCCCGGTATATTCAAAAACGGGTTCCGCATGGCGGTGGTGTCGGTCATCATTATGGTGATCGTGCTGTTCTTCCGGGAGGGGATCATGGGCAGCCGGGAGTTTTCCGTCTCCGGCTTGCTGCGATGGGCCCAGCGCCGCTTCCGGCGGCGAAAGGCCGCGGCAGGCCCTGGAACGACAGGAGGTGACGGGACCCATGAGTGAGAAGAACACGGCTTTGCGCATGGAAAACGTCACCATGCAGTTTGGGGGCGTGGTAGCGGTGAACAACCTCTCCCTGGAAGTGGGCGAAGGGGAAATCGTGGCCATAATTGGCCCCAACGGGGCGGGCAAGACCACGGCCTTCAACTGCATTACCGGCATTTACCAGCCCACCAACGGCCTGGTGGAATACTATGGGCAGCCCATCGTCCGTGGCTATCCCCAGGGGAAGATGAGGAAGCTCTACGCGGGGGAAAACGCCGGCCTGTATACGGACCAGCGCCCGCTCAATCCCACGCCGGACAAGGTCACCCGGCTGGGCATTGCCCGGACCTTCCAGAATATCCGCCTGTGGAAGAGCATGACGGTGTTTGAAAACGTCCTGACGGCCAAGCACATGCGGGCAAATATCAATGTATTCTCTGCCACCCTGCGGTTGGATCACGGGGAGGAGCGGCGCATGCGGGAGGAGACCCAGGCGCTCCTGGAGGAGCAGGATCTGCTCCGGTATAAGGATGACCTAGCTGTGAGCCTGCCCTACGGGCTGCAAAGGCGGCTGGAGATTGCCCGCGCCCTGGCCACGCAGCCGCAGCTGCTGCTCCTGGACGAGCCGGCTGCGGGCATGAACCCCCAGGAGACCCAGGAGCTGGGCGAGTTCATTGTGCGCATCCGGGAGAAGTACAATCTGACGATCTTCATGATCGAGCACCACATGGACCTGGTGATGCAGTTTAGCGACCGGATCTACGTAATCGACTTTGGAAAACTGATATCCAGCGGCACGCCGGCCCAGGTGCAGGCCGACCCGCGGGTGGTGGAGGCGTATCTGGGGGTGACGGAAGAATGAGCGAGAGCATACTGAGCATCCGTGACCTGAAGGTGAATTACGGAGGGATCGAGGCGGTCAAGGGGATCTCCTTTGATGTGGAACAGGGGGAGATTGTAACTCTGATCGGGGCCAACGGCGCCGGGAAGAGCTCCACCCTGCGCACCATTGCGGGGCTGGTAAAACCGGCGTCGGGCTCTATCCGCTTTATGGGCGAGGAGATCACAGGGCGGGACACCATAGCCATTGTGCGCCGGGGGATCACCCTGGTTCCGGAGGGCCGGCGGATCTTCTCGGATCTAACGGTACAGGAAAACCTGCGGGTGGGGGCATACCTGCGCAAGGACGACATTTCCCAGGATCTGGAATGGGTATACAGCCTCTTCCCCCGGCTGAAGGAGCGGTCCTGGCAGGCAGGAGGGACCCTATCCGGCGGCGAACAGCAGATGCTGGCGGTGGGGCGGGCGCTGATGTCCCGACCGAAGGTCATGATGATGGATGAGCCGTCCCTGGGGCTAGCCCCTTTGATCGTCAAGGGAATCTTTGAGATCATCCGGGAGATCAACCGCCGGGGGGTGACGATCCTGCTCATCGAGCAGAACGCCAACATGGCCCTGAAAACGGCGGATCGGGCGTTTGTCATGGAGACGGGACGCATCACCCTCTCCGGGACGGGACAGGCGCTGCTGTCCAACGAGGCGGTGAAGGCCGCCTATTTAGGAACGTAACGGCGGGAGGGATCCCGACGGTGAGAGCTTGCCCGGCAGAAAACCTGCCGGGCAAGCGGGCGAATAGGAGGAGGCGCGGCGTGAGAGCGATACGGACGGCAGAGATACTGCTTCCCTGTGTGGAGGATATGACGGCATGGAGCGTGGTGGCCTGTGACCAGTTTACCTCCCAGCCGGAGTACTGGCAGGAGGCGGATAGGCTGGTGGGGGAAAAGCCCTCCGCGCTGCGCCTGATATTGCCGGAGGCCTGGCTGGGCACGCCCCGGGGCGAGGAGGCACAGGAGAAGATCGCAGGCGCCATGGACAAGTACCTCCGGCAGGGGGTATTCCGCAGCCTGGAGGACTCCTTCGTATACCTGGAACGGACCCTGCCGGACGGCCGGGTGCGCCGGGGCCTGATGGCGGCGGTGGATCTGGAGTGCTATGACTACGCCCCCCATACCGCCGCGCCCATCCGGGCCACGGAGGGGACGGTGGAGTCCCGGCTTCCGCCCCGGGTGGAGGTGCGCCGCCGGGCCCCGCTGGAGATACCCCACGTCATGCTTCTGATGGACGACCGGGAGGACAGGGTGCTGGGGCCGCTGGAGGCGGGCCGGGCGGCCCTTCCGCCGGTATATGACTTTCCGCTGATGCTCCAGGGCGGGCGCCTTCGGGGCTGGCAGGTGCCCGCCGCCCGGGCGGAAGGAGTGTGCCGGGCGCTGGAGGCCTTGGAGCAGGATTGCCGGGCCCGGACGGCGGGGATGGCCTTTGCCGTGGGAGACGGGAACCACTCCCTGGGCGCGGCCAAACGTCTGTGGGAGGAGCTGAAGCCGGGCCTGTCCCCGACGGAGCGGGAGACCCACCCCGCCCGGTACAGTCTGGTGGAGCTGGTGAACCTGTACGAGCCGGCTCTGGACTTTGCTCCCATCCATCGGGTGGTATTTGATACGGACGGGGAGGCCTTCCGGGAGGAATGGGCCCGCCGGGCCGGGGAGCTGGGGGCGGAGGACCTGCCCGCGGGGGAGTACATTGCCCGGGCGGAGGCGTTTTGCCAGGAGTTCCTGGGCCGGTACGGCGGGCGGCTGGACTACATCCACGGGGAGGTGGAGGCACGGCGCTTGGGCAGCCAGCCGGGCAGCGCCTGCCTGCTGCTGCCTGCCATAGATAAGGCGCGCCTGTTTCCCGACGTGGCCCGGGGCGGGCCCCTGCCGCGCAAGAGCTTCTCATTAGGGCAGGCCCGAGAGAAACGTTATTATCTGGAGTGCCGGTCGATCCGCCCGGAACGGCGGCCGGAACCAGGTATCTGAGCACCCCGGGGAGAAAAGGGCATGGAGTTTCATTCGTATGCGTTTCTGATTTTCTTTGTATGCGTGTTCTTTGCCTATTACTGGCTGCCGTTCCGGTTTCGCAACGGGATGCTGCTGGTGGTGAGCTATTACTTCTACATGTGCTGGAAGCCGGAGTTTATTGTGCTGATTTTTATGACCACGGCGGTAAACTATGCCTGCGGGCTTGGGATCCAGCGCTGGCGGCCGCGGAGAAAGCTCTTCCTGGGCATCGGCCTGGGGGTGAGCCTGGGCGTGCTGTTCTATTATAAATATTTCAATTTCTTTGGAGAGAGCTTAACGGCGGTTTGCCGGGCGTTTTCCATCCCATTTTCCGTGCCGGCGATGGAGATCATCCTGCCGGTGGGCATCTCCTTTTTCACCTTCCAGACCCTGAGCTATACCATTGACGTGTACCGGGGGAAGATAGAGGCGGAAAAGGACTTCGTTCTTTTTGCCCTGTTCGTATCGTTTTTCCCCCAACTGGTGGCGGGGCCCATCGAGCGGGCGGAAAACCTCCTGCCTCAGTTCCGGAAGGAGCACCGGTTTTCCTACGATGACGCCGCCTGGGGGATCCGGCGGATGGCGTGGGGCTATTTCCAGAAGATGGTCATTGCCGACCGGCTGTCCCTGGCGCTGGTGGACCCGGTCTTTTCCAATATACAGGCCTACAGCGGCGGCGTGCTGGCGCTGGCGGCGGTGACGTTCTGCCTGCAGATTTATTGTGATTTCAGCGGGTATTCGGATATCGCCAGGGGCTGCGCCAAAATGCTGGGGATCGACCTGATGGTAAATTTCCGGGCGCCCCTCCTGGCCGCGTCGGTAACGGAGTTCTGGCGGAAATGGCACATCTCCCTCACCGACTGGTTCCGGCAGTATGTGTACATCCCGATGGGGGGCAGCCGCCGTGGCCGGTGGAGAAAATGCGTGAACACCACCGTTACCTTCGGCCTGAGCGGCCTGTGGCACGGAGCATCCTGGCAGTTTGTCCTGTGGGGACTTATTAACTCTGCGCTGCTCAATCTGGAATATCTGCTGTTCCCCGGAGATCGAGATCGAGAGAGACTGCGGCCCGCCGCCGGGCGCCGGATCCTGCTTCTGATACGGACCTGCGCGGTTTTTCTTCTGATGAGCTTTGTGATGTCCTTTATCCGGGCCGAATCCTTGGGGGATATGTGGTATTTGCTGAAACATGCCTGGGACGGCCTGGGCGGCCCGGCGGCCTATCTGCTCCAGACATGGTCTGCCCTAACGGCCCTGGGCATCGGGGGCGTCCAGCTGGCTGTTATTGGGCTGCCGCTTTTGCTCCTGTTGGCGTTTGATCTGGCCGGTGAGAGGGAGGATCCCATTCGGACGGTCTCCCGCTGGCCCTGGGCGGCCCGCTGGCCGGTGTATATCGCCTTTCTGCTGGCGCTGCTGCTGTTCATTCCCAGAGAAAGCTCGGTACCGTTCGTTTATTTTCAGTTTTAAGGGGTGGGCCAATGGGCCGGTTTCTTCGAAAATGTGCGCTTGCGGCGGCCATTGCGGCGCTGTTTCTGTACCTGGGCGG
>CALWYY010000164.1 GCA_944385885.1 uncultured Oscillospiraceae bacterium | reverse complement strand
ATCCCACCATGGCCAAAGCCCAGAGCATTGATATCCGTGTCATCAAGGTGCTGACCCTGGCGCTGTCCAACGGTATCGTAGCGGTTTCCGGCGGCCTTATGGCCCAGTACCAAGGGTTCTCCGATGTGCAGATGGGCCGGGGCGCCATCGTGATTGGGCTGGCGGCCATCATCATCGGGGATGTCATGCGCCGGGTGTTTTTCAAACACACGGAGAATTTTGCCCTGCGCCTTGTATTTGTCACCATAGGCGGCATCATCTATTACCTGGTGGTGGGCCTTGTGCTGTGGCTGAAGCTGCCCACAAACGATCTGAAGCTCTTTACAGCCATTATTGTGGCCGCGTTCCTGGCTATCCCCAACCTTAAGAAGCAGCGCCGGAACCAGCCTCGCCGGGCAGAAGCGGCAAAGGAAGCGCCCCGCAACGATCTCTGTGACATTCATAAGACCTTCCACGCGGGGACAGTCAACGAGCGGCACGCCCTTAACGGCATTAACCTGCACCTAAACACCGGAGACTTTGTCACCATCATCGGCAGCAACGGAGCGGGAAAATCCACCATGCTCAACGCGGTGGCCGGCGTCTGGCCGGTGGACCGGGGCACGATCTATCTGGACGGACAGGATATCACCGACATGCCGGAGCATCGGCGGGCCGCCCTGCTGGGGCGGGTATTCCAGGACCCCATGAATGGCACCGCCGCAGATATGCAGCTGGAGGAAAACCTGGCCCTGGCCGCCCGGCGGGGCCGCCGCAGGGGACTTCGCTGGGGCGTTACGAAGGCCGAGCGGGTGCAGTTCCACAACATTCTGGCTCCCCTGGGCCTGGGACTGGAAAACCGCCTGACCGTTAAGGTTGGCCTGCTATCCGGCGGCCAGCGCCAGGCTGTGACGCTGGTGATGGCCACTCTGCAGAAACCCAAGCTGCTGCTTCTGGACGAGCATACCGCGGCCCTGGATCCCAAAACGGCCCAAAAGGTATTGGAACTCACAGATCGAATCGTGGCAGAGAACGGTCTGACCGCCCTCATGGTCACGCACAACATGAACGACGCCATCCGGCATGGGAACCGTTTGATCATGATGAACGAGGGTCAAATCATCTTCGACTGCAGCGGAGAGGAAAAATCCCGCCTGACCGTGGAAGATCTGATGGAAAAATTTGCCCAGTGTGCCGGCGGCGCCATAGTCAGCGACCGGGCGCTATTGAACTGAGGGTCGTAAGCGCCGGTTTGAAGGCGGACACGCCGGGTTTTCTGGCTGCTGCGGCGGAGGGTGTGTAAGCCCACATACGCGGGCTTCCGGTTTTTGTAAAACCGGAAGCCCGTTCTTTTTTGCATATTTTTGCATTTTCGGATTGTAAGGTGCGGATATGTGTAGTACACTGGTTTTGAAGAAACCTTGTGAGAGGGGGCACACTATGGCCGTAAAGCAGCGGGATCGCCTGACCAAGGTGGAAAAGAGCTGGGCTTTTTACGATGTGGCCAACTCGGCCTTTTCCATGATTATCTCTACGACTATACCTATTGCCTTTGCCATCCTTATGGGTATGGCGGAACTCACCCAGGAACAGCAGGCCAGCATTACCAGTGAGTTTGGCCTCTGGGGGCTCACAACTTCCATCGCCGTTTTGATTATGGCAGTCCTCTCCCCCATTCTGGGAACGCTGGCTGACTATGAAGGGATGAAGAAAAAATCCTGGCTGGTGGCGCTGATTGTAGGGCTGGCCAGCTGTGTGGGCCTGGCTTTTGCCAACCATTGGCTGGTTTTTCTAATCCTGTTTATCCTGGCCAGGGTAGGTTATGCGGCCGCCAATATGTTTTACGATTCCATGCTCACCGATGTAACCACCAACGAGCGCATGGATCGGGTTTCCACCAGCGGGTACGCCTGGGGCTATATTGGAAGCTGCATCCCCTTTATTTTGGCCATTGTGGTGCTGGTGGTGCTGGGCACAGAAAACATTTGGGGATACCGCATTGGTTTTCTCATCACCGCCGTGTGGTGGGCTGTCTGTTCCCTGCCCACTCTGCTGCACGTCCGGCAGACTCACTATCTAAAACGCGCCCAGGACGGCATCCCCCTAAAGGCCCTGTTCACCCGCCTGCTGGGCACCTTCCGGAAAATCCGGCAGGATAAGAGCCTGGCCTGCTTTATCTTAGGCTATTTCCTCTATATCGATGGAGTGTACACCATCATCAGTATGGCAACCGCTTACGGCGCGGCCCTGGGCCTGGACACCATCAGCATGATATTGGCCCTGCTCCTGACCCAGTTTGTCGCCTTCCCCTGTGCCATTTACGCTGGAAAGCTGGCCGGAAAATACGGGGCCTTCCGACTGATCAAAGCCTACATCCTCATGTACATTGGCATCAGCGTTTTTGGCATTTTCCTGTCCAAAAACTGGCATTTTTGGGTTCTGGCCGTGGCTGTCGGCATGTGCCAGGGAGGTATTCAGGCTCTCTCCCGTTCCCACTTTGGCCAGCTGATCCCCAAGGAGGAGTCCAACGAATATTTTGGCTTTTTCGACATCTTCGGCAAATTTGCGGATTTTCTCGGCCCTCTGGTGATCTTCCTTTGTTCCCTGGTTTTCCGGGGCACCGACGCCACCGGCGTGGAGTGGGGCACCCGGGCCGGGATTGGCGCCCTGATCCTTTTTTTCATTGCCGGATACCTCGCTCTTCTCCGGAGCGAAAAGCTGGCTGGCAAATGACCATCTTCCTCCGGTGTGCCCGCTTCCCTGGGAAAGAGCCCGGCGCTGGCACTGCCGGCTATGCGGCAAGAGCGGCGTGACCATGGTCACGCCGCTCTTTATAACCTCGTTTGCGGCGGCTCAAGCCGGGTTCATGCCGGCGCAATACGGCGGCGGGATGTGTTCCCGCCGCCGTATCGCATGCCCGCGCAAAGGCAGGCTATGTATCCTTAGTACATCTGGCAGACAAAGCCAATCTGGCCGGCATAGGCCCAATAATAATCCTCCAAAGGATCCTCCCGGCTGTCGTTGCCGCTCCACTGGCCGTCGTAGTACCAGAGCATCATGTAATCCTCCGCAGCGCCGTCTCCAGCATCCACAAAGGATGGTTCATTGTCCCCCCAGAAGAAAAACATTACCATATCCCCGCTGGTAGATATCCAGGAATCATCCTCCTGGCGGTGGGCGCCAAGCCAAACCTTCTGAAGTCCTGCCTGCTCGCACACCTGAATGATTTCTTCCAGCTCATCTTGGGTAATGGGCATGGCCAGACGTCCGCCCAGTTCCTCACAGCGCGCCTGCGCCTCGCTCCAACTCACATCTTCCCGGTAGGCGACAAACCGTGGCCCTTCCGGAACGGCAGTAGGTTCCGGGGTATCGGTTGCCTCCATGGTAGGCGTTGCGGTGATAACTGGTGTGGCTGTGGGTATGTTGCTGATCACCGCATCCGGCGTCCCGTTCACCAGGCCAGGGCTCCGCTGACCCTGGTCCCGCAAAAGCAAAACGAGTGCGCCGGCAATAAGGACTACCAGCACCACCACCCAAGCCCAAGACGGCCCTCGCCGGCGGGACGGGCGGCGGCGCGACGTGCGCCGGGAAAATTCCTCGTCCGTTTCCGTGTCCGAGATCAGAGACGGCTTCCGCATCGCAGCCGGCTCCGGAACGCCTGTTCTTCGTTCCACTTCGCCCGTCAGCACCAGGGAGATGTCCGCCGGTTCCTCTTCTTCCTCACAGCTTCCCAGCGCATCCAACAGTTCCCGGGCATCCTGCCATCGTTCCTCCGTTCGGAAGGACAGTGCCCGCAGAATAATCTCCCTTAGCTCCCGTCCCCCGGCGGCCGGGGGCGGCACATCGTCCCCGCTCATCCGCCGCTGAAGCGCTCCCGCACGGATGTTGGGCGTTACCGCCCCGGTGGACGGCCAAAACGGTAGCCGGCCATAATTGTATACCGAATACAGCACCAAGCCCACGGAATATACATCCGCCGCTGGGGACCGTATGCCGTCCCAAAACAGCTCCGGCGCCATATATTCCAGTTCCAGCGGAGTAAACTCTCCCACTCCATGTTTTAGGCGCGGCCCGAGATACACCTGGCCGTCCTGTACAGTCACATTATCCGGGCGCACGCCCCCGTGAAATCGTTCCTGCCCACCGGCCGCCAGCAGGGCCTGGCAGATCCCTTCCGCCAGGCGGATGCCGCTGATGCGGGAACCGGCTTCTTCCGTCTCCTCAAGGGCCGGCGCCTCTTCCGCCTCAGGCGGCTGCGAAAGTTCCCCTTCCGGCAACGGCGCCTCCCCTTCCTGGGGTGCGGCGCTCTCTTCCTGGGGAAGGGACGGCTCCATCTCTGTATCCGTCCCAACGGCCTCCGGAACTGACCCCTCCGGGATCGCCCCATCCGCCAAGGCGCTCTCCTCTTCCGGCACAGCGGATCCCTCCGCCGCCCCTTCCTCCTTCGGAGCCGGTACGCCCTCCGAAGGGTCCAAAGCGTCAGAATCCCGGGAAAGCTCCTCCGTTTCCCCGTATCTTTCCTTATCCGCCATGCGATCACTCCTCTGCTTTGAGGTGCTAAAATTATACCATGGTGTCGAATCCATGTCAATTCATTGCCCGGGAAAGCCGGGTATGGCCGCGGCGCCCCGGTTTCCCGGGGCGCCGTGTATGCTCCCGCCCTTCGGACTGCCTTGCGGCGGTATGGTTCTCGGTTGCCCTGAGCCAGGCCTCAGGCCTCGGCCTCCATGGCCAGCTTGACAATCCGGCTGGTACCTAGGCGCTCGGCGCCCAGTTCCAGGAACTGTCTGGCATCCTCCAGGGTCGTTATCCCTCCGGCCGCCTTGACCTTTACTTCCGGAGAGCAGTGCTCCCGCAGCAGACGTACGTCCTCAAACGTGGCCCCGCCGGTGGAAAAGCCGGTGGATGTCTTAATGTACTCCGCCCCGGACTGGGAGACAATCTGGCACATGCGGATCTTCTCCTCCTGGGTGAGCAGGCAGCACTCAATGATCACCTTAAGCAGACGGCCCCCGCAGGCCCGCCGCACCCGGCTGATCTCGTCCTGGAGCTTATCCCAGCACTGGTCCCGCACCATGCACAGGTTTATCACCATGTCGATCTCATCGGCGCCGTTTTTTACCGCATCGTCGGTTTCGAACGCTTTAACCACCGGCGTGGCATACCCGTTGGGGAACCCCACCACCGTGCAGATCTTCATCCGATCCCCCACGTAGCGCCGGGCTCCCGCCACATGCGTCGGCGGGATGCACACCGTGGCACAGCCGTATCGGATTGCCTGGTCGCACAGCTCCCGGATCTCCTGGGCCGTGCAGTCCGGGCGCAGAAGAGTATGGTCACAGCGGGATAAAATTTCTTTCAAATCCATGGAAGCACTCACTCCTTTGCTCCATTTTATCACTTTCGGGCACTTTTGCCAAGTGTTTTCCCCGGCGGGCATATCTTCCCGCTGCCGGGAATACCATCTTGTGAGGTGTTTTGTGAGGTGTTTACGATGGATGAAATGCAAAATATGAACCATGTCCTGCTCTGCGGCGCTCCCGCAGGAGACCCCGCTTTTTCACACGCAAGCCGTCTGGAACGGTTTTTCACCTTTCCCCTGGAGGTATCCCGGCTGTCCGGTACTATGGACCGGCTGAACATCATTCTCCGTGAGGAGCTGCTGCCAGAGCTGCGGCCCTCCCGGGCAGGGCTGCTGCAGGTGGGAGGAGAGCTCCGTTCCTTCAACAACCGCAGCGGCGAGGGCAGCCGCCTGGTGATCACGGTGTTTGCCCGGGAAATCGGGCCGCCCGAGGAAAACGTATGGGAGAATCAGGTGGAACTGCTGGGCACTCTGTGCAAGCCGCCCAACCGCCGTACCACACCCATGGGACGGGAGATCTGTGACCTCATGATAGCCGTCAACCGCCACTACGGGCGCAGCGACTATCTTCCCTGTATCGCCTGGGGGCAAAACGCCCGCTTAGCCGCCGGCTGGGCAGTGGGAACCCGCGTCCGGGTGCTGGGCCGCATCCAGAGCCGGGAATACATAAAAAACATCAACGGGGAACCCGTCACCCGCACGGCGTTTGAAGTCTCCGCCGGAGAGATCGCCGCTCTCCCGGACGCGTGAGCCCGCCGGCAAGGTCCTTCTTCCGCCCTGGGGCACAGCACGGCAGGGCGCGGAAAAGGCATTCCGCCGGGTATGGCGGAATGCCTTTTTCAAAGCTCCCTTTTATTTGCTGTTGAAGATACGGAAAATGGTATCGAAGGGATCCTCCGTATCGGCAGAGGCCGGCGCGCCGGGCTGGGCGTTTTCCGCCTTCTCCCTGGCGCCAGAGAAGAGGTTGGCATCCCTGTTCTCTTCCTGCACCCCGACTTCCGGCCGGCAGGCGGGGTTTTTCTCCTAAAACCCGGTGGCAATAACCGTAACCACGATCTCGTCCTCCAGGGAATTGTCAAAGCCCGCGCCGAAAATGATGTTGGCATCCGGATGCGCCGCTGCCTGCACCAAGGTGGCCGCCGCCTCCACGTCGTCCAGGCCCATGTCCATCGATCCGGTAATGTTGATAAGCACCCCGTGGGCCCCGTCGATGGATGTCTCCATCAGCGGGCTGGAAACGGCAATCTTGGCCGCCTCCTCCGCCTTGTTCTTTCCGGCCGCCCGGCCCACGCCCATGTGCGCCATGCCGGCGTCCTTCATGATAGCCGTCACATCCGCAAAGTCCAGGTTGATAAACCCTGTGCTCTTGATAAGCTCGGAGATGCTGCGCACCGCCTTGATAAGCACGTCATCGGCAATCTCAAAGGCATTAGCCAGCGTCACTTTCTCCGGGCTGGCGTATTTCAGCCGGTCGTTGGGGATGATCAGCAGGCTATCTACCTTGCCCATGAGCTCTTCTACGCCCTTCCGGGCCTGGTCCATACGCCGCTTGCCTTCCCAGAAAAAGGGCTTCGTCACCACGCCCACCGTGAGGATCCCCGCGTCCCGGGCCAGTTCCGCCACCGTGGGGGCCGCCCCCGTGCCCGTGCCGCCGCCCATGCCGGCGGTGATAAACACCATATCCGCGTCTTCCAGGGCCTTTGTAATATCGTTGCGGCTCTCTTCCGCCGCCCGCTTTCCCATCTCCGGGTCGGAACCAGCACCCTGCCCGTGAGTTACTTTTTCTCCAATCTGGATCTTCTGCTCGGCTGTGGATACGGCCAGGGCCTGCCTGTCCGTGTTGACGGCAATGAATTCCACGCCCTTCACCCCGGAGCCGACCATGCGGTTGACTACGTTGTTGCCCGCGCCACCGATGCCAAGCACCTTGATGACCACTACACTTTCCGAACCGGTATCCTGTGTATACGACATCTTTTCTCCTCCCGGCTGTATATTTAAGGGAACGTATTCGTCTTATAGCCCTATTCTTTGCTATTTTATAACGATTTTGCCCACAGGTCAACAGCATTATGTCAAACAGAGCCATAATTTTGTTCCGCCGGTAAAATTCCTCACGCCTGACAGGGTCAGTCTGGGCTGTATGTCCAGGACGTTCCGCCGGTAAAACGCAATATTCCCGTATCTCCCTCCGAAAGTTGGCTTAGGACGTTTTCGAACTGAGCAATCTTCCGGGGGACTTCCTCGTTGGGGCCCAGATAGACCGTCAGCCGTCCCTCATACTCCATGGATGGGTCCTGTACATCCTCCAGGTTCACCCAGGACACCTTATCCAAGATCCCTTCTGCTGTAAAGGCATCCAAAAGGGCCATGGCGTACTCCAGGCGGGCGCTGTCTTCCCCATCCACCACCATAACCTCCCCTTCCACGGGAGAGGCGGGGCTCAGCCCCTGGATGTAGGGCAGCCCCTCCGTCTGGCTCTCATCCACCGCTTCCAGGAGCTTTCCCTGCCGGTCCATAAGCCATATATCGTTCCCCACCGTTACGTAGGCGGAGGCGGCGGTACCGACAATCTGGATAACCACCGTGTTGGGCAGCTCCCGCTGGATGTGCACCGTCTCCACATAGGGCAGACCGGAGAAAATCAGGCTGGCCACGGAAAACCGGTCGATGAAAAACAGGTTCGCCCCCATCTCGATCCCCGACGCTTCCACCACCTGTTCGTCGGTATACTCGGAGGCGTTGACCACCTCGATCCGGGCCACCCGGAAAAACAGGCTCATAAAAATCACGGCCACCGCAAAAAGCAGGACCAGCGCCAGAGGGGCCCGCCAAGCGCTGCCCGTACGGACCCGGCCTTGGGACCCGCTGTACTCCTCCGCCATATCAATATCTCCTTTGCAATCTTCAGTAACGTTCTCCGCCCTCACACCAGATCTGGGCGCCCAGCCCCCGCAGGGACTCCTCCAGGCCGTCGTAGCCCCGGCGGATGTGCCCGTCGTCATACACCAAAGACGGTCCTTCCGCACCCAGGGCCGCCGCAACCAACGCCGCCCCACCCCGCAGGTCCGGACTGGTCAAGTTCGCCCCGTGCAGGCTCTCCACTCCCGTCACCATGGCCAGAGGGCCCCGGATGGTGATGTCCGCACCCAGGCGGCGAAGCTCCTCGGCATGCCGGTACCGGCCGGAAAAGATGTTTTCAATAAACACGGCCGGCCCCGTCACCTTCAGGCATGCCGCCATGAGAAGCGGGGCGGCGTCTGTGGGAAACCCCGGGTATGGCCGGGTAACCACAGCCCCCGGCGCCCGCAGACGGCCGGATACGCCGATATGTACATGACCGGGCCGGGCCGTCACCGCACAGCCCATGGCCTCCAGGGTCTCCAGCACCGGCGCCATGTGGTCCGGTTCCGCGTCCAGCAGGTCCACATCGCCTCCGGCACAGGCCGTGCAGCACAAATAGGTAGCCGCCGCAATCCGGTCCGGCGGGATGCGCAGGCCTGCGTGTTCCCGAGGGGTAAATCCATTCACGCGGATCACCGGCGAGCCCGCTCCGCTGATCTGCGCACCTAAAAGGCGCAAGTATTCCTGGAGCGTCTCAATCTCCGGTTCCCGGGCGGCGTTGTAGATTACCGTCTCCCCTTCCGCCGCGCAGGCGGCAATCATGGCGTTTTCAGTGGCTCCCACACTGGGTAGCGTCAAAGGGATCTCCGCGCCCCGCAGCCGGGCTGCCTGGCAGACGATCCCCCCAGGCTCCTCCCGGATCTCCGCGCCCAAAAGCCGCAGGGCCTGCAGATGCAGGTCAATGGGCCGCGGTCCCAGTTCGCATCCGCCGGGTACCGACACATGGGCTTCCCCAAACCGGGCCAGCATCGGCCCCAGGAAAATCACCGACGAGCGCATCCGGTGCATCAGATCCCGGGGAATGTCACAGCGGGACGGGCTGGCCGAACCGATGGTCAGCACGTCCCCGTCCCGCTCTGCCTGGCACCCCAGATACCGCAGGATGTCCATGGCAGCCTCCACGTCGCTCAGCCGGGGGCAGTTCGTCAGCTCCGTCTCGCTGCTGCATAGCAGCGAGGCGGCAATCACAGGCAGAACGGCGTTTTTGGAGCCCTGTATCCGCAGGCTGCCACGGAGCCGTTCCCCGCCCGTCACATGCCAAATGCTCATTCTCTCTCCTCCGCATAGCAGATTTCACGCCATACTATGCAGAGGCAAAGGAGGATGTCATGGCCCCCCTCTGTCAGGTCCTACTCTCCCGCCGCCAGGGACAGGACCAGGGATGTAATCTCGTCTGTGGCGTTTTCCACCGCCATGTCTTCCATGGCTCGGGACATGGCCTCCAGCGCCGGCCGGTCGGACAAAAGCTCCGACACCGTTTCCAGAAGCTTCTCCGGCGTCGCCTCCCCTTCCAGCAGCACCTTGGCCGCCCCCGCCCGTTCCAGGACCCGGGCGTTTTTCTCCTGGTGGTTATGCACCACGTTGGGGGAGGGCACCAAAACCGCAGGCTTGCCCATGGCCGCCAGCTCCGCCAAGGTGGACGCCCCGCTTCGGCACAAAACCAGGTCTGCCGCCGCCATGACCTGGGGCATATCATATATGTAATCCCGGACGGAAAACCCGGCCTCTTCCCAGCCGGACAGACCCAGCTCCTCTTTCATGTACCGGGTCATGGAGTCGATCCCCCGTTTCCCGGCGGAATGGATCAGGCGGAAGCCGCCCCGCTCCATGCCCAGCTTAATAAACCCGGCTACGGTCTTGTTCATCTCCGTGGCCCCCAGGCTCCCCCATATAGAGACTACCAGCGGCTCCTCCGGGTTCAATCCCAGCGCTGCCTTGGCTGTCTTCCGGTCTCCCCGCATGAATCCCAGGCGCACCGGTGTGCCCGTGACGCGCACCTTGTCCGGATGGCGGTAGTTTGCCCGGGCGCTCTCAAATCCCACCAAAATCAGGCGTACGTCCCGTTCCAGCATCCGGGTGGTCAAGCCCGGCTCGGCGTTGCTCTCGTGCACCGCCGTGGGGATGCCCAGCCGGGCGGCCTGGGACAGGACCGGATAGCACACGTACCCTCCCGTGCCTACCACCACATCCGGGGAAAACTCCCGCAGAATCTTCCGGCAGGCCGGCACCGATTTCAAAAGGTCCCGGGCTGCCTTGAAATTGTGGAGAAGCCCTTCCCCGCTGAGCTGCCGGCTGAGGTTGGATATGCTCACGGTCCGGATGTTGTACCCCTCCCGGGGGACCAGCTCCGTCTCCATCTTTCCCTCGGCGCCGATGAATAAGATCTCGCAGTCCGGCAGCAGCTCGCGGAGCCGTCCGGCTACCCCTACTGCCGGGTTGATATGGCCCGCGGTACCGCCGCAGGCAAATAGAAACCTCATGCCTCTCTCTCCGTTTTCCTGGTTTTCTCCTCCGCCCGAGGTCCCGGCGGTTCTCTCCCCCGCCGGGGCGGCGCGCCGGGCAATTCCCGGGATATGCTTAGAATGATCCCCGCCTCCGCCATCTGGATTAGAAGGGCCGTGCCGCCGTAGCTGAAAAAAGGCAGGGAGATCCCCGTGCATGGGACAAGGCTGGTGCATACCGCCACGTTCAAAATCACTTGCAGGGCCAGCATGGATGTCACGCCACAGCCCACCAAAAAGCTGAACCGGTCCCTGGACCGCATGGACAGCCGGTAGCCCCGGACGATCAGTAGGGCAAACAGGCTCAGGATCAGTACCGCGCCGATAAACCCCAGTTCCTCGCATACCACGGAGAAGATAAAATCGTTGTGCTCCTCCGGCAGGTATAAGTATTTTTGCCGGCTCTGGCCCAGGCCCAAG
Organism: uncultured Oscillospiraceae bacterium; assembly: GCA_944385885.1. Classification (GTDB taxonomy): domain Bacteria; phylum Bacillota; class Clostridia; order Oscillospirales; family Oscillospiraceae; genus Apopatocola. Next base: position 22,934 of record CALWYY010000164.1, on the reverse strand, counting down.
CCCAGCAGGCCTCCGGATCCAATGGCGTACAGAGACTGGACAATTTGCCAGCCGTCGCCGGTAATATCGGAAAATGGGTCTAAAAACGACGCCACCCGTTCCCGTACATAAGGAACGAAAATCACGGCCACCGTGCCGCCGGCCGTCAGCAGAGCCGCCCCGCCCAAAAACCAATACAACCGTACGCCACCCAGGAACAGCATCACCGCACCTATCATCAGAATAATAATGGAGGCGGAAAAATGCGGTTCCAATACCAGCAGCGCCACCACTGCCCCCAGCACTGCGGCAAAGGGCAGTATGCCATACCGGAAGGTTCGCATACGGTCTTTATATTTGCATATCAGCGCAGAAAAGTAAAGTATTATTGCGATTTTTGTGATTTCCGACGGTTGGAAGGTGGTAAAGCCCAGGTTAATCCACCGCCTGGCCCCATTGACCACGGTTCCCACCACCAGGACTGCCCCCAGGCAGCCCAGGGCGACGATCATAGCCAGGCGGGACAGGCGGCGGTACACAACCATGGGGATCCGGGAACAGGCTATCATGACCCCGATCCCGGCCAGAGCAAATACCAGCTGCCGGATGAAATAGTAGGCGGGGTTGTGCCCCGTTTCCCCCTGCAGGTCATAGTAGGCGCTGGCAAAGCTGGCGGAGAGCACCATGATGACCCCAATGGCCAGCAGCAGCACTGTCAGCAGCAGAAACGGCAGATCGGGCAGATTCCCCCGTTCCGGCGCTTCTTGCGTGGGATAGGCCAGCCTGGCCCCGCTGTATTGCATGGATACCTCCGCGGTACTCTGTAAAAGCTCAGAAGGAATAGCGTCCCGCCACTCCCGCCAGGGAGATCACCGCCATGACCAACGTCACGGTGAAAAACAGGACGAAGATTTCTTTTTCTCTCCATTTCCGCCCCGACCAGCCGCCCATCTCCAGATGGTGGTGGAAAGGAGCCATTCGGAACACCCGTTTTCCGTGGGACAGTTTGAACCACGTTACCTGGATGATGTCCGAGAGCGTTTCGATGATGGGCATGATGCACAAAGGCACTAAAATCAACGGCGCGTCCAGGGCGAAGGCCATGCCCGCAATGCACCCGCCCAAAAACAGGGAACCTGTATCCCCCATAAAAACCCGGGCGGGGTTAAAGTTATAGATGAGGAACCCCATCAGGGCGCCGGTGAGCCCCGCGGAGAAAATCCCCAGGCCGTCAAATCCCTTTCCCCAGCAAAAGGCGATGGCCGAAAAGCATAGGAATACCGGGATGCAGGTCCCGGCCGCCAGGCCGTCCACCCCGTCTGTAAGGTTCACTGCGTTGACCGTGCCCACAATCACGAAAGCCGCAAAAATGAAATACACCGGCTCGGAGATCGGCACCGTCGTGTTCCAAAAGGGAATGTACAGGTTGGGGCTCAGGTACCCCGCCCGGCGCAGCAGGAACAAAAAGCAAATGGCGGCGGCCAGCTGGAGAAGGAACTTCATTTTGCCCGTCAGGCCCAGATTCGCCTTATGCCGAAGCTTTTCATAGTCGTCCAAAAAACCGATAATGCCAAAAACCAGCCCAAAAAGCAGAACGAAAATATGCCCCCAGTCCCCTTCCACCAGGGGCTCAAAGCCTACCGTCAGGCACACCACCGCTTCCGCGGCAATGAACATGAGCCCTCCCATGGTAGGCGTGCCGCTTTTTTTCATATGCCAGGTTGGACCGTCCTCCCGGATGGCCTGGCCGGCTTTGATCTTCCGCAGCCAGGGTACCAGGAAGGCCCCCACGCCGCTGGCCAGGAAAAAGCCCAGCACCAGCGCTGTTATCAGTTTTATCGTCATCCTCTTATCCTCTGTTCTTCCCTGTTATTTTCCCCGGCCGCCGGCGGCGCGCTCCGCTAGGACCTGGGCTACAATCTCTCTCTCATCCATGTGAATTTTCTCTTTGCCAATGATCTGGTAGTCTTCGTGCCCCTTCCCGCACAGAAGGATCACGTCCCCGGGCCGGTGGTTTTCAATAGCCCAGCGGATGGCCTCCGGCCGGTTTTCAATGACCTTCCGTGGTGTACGGCTTTTTTCCATCCCAGCCAGGATCTCCTGGATGATGGCCATGGGCTCCTCCGTGCGGGGGTTATCGCTTGTCACCACCACGTAATCTGCCAGGCGGCAGGCGATCTCCCCCATCAGCGACCGCTTTTTCCGGTCCCGGTCCCCGCCGCAGCCAAAGAGGATGACTAACCGTCCCCGGGTCACTCCCCGGAGGGTGGTAAGGACGTTCTCCATGGCATCCGGCGTCACCGCATAATCAATGAAAATGTTATAATCCCCGTCCGTAGGTACCGGCTCCACACGGCCTTTGGCCCCCCGAGCCGTGGCCAGCGCACCGGCGCACTCCCGTAGGGAGAGGCCCAGCAGCCGGCCGCAGGCTATGGCCGCCAGGGCGTTATATACGGAAAACTGACCCGGAAGGCCCAGGAATACCCGTTCCAGCCCCGACTCCTCCAGGGCACAGAACCGCACCCCATCCGCCGATAGGCGTATGTCCCGGGCGCTCAGCCCCGCCCGGTCGCTGGTGGCGGAATACGTCAGCACCGGGCACGCCGCCTCCCCCAGCACCTGCGAATACCAGGGATCATCCATATTGGCCGCCGCCTGCCGGCACTGACGAAACAGCTTCGCCTTGGCCTTGGCATATTCCTCCATCGTCCCGTGAAAATCCAGGTGGTCCTGGGACAGGTTGGTAAACACCCCTACGGCAAATTCCACGCCCGCCACCCGGTGCAGCACCAGGGAATGGGAGGACACCTCCATGACACAGCACCGGCACCCGGCATCTACCATCTGGCGGAAAAGGGCTTGCAGATCCGATGACTCCGGGGTGGTATGCTCCGCGTGGAGTTCCTCGTCTCCAATCATGTTGCATACGCTGCCCACCAGCCCCACCTTGGCCCCCAGGCAGGTTTCCAGCATCTGCTTGACCAGCACCGCCGTAGTGGTCTTCCCGTTGGTGCCGGTAATGCCCACCACCTGCATCTCTGAGGCAGGGCTGCCATAGAAGTTCCGGGCTGCCAGCGCCAGCGCCAGGCGGCTGTCCGGCGTGCATACCCAGGGTCCCTCCTCCTCTGGCCGTTCCTGGCACAGCACCGCCGCGCACCCGGCTGCCCGGGCCGCCGGAATGAACCGGTGTCCATCGGATTCATACCCCCGCACCGCCACGAACAGGTCCCCCGGCCGGGCCTTCCGGGAGTCGTAGCATATGCCGTTGATCTCCGTGTCGGGCGACGCCCCTTCCATAACGGCTGGGATCTCTTTGAGGACATCTTTGAGTTTCATGGCGCCTCCGTTTCCTTTGTCTCAGTAAATTCCGTATGTGCTGTCGTCATCGTTTACCAGAGTGACCTGGATAACCGTCCCAGGCCGGGCTCCCGTACCGGGTTCCGCGTCCTGAAAGGCCACGCGCACCGTATCCGAATCCGCCAGAATGGTGGAATCCGAACGCAGGAACAGCCCCAGCCTTCCCAGTTCATCCCGGGCCTGGGAGTAGAGCATCCCGGTAAGGTCCGGCACCTCCGCCGGCATGGCGGGGATCTCCGTCCCGGCGTAGAGGATCACCGTGCTGCCCGCGGCCACTACCGCCCCCGATGCCGGAAGCTGCCCGGTGACCACGGTTCCCGTTCCCTCGGTACGGCAGTTCAGCCCCGCCTCGGCCAGTATGCGGACTGCCTCCTCCAGCTCCATGCCCGTCAGGGCCGGCACCGTCTTATCCAGGCAGGCCTCCTCTTCCTGGGTGTACTGGGCCTGCACTCCCAGGTAGGGCAGTACGTCTCCCAGGATCCGTCCTACGGTGGGCGCGGCCATCTGGCCGCCGGATATGTAAATCCCCGTCTCGTTGGATGGGGTATCCAGCAGGATCAGGCATACTACCTGGGGATCGTCCGCCGGGGCGTAGCCAATAAACGACACGATATACTCCTTGGCGCCGCCGGATACATCCTGGGCCACTTTCTCCGAGGTGCCCGTTTTCCCCGCTACCCGATACCCCGCCACGTAGGCGTTCTTTCCCGTTCCCTCCTTGGTATCGCAGACCACCTGTTCCAGGATCTGGTTGACCTCCCGGCTGGTCTCCTCACTGATCACCTGCCGGATTACGGTTGGCTCCGTCTGCGTCAGTACGTTCCCCTCCGCGTCGGTAATCCGGTCCACCACATACGGCTGCATCAGATACCCGCCGTTGCAGCAGGCGCTCACCGCCGTGATCAGCTGCAGCGGCGTAATATTAAAGGTCTGCCCAAAGGAAGCCGCCGCCAACTGCGACAGGTTTTCCGTATCGCAGAACACGTCCCGGCTCCACCAGATACTGCCGCTCTCCCCCGGCAAGGTGATCCCCGTAGTGCCGGTCAGAGGGACGGAGGAATCCTCGTTCCCCTGGAAAAAGCCAAAAGCCTCGCAGTACCGGTAGTAGGTCTCTCCGCCGATCCGCAGCCCCAGGGTGGCAAAGGCCACGTTGCAGGAGTGCTGGACCGCCTGGGTCAACGTCTGGGACCCGTGGCCGGCGGTCTTCCAGCACCGCAGCGGCTTGCCCCGCCCCGGCACCGTCATGCTGCCTCCGCAGGCGAAGGTGCTGTCCATATCCGCCAGCCCCTCCTCCAGGGCAATGGCCAGGGTGATAATCTTAAAGGTGGAGCCCGGTTCATAGGTATCCGAAATGGCCTTGTTGCGCCACTGGCGCTGCTGGGCCGCCGCCAGCATGGCCGCCGCCTCCTCCGGCGTGGAGCAGGCGTCGATCTGCGCCTGGATCTCCGGAGCTACCGTCTGGTAATCGTTTAGGTCAAAATCCCCCAAAGACGCCATTGCCAGGATTGCCCCCGTCTGCGGGTCCATGAGGATCCCCGCCGCGCCGTTTTGCACGTCGTAGTCCTCCACCGCCTGGCGCAGGCTCTTCTCCAGAAAGTACTGGAGCGTGGTGTCCAGGGTCAGGTAAATGCTGCAGCCGTCCCTGGCCGCCACATATTCCTCGTACCCGTTAAAAAGCATATCCGTCCCGGCGGAGTTCTTCAGCCGAAGGATGCTGCCGTTAACGCCCGTGAGCGTCTCGTCATAGGCGTACTCAATCCCCGCCAGGCCCGTATTTTCCATCCCCACAAAGCCGATCACGTGGGACGCCAAGGAGGAGTAGGGGTAATACCGTTTTGTGTCCGGCTCCACCTTGACCCCTCGGATATCATACTGGTTTTTAAACTCGCGGACCGCGTTTGCCAGATCCTCGTCGATTTTCCGGGCCACCGTTTTGTACCAGCTCTTCCGGTCCTGGGCCATGGCCAAAATTTTGTCGTAGTCCCCGCCCAGCAGCTGAGCCAGGTTCTGGGCAATGACCTGGACGTCCTCGCCGTACATGGAGATCTCCGCCGGACTGAGGTAGACGGTGTAGGTGGTGGCGCTCATAGCCAGGATATCTCCGTTCCGGTCGTAGATGGTACCGCGGCCGGCCGTAAGAGATGTCTGGCGCATCTGCTGCTCCAGCGCAGCGCTCTCCAGGTCCTGGTGCCGCAGAATCTGCAGCCGGAACAGCTGTACCGCCAGCACGATAAATGCAACTATGCCGCACACTGCCAAAAGAAACAGTGCGCGGCGCAGCATCATTCGATTGGGTCCGGCGCCGCCGGTCTTCTCGGATTTGGGCATGGAATTCTCCTTGCATAAATCAGGTTACGCATCATTATACGGCCCTTTCAGCGGAAACATGCCCCCACCGCGTCGGTAATCCTCTTTAGAAAGCCATTCTCCTCCGGCGCCGCCAGCACGGTGGCCTGATCCGGGAGCTGGCCGGACACATAACAGATCTGGTCGCTCCGGGGGGGCTGCATTCCCAGCTCTCCCGTGGCCACCCGCTCGATCTCCTCCAGGTTAAACGTCTCCTCGTACCGAATTCGCAGTATGGCCTGCTCCGTCTCCAACGCCTGGACTTGTTCCGTAAGTTCCACCGCCTGGTCGTTCAGCGCCGTCAGATGTACGCGGCCCAGCAGGGCCGCTACCAGCAGGGCCCCCGCAAATACCGCGCCAATTACCAGCCCCGCCGGCACCGACGGGCTCCGCCGCCGGACCGCCTGGGGCAGCTCCCGCACCGGAGCCGGCTCGGGCGCGTATTCCTCCGCCTCCGGCGTCAGCGTGTCCAGATCATAGGCCAGATTTCCGAATACCGGGCTATACCTGCGCCGGCTTGTATGCTCTCCCGCCATAAGGCACGTCCTTTCCGATCCGTTCCGCCACCCGGAGCTTCGCCGAGCGGGCCCGGGGATTCTCCTCCAGCTCTCGCGGGCCGGAGACTACCGGTTTTTTCGTCACGGTACGCATGGTCTGCACAAACCCGCAGGCGCATACGGGAAAATCCCGGGGACAGGTGCATCCATCCTCCCGGTCATGAATGGCGTTTTTGACCAACCGGTCCTCCAGAGAATGAAAGCTGATAACGCACAGCCTTCCTCCCGGAGCCAGCCGGTCCATGGCCGCCTCCAGCATGTCCCGCACCGCCTCCAGCTCGTCGTTGACGGCGATCCGGATGGCCTGGAACGTGCGCTTTGCCGGATGCTGCTTCTCCCGCAGGGCCGGCGGCGGCATGGCGCCCTTTACCACGTCCACCAGCTCCAGCGTGGTCTCCACCGGCTTTTCCTCCCGAGCCCGGCATATGGCCCGGGCAATCCGGGGCGCATACCGCTCCTCCCCATAGTCCCGAAGTATCCGCCGCAGCTCCTCCTCCGGCCACCGGTTCACTACCGTCCAGGCCGTCACCGGGTCCCCCCGGTCCATGCGCATATCCAGCGGCGCATCCTGCATATAGGAAAACCCCCGCTCCGCCTCATCCAGCTGCGGTGACGATACTCCCAGGTCAAACAGCATCCCGTCGGCCTGTCTCACACCCAGGCCGTCCAAAATTGCGCCCAGCTCCCGGAAGTTTCCGTGGACAAAGGTAATCCGTTCCTGCCAGGGGGCCAGCCGTTCCCGGGACCGGGCGATGGCCGTCTCGTCCCGGTCGATGGCAATCAGGCGCCCGCCTTCCTCCAGCCGCCGGGCAATCTCCTGGGAATGTCCCCCTAACCCTACCGTGCCGTCCACATAGACGCCCCGGGGATTAATCTGCAGGTACTGGATACATTCCTCCAGCAGTACGCTCTTGTGCTCCGCCATCAGAACTCCAGTTCCCGCATCACCGCCGCAATGTTCTCTGGCGTCATTTCCTGCGCATTCACTTCCCGCCACCGGGCGCTGTCCCACAGCTCGGCGTGGTTGTTGCAGCCCACTATGGTCACGTCCTTCTCCAGCCCCGCGTACTCCCGCAGGTTCTGGGGCAAAAGGATCCGCCCCTGGCCGTCCAGCTCGCACCGGGCGGCAAAAGCAAACAGGGGGCGCATCCGCCGCTGCTGCACGTAGGGCATGGCGTCGCATTTGTCGGTAAACGCCTTCCAGCTGGCACCGGAATACGCCGACAGGCACCGCTCCATGGATAGGGTCACGTAAAACACGCTTCCCAGCTCCTCCCGCAGCCTGGCTGGCACCGCCAGACGCCCCTTGGCATCCAGCGTATGCTCATACTCGCCCGTCACCAGCTCCACCTCCCGTCCGGCAGAGGGTATCCCGTGGGTTTTTTCTGCACTTTGCCCCACTTTGCCCCACTCCGTAAGCACATTATAAAAGTGGGGCATAAAAAAAGCAAGAGAAAAATTCTCCTGCCTTTTTTTCGGAATTTTTCTTTTCTGCGGTTTTCCGCAAAGACTTGTGCCTCCGGCAAGAAAAACGGCGTCGAAGGTACAGGATATGGAAAAAACTCAGTTGGTGCCGTTATCCCACACGTCCATTTCTTCTACCTCGTCCAGGGTCACGTCCGCCCGGGCATCCGGGCCGGGCTGGTTCATTGGACCGGCGGCGGAGCGGAACTGGGCCCTGGACTGGCGCACGCTCTCCAGGGCAGCGGCCACGGCCTCCTCCGTACGGCGCAGGGCGTCGTCCAGATAATCGCTGGCCACCTTCCGCAGCTCCCGGGACTTGGTGTCCGCGTTCTGCATCAACTCCTCCGCACGCATCCGGGCCACCCGGATCACTTCCTGCTGATCCACCAGGCTGCGCGCCTGCTCCTCCGCCACACGGCGAATGGACTCGGCCTCTTTTTTGGCGCTGCCCACGAACTCATCCCGGGCATTCACCAGGCGCCGGGCCTCGCTCAGCTCCACGGGCAGCTGCGCCTTCAGGTCGTCCAGAAGGTTCAGAGCCTTATCCCGCTCAATGATGCACTTCTCGTTGCCCAGCGGCACGCCCCAGGCCTCCGCGATCATGGTATAGAGCATATCGATGATCTCCAGGGCTTGGTAATCCATCAAAGGTTCCTCCTGTTTTGAAACTTCCGCTGAATGTCCCCCAGGATCTCCGGCGGCACAAATTGGGATACGTCCGCCCCGTAGCCGGCAATCTCCTTGACGGTGCTGGAACTGAGATAGGTGTACTTCTCATCCGCAGCCAGGAATATGGTCTCCACCCGGGGGTTCATTTTTTTGTTGGTCAGCGCCATCATAAACTCGTATTCAAAATCGGACAGGGCCCGAAGCCCCCGCACCACCACAGGTTCCTCAAACCGGGCGGCATAGTCCACCAGCAATCCGTCCCATGTCTCTACGGACACGTTTCCGAAGCACGCCGTCACCCGGCGCACGTGATCCACCCGCTCCTCCGGAGTAAAGGCAGAATGCTTGTTGCGGTTGACCACAACGCATACCACCACCCGGGAGAACAGCCGGCTCGCCCGGCGGATCACATCCAGATGGCCCAGGGATATGGGGTCGAAACTGCCGGGGCAAATGGCTGTCTGCATCAGTCGGTACCTCTCGTTATCACGGTAAGCTTGATCTTCCCGTAGCGATAGGCGCGGACGGTCCCGTAGGATGGCGGGATATCCGGCAGCCGGGTCTCCGTCCTGGATTCACAAATCATTATACCACCCTTTGACAGGATGTCAAACGCTTTGATGGCCTCCACCGCCGCCGAGTCCAGGCCCGTGCCATAGGGCGGGTCGATGAAAACCAGATCAAACTGTCCACCGCTCCGCAGATAGGCCAGCCCGTCGCACAGCAGCACCGTTCCCTGCAGCCCACAGCGGCGCAGGTTCTCCTGCACCAGGCCCACAGCCTGGCGGCTGGAATCGGTAAACACGCAGGAAGCGGCCCCTCGGGACAGCGCCTCAATGCCCAGCTGGCCGGTACCGGCAAACAGGTCCAGCACCCGCCGGCCTTCAATGTCAAACTGGATGATGTTAAACAGCGCTTCCTTCACCGCCCCGGCGGTAGGCCGGATGTCCATCCCCTCCGGCTCCAAAAGCCGGCAGGCCCGGCAGGTGCCCGTGATCACTCGCATGCCTTCTCCTCCTCGCCGTGAAAATACTGGAACACAGCCCGGGCCGTGTTTCGCGGCACCGCCTGTTCCAGCTCCTCCAGAGCCGCCTCCCGTACGGCTTTCACCGAGCCAAACCGGCGTAGGAGCTGATTCCGGCGCTTGTCCCCTACCCCGGGGATCCGGTCCAGCTCCGACCCGGTTACGCCGTCCCGCAGCTTCCGGTGATACTCGATGGCAAAGCGGTGGGTCTCCTCCTGGATCCGGCCCACCAGGGCAAAGGCGGCGGGGTTGGCCTGGATTCCCACCTCCCGGCCCTGCGGTGTCACCAAAGCCCGGGTGCGGTGGCGGTTATCCTTGACCATGCCAAAGACCGGCACGGCCAGCTTCAGCTCCTCCAGCACGCCCTGGGCCGCCTGCGCGTGTTCCGCGCCCCCGTCGATAAACAGCAGATCCGGCAATTGGGCGAACTTCCCGTCCCCCTCCAGGTACTCCCGGAACCGGCGGGCAATCACCTCCCGCATGGACGCATAGTCGTCCTGGGTTTTCGTGTCCCGGATGCGGAACTTGCGGTAGTCCCGTTTCAGCGGCCGCCCATCCACGTGGACCGTCATGGCCGCCACAATGCCAAAATTGCCCGTGTTGGAAATATCAAAGGCCTCAATCCGCCGGGGAAACGCCTCCAGCCCCAGAGCCTGCTGGAGCCAAAGGAGCGTTTTGCTCCGGCGCTCCGCCGCTGTGGTGGCCCGAAGGATCTCCTCCCGGGCATTCACCGCCGCCGCTTGGACGAACCGGACCCGGTCTCCCCTCTGGGGCACTTCCAGGCTCACCCGGCGGCCCGCCGTCTCCGTAAGCCAGCGGGCGATCTCCTCCCCGTCCTCCGGGGCGAAGGGTAGGAGGATGACCCGGGGCCAGGTGGAACGGTTGGCGTAGTATTGCCGCAGAAGAGCCGACAGCGCCTCCGGATCGGTTTCCACCGGGTCTTCCAGCAGGGAGAAATCCTTCCCCGCCAGATCCCCGCCTGTGTAGTGCAAAACGGTAAAGCAGCTCCTTGGGCCCCGGACAAATCCCACCGCGTCCGTATCCGCTCCTGCGGCGGCAATAACCTTCTGCCGGTTTTCCAGAGCCGATACCGCCCGCAGCCGGTCCCGCAGCCGGGCCGCCTCCTCGAAACGCAGCTCTTCCGCCGCCCGCTCCATCTCCCGGCGAAGCCGGCCCGTCAGTTCCCCGCTCTTCCCCTCCAGGATCAGCACCGCGCTGTCCATGGCCCGGCGGTACTCCTCCTGCCCCGGCCCGTCCGCCCGGCACCAGCCGCGGCACGCCCCCATCTGGTATTGCAGGCACGGCCGCTCCCGGCCAATGTCCCGTGGAAACTTCCGCCGGCAGGTAGCCAACCCCAGCGCCTTGCACAGAGTGTCAATGATCTCCTGGGACTGTCCTCTGCCCCCAAAGGGGCCGAAATACCGGGCCCCGTCCCGGTGGTTATGGTTGCTCATCGTCAGCCGGGGGTACTCCTCCCGCAGGTCCAGTCGGAGGAAGGGATACCCCTTGTCGTCCCGGAGGAGGATGTTGTAGTGGGGCTGGTGGCGCTTGATCAGGGAGTTTTCCAGCACCAGGGCCTCAAACTCCGAGGAGGCCACAATGACGTTAAAATCCCGCACCTTGTCCACCATGGCCGCCACCTTAGGCAGATGCTCCCCCCGGAAGTAGCTGGTTACGCGGTTTTTCAGGGTTTTGGCCTTGCCTACATAGATCACTTCCCCCGCCCCGTCCAGCATGATATATACACCGGGCAGCAGCGGGAGCTTATTGGCCTTTTCCCGAAGTTCTTCCAGCCTGGTCATAGCGTCTCCCCCGAAAAGTTTCTCCGCACCGGACCCCTCCCCGGTGAAAAACCGTCAGGCGGCCAGCGGCCTCTTTTTCCCCCGTCCTCCCAGGCTCCAGACCGTGACCGTTACAATCACCACAAGGCTTCCGGCCACGGCAAAGGGACCCGGCCTCTCCCCGTAGAACAAAAGCACCCATACCGGGTTCAGCAGCGGCTCCAGGGCCGACAGCAGGCAGCATCCCAAAGCCGGGCACTTCCCCGCCGCCAGGGCGTACAGGACATAGGGTATGCCGATTTGGAACACCCCCAGCAGCAAAATGCATACCACCGGCCCGGTGGTGAGCTCCGGCGGCTGGAACAGCAAAAACGGCAGAGCCAGCGCCACCGAGAGCACATCGCTCACCACCACCGCGCTCAGCCTCTCCTGCTGGTTCACTTCGCCCATAAACAGGTACATCAGCCCCATGGCGCAGCCGGAACATACGCCCAGCACATTCCCCAAAAGCCGTCCCGGGGTGAGCTGGTCCAGGAAAAACAGGGCGATCCCTCCCATGGTCAGCAGCACCGCCGTCACGTCCCGCCGGCAAAAATGCCGGCCGTGGAGCAGCACGGAAAACACCATCAGAAACGCCGGCGCCGTAAACTGCAGGGCAATGGCGTTGGCCGCTGTGGTGTATTTGTTGGCCAAAACAAACAGCGTGCAGGTCAGCCCCATGGCTGTCCCGGTGGTAATGGTATGGCGGTTGAACAGGACGGGGATATGTTTTAGTTTTATGTAAACCAAAACCACCACTCCTGCGATCAGCGCCCGGGCTCCCGCCGTGACGAAAGCGTTCCACGGGACAAATTTCAGCAGCACGCCCCCTGTGCTCCACAGGCAGGCGCAGACGATCATCATCCGGATCCCTTGTTTTTCTTCTCTCATGGGACGGTCCTTTCATAGAAAGCAAGGGCGTGTTGCAACAACACGCCCTTGCCCTGCGTTTTTTCTGTGCTTACTCGGAAAAATCCGACTCGATGAGAGCGCCCAGCGCCGTCACCGCTTCTTCCTCATCGGAGCCGTCGGCGATGATGGTGATGGGGGTACCCTTTACGATTCCCAAAGACAGCACGCCCAGCAGGGACTTTGCGTTTACACGCCGCTCGTCTTTCTCCACCCAGATGCTGCATTTATACTCATTGGCTTTCTGAATAAAGAACGTCGCCGGTCTGGCATGCAGCCCAACCTGATTACTGATGACTACTTCTTTGCTGACCATACTCGCCACTCCCTATGTTTATTTTGCATTTGGAAACCATATCCATAGCCCTTCATTGCTTCGATTTTATCAAAACCCCATTCCAGCGTCAACCGTTTTTCTCTGTTTTGGAGCTTTGCACAGCAAAAAAACACCGCCTCCGCTGGGATTACTTCAATTCAACCACAGTCACGCCGGTTTCCCCTTCCCCATACCGGCCCAGCCGGAAAGACTTGACCCGGGGGTGTTTCTTCAGCGCCTGCTGCACGGCGGCCCGCAGGGCGCCTGTTCCTTTCCCGTGTATTACCGTCACCGTCTCCAGCTTGCCTTGGGCGGCGGAGTCAATGTACCGTTCCACCACAGGGACAGCCTCCAAGGTTTCCATGCCCCGGATATCCAGCTCCGGGGAAACTCCCGCTGCCTGTAGTCCCGGGCCGGTGTAGCCCGTGGCCCTGACCGGGGCGGGGCGCTCGTTTTCCAGCAGCAGCACCTCGTCCTCCCGGACGGTGATCCGCATAGCCCCCGCCCGCAGGGCCAGCACCCGGTCGGCGCTCACCGACTCCACCTGCGCCTTCACTCCCATAGCCCGTACCAGCACCATGTCCCCCGCTTTCACCGGGCGGGCGGAGGTCCTTTCCTCCGGCTCCTCCTCCGGCCGCTCCAGGGCTTGGCGGGCTTCGTTGATTCTCCGGCGCATAGCCGCCCGGGCCTCGTTCACCCGCTGGTGGTCTGCCTCCTCGTTGCGCTGGCTGCGCATCCGGTCCAGCTCCCGGAACGTGTCCTCCGATACCGCCCGGGCCTCTTCCAGGATCCGCTGGGCCTCCCGGCGGGCTTTGTCCTCCGCCTTTTCCAGGCGTACCTCCAGCTCCGCCCGGAGCCGCGCCGCCTTTTTCTGCTCCTCCTCCGCCTGGCGCAGTTGCCGCGCCGCCTCCATCCGGTCCCGGTCCAGCATCCGCCGGGTCTGCTCCAATTTCTCGATGGTCTCCTCAAAGCTGGCTGTGGCCGTGCCCACACGCTCCCCCGCATCCCGGATGATCTCCTCCGGAAGCCCCAGCCGCCGGGATATGGCAAAGGCGTTGGACTTGCCCGGTATACCGATGAGAAGCCGGTAGGTGGGCCGCAGGGTGTCCACGTCAAACTCGCAGGATGCGTTCATCACCCCCTTGGTATTGGAGGCATAGACCTTCAGCTCCGCATAGTGGGTGGTGGCGGCGATCCGGCACCCGGCGGACCGGGCTTTGTCCAGAATGGCGGCCGCCAGGGCCGCTCCCTCCACCGGGTCCGTGCCCGCCCCCAGCTCGTCGAACAGCAGCAGCGTCTCCGGTCCGCACTCCTGCAGGATCCCCACTATGTTCACCATATGAGAGGAAAAAGTGGACAGTGACTGCTCGATGCTTTGCTCGTCTCCAATATCCGCCAGCACTTTCTGAAACACCGGCACACAGCTGCCCTCCCCCGCCGGAATGCGCAGCCCGCACTGGGCCATTAGACACAGAAGCCCGATGGTCTTGAGCGTCACGGTCTTGCCTCCGGTGTTTGGCCCGGTAATCACCAGCGTGTCGAATTCCCCTCCCAGCTCCAGGTCAATGGGGACGGCCGTGGCCTTATCCAGCAGCGGGTGCCTGGCTCGCCGGAGGCGGAGTTCCCGCTCCGTAAGCTCGGGAGAGCAAGCGTCCATCCGGAAGCTCAGCCGGGCCTTGGCGAAAATCAGGTCCAGAGACACCAGCACGGTGTAATCCGTGTCGATGGCCTGGCGGAACTCGGCGCACTGAGCCGACAATTCCGCCAAAATCCGCTCGATCTCCGCCTTTTCCTTGGCCCGCAGCTCCCGGATCTCGTTATTGGCCTTTACCGCCCCCATGGGCTCCACAAACAGCGTGGCCCCGGAGGAGGACACGTCGTGCACCAGGCCGGGCACGGAACCCTTGTACTCCGCTTTCACCGGCACCACATACCGGTCGGAGCGGGTGGTGATGATGGGATCCTGCAGGAACTTCGCCATGGACGGGGCGGAGATGATTTTCTGCAGGCTCTCCCGCACCCGGGCCGCCGCCGCCCGGATCTTCCGGCGGATATCCGCCAGCTCCGGGCTGGCGGCGTCGGCCACCTCTTCCTCGGCAGGGATGGCGGTGACAATCCGGTCCTCCAGGAATTTGTTGGGCTGGAGCGTGCGGAAAAGTGCGTCCAGGCAGGTGGCGTTCTCCACCGACATGCCATAGGACCTCACCCCCCGGGCCGCCTGGAGCACGCCGGCTATCTCCAGCAGCTCCCTGGTATTCAGCACCCCGCCCATATCCGCCCGGGCCAGCGGCCCGCGCACGTCCTTCACCCCGCCGAAAGAGGGGCTTCCTTTATACTCCATCAGGCCGCAGGCCGCATCGGTCTCCGCCAAAGCCCGCCGTACTTCTTCCCGGTGAATCCGCGGCCGAAGGGCCCTTGCCAGCTCTTGTGCCGGCTGGGACACCGCCTCCCCCGCCAGCAGCTCCAGCACCGCCGGAAGCTCCAGAGTGGCCTGGGATTTCTCAAACAGATCCATGTTCTCTCTCCTATGGACTATTGTTGACATAATATTTTATTATGAAACCTATTTTCTCCCAGCAACGCCCCGCCAGTATTCCAGCGTGGCAAAATGCCGGTCCAGCTGTGCCCCCACGTATTCCTCGCAGGCCCGGTAAAACCGCCCGGCGGAGGCCTCGTCCAGGGTAAAGGAAAACACCCGCCTTGCCGCCGCCCGGGAAACGTGGCGCATGGCCGCCAGGGACCCTGGGCATAGGCGCAGGGTCGGTCCATCCTCCGGCCTGACGCATTTCCGGCAGCGCAGCTCCCCTGCCCGGGGCAGGAATCGTGGCTCTTCCGGGCCTGTATCCCCGCAAGCCGCGCAGCCCTCCACCGCCGGGGCAAAGCCCGCAAGGCACATGAGCCGCAGCTCGAACACCGCTTTTATATGCTCCGGCGGGTACAGACGGCGGGATAGGGCGAATAGGGCGTTCAGCCCCAAGTCCAGCAGCGCGCCGTCTGGGCTGTCCTGATCGGACACCGCCTCCAGCAGCTCCGCAAAATAGAAGCCCAGGGCGTAGCGGTCCAGATCCTCCCGCAGCCCGGCAAAGTCCTCGGCCACGCTTCCCTCCGTCAGAAGGTGCCGGCCCCGGTTCTCAAAAAGAGTCATCTCCGAATAGGCAAGCGCCTGGGCCGCCGCGCCGCAGCGGGACCCCCGGCGCAGCGCCCCACGGGCCTCCGCCGTCAGCTTCCCCTCCTCCCGGGTCAGGATGGTGAGGATTTTACTGGATTCCTTGTATTTTACTTCCCGCAATACCAAACCGTGCAGGGTTTTGTACATTATGTAAACCTTTCCTTTACGGCGAAGGGCGCCCCGGCTCCCCGCCGTGGTCTTTCCGGTTCTCTCCCGCCGGGGGTGAGGTTTCTCCGCCAACCCGGCTCAGAAGCCAGCTTATAGGGTCTCCCGTATCCTGAAACAGCTCCCAAAAAAAATCTCTGTCCATAGCCCTATTGTGTGCCGGGCGGGAAAAGATATGGCTGGCAATATTTCCGGCGGGCAGATCTCACTCTTCGGTGAATCCGAAATTCCGCAGCTGTGATTGGGAATCCCGCCAGTTTTCCCGGACTTTCACCCAGGTCTGAAGGAAAACCTTGTCTCCCAGCAATTCCTCCATGTCCTTCCGGGCGCTCTCGCCGATTTTTTTCAGCATGGCGCCCTGGCAGCCGATGATAATGCCCTTGTGGCTGGCCTTTTCGCAGTAGATCACTGCCTCCAGCTCCACGACCCCATCCTTCCGCCGGGAGAACCGGGTGACTTCCACAGCGGTGCCATGGGGCACTTCCCGATCCAGGTGCAGCAGGAGCTTCTCTCGGATCAGCTCAGCGCAGATCTGCCGCTCCGGCTGATCGGTTATGGTGTCCTCGTCAAATAGGGGAGGCGATTCCACCGCCACCTTGTCCAGCTCCGCCAGCAGTTCCTCCACTCCATCCCCCGTTCGGGCGCTCACAGGAATCACCGCAGCAAAGTCGTGTTCCCCGGCATACAAGGCGATCACTTCCAGCAGCTGGGCCGGCTCCACTGTATCAATCTTATTGATGCACAAAACAGCAGGGACACCGGCGCCGCGGATACCTGCCAGCAGTTCCCGTTCCTGGGGACCGATGGCGGCCACCGGCTCCACCATCAGGACCACGGCGTCCACATCCGCCAGGCTGCGGCGCACCACGTTCACCATATAGTTTCCCAGGCGGTTGCGGGGTTTGTGAAATCCCGGCGTGTCCATAAACACGAACTGGGTCTGCCCCCGATGGCAGACGGCGGTGATGCGCCGCCGGGTGGTCTGGGGTTTGTCGGACACAATGGCGATTTTCTCCCCGGCAAGGGTATTGGCCAGGGTGGACTTGCCCACGTTGGGCCGTCCGCAGAGAGTAATCATGGCGGTTTTAGAAATCATAACCAAGCTCCTTCATCACGGCCTTTTCCCGCTCCCGCATCCGGGCCTTTTCGGCTCCCTCGTCCAGATGGTCGTAGCCCAGCAGGTGCAGGACCGAATGGACGGTGAGGTACTGCACCTCGTGGGCATAGCCGCCCCCGAAGGCCTCTCCCTGCGCGGCGGCCCGCGGAAGGGAGAGCACCATATCCCCCAAAAACAGCCGGCCCGTATCGTAATCCATCTCCCCAATGGGAAAGCTCAGGACATCCGTGGGGCTGTCCACCTGCCGCTGCTGGAGATTGATGGCATGGATGCCCGCGTCATCGGTGAGGGTAACGCTCACCTCGCAGGGCTTGTCCACCCCCTCGCAGCGCAAGGCGGTCCGGACGGCCCGCTGTATTAGGCCCCGTGTCTCCGGCCGGCCCAGTCCAGGCACCGCCCGGGTCACATATACCCCATGCTGCATCGTCACGGCCTCCTCCGGTTATGCCGGTTCCCCGCCGGGCGGGGATCCGGGGATGTCTTTTTCTCAAACGCCTCATAGGCGGCTATGATCTTCTGCACCAGCACATGGCGCACCACATCCGCTCCCGTAAGCCGGCAGATGGCAATGTCCTCCACCCCGTCCAGCACCCGCACAGCCTCCTTCAGCCCGGAGACCTTGTCCGCCGGCAGGTCGATCTGGGTCACGTCCCCGGTAATGACGATCTTGCTGTTAAAGCCCAGCCGCGTCAGGAACATCTTCATCTGCTCCCGAGAGGTATTCTGGGCCTCGTCCAGGATGATGAAACTGTCGTCCAGAGTCCGGCCGCGCATGTAGGCCAGGGGAGCCACTTCAATGTTCCCCTTTTCCAGGTATTTGTTATACGTCTCCGGGCCCAGCATATCGAACAGGGCATCGTACAAAGGCCGCAGATAGGGATCCACCTTGCTCTGCAGGTCCCCGGGCAGGAAGCCCAGGCGCTCCCCCGCCTCCACCGCCGGCCGGGTGAGAATGATCCGGTTGACCCGCTTATCCCGGAAAGCGGCCACCGCAGCCGCCACAGCCAGGTAGGTCTTGCCCGTCCCCGCCGGGCCAATCCCCAAGGTGACGGTATGTTCCTGGATGGCCCGGACATAGGTCTTCTGCCCCAGGGTCTTTGGCTTTACCGGGCGGCCCTTTGCGGTAATGCACACCACATCCCCGCCCAGCTCCCCGATCCGGTCCTCCCGCCCGTCCCGGATCATGTTCAGGATATAGCGAACCTTCTGCTCGTCGATTACCTCGCCCCGGGCGGCCAGCGTCAGCAGGCCCTCCACCGCCTTCTCCGCCGGCGCCACGTTCTCCGCCTCGCCGGTGATGTGCAGTTCCGAGTCCCGGTCGGTCACTCGAACGTTATATTCGTTTTCAATGATATGCAGGTTTTGGTCGAAAGAGCCGAAAACGCTCAGAATATCCTCCACTCTGTCTACCGCGATGGTTCTGTCCATGCTGTTTTATCCTCCGCATGCTCAATTCTCCGTGTTCCCGCTCCCCCGGTCAATGCGCTCCAGGCATTCTGCCCGCAGGGTTAGGTACAGCATGCCGTCACCCCGGCTCTCCGAGAAAGTCTGGGAGACGATCTGCCCGTTATCCCCCACGGCATCCTCCAGCTGCAGCTGGAGCTGTTCCTCCAGCATCCGGCGAAGGGCCTCGGCGTCCCGCTGGGATTCCGAAGCAGAGCCGATGCGGATACGCTCCGTCACCAGCGCCAGGGGCAAAGAAAAAACCCCCTCCCACGCAAGAGGCCTTATCTGAGTGATTTTATCACAATCCGCCAGGGAAATTCCACTGTCTGTATAAAAATTTATCCGCCGGCGGCCTAAAATCAGCGCAAAGCGCAGTTTTTCCTTTTCCACGGTACATTTTTCCGCTGTCAGAGGGGTACAGGCCGTCAGTTCATACCAGGTTCGGGCCGTCACTTCTCCTTTGGCCTGCACGGGATCGGTCTGGCCCTCCAAGCCTGGCCGGGTCCCGGAAATTAGGACCTGGCCCTCCGTAACCGTGTCCCCTGGCCGCACCAGGGCCTCCCCTTCCAGCGCCCGGATCTCTGTCACGATTCCGGCCCGGGCGGCGGTCACATCCCCCGTTCCCTCCCGGCTCTGGATCTCCGGCGCGGGAACCGCCGCCCGGGCAATCACCTCCGCCCGGCTGCCGTGCACGTTTACCGTCAGCCAGCACAGCCCCGGCAGCTCCGGCAGTGCCTGGGACCGGATCCGGTCGCTGGAAAATGCCGGCCAGAAAGACCCCACCTTGACCCCGATCCCGTCCAGGACCCGCAGTATCTCCTGGTCTGGCACATCGGAATCGTTCACCGTGACGCGGATATCCCATATGTACAGGGACGACCAGACCAAGGCCAGCACCGCCGCCAGCAGTCCCACGCACAGCGCCACCCGGCTCCGGAGCCGGCGGACGACCTCCGGGGCGCCGCCGGGCCTGCCTGCCTCCAAGGTGCACCCGCACCGGGCCGCCACAGACCGGGCCCGGGCCAGATCCCGTGTGCGCAGGCGCAGGCGCAGAGTGCAGGCATCCTCTGGCTCCGCCTGGAAAAATGGGATGCCTGCTGACACGCATCGGTTTAAAAACGCCGCCGGCAGCGCCCCGGTGATGCGTACCGGTGTCTCCCCCCGAAGCCAACGTTCCAACATTGCCATTCCGCCTCCTATTCGTATTCCACGGCCGCAATCCGGCCGGATACGATCAATGTCTCCCGATCCATAGCCCGCAGCTGCAGGCCGCTGCCCAGAATACGCACCCGTACCAGACCGCCGCTGACCTCCACCGCCTCCTCGCTGTAGCCCAGAAGGCCCCGGTGGTATTCCACCACGGCCCGCCGGCGGCCCAGCACCGTGACGCGCACGGCCCCCGCTGCCTCCGGCGGCAGGTCCATGCGTTCGGCCAGATCGGCCACCGTGTCCCGGAACTTCATAGCACCGCCTCCCCCGGCATCCTATGCGGGGGGAGGCGGTTGCATGCGCGGCAATTCTTTCGTTCCGGGACAACATCGCACGGGCCGGTGCATAGGCTTATCCCATGAAACGTATGTACGCCGCCCTGGCGGGAAGCGCAGGGCTCTTTCTTTTGTTGGTATGGCAGGCGGAAAGCGCTCGGGCCGGAGCCCTGTGGGGCCTGCAGCTGTGCGCCCAGCTGCTGGTGCCGTCTCTGCTGCCGTTTTTTGTGGCGGCGGGGCTCATGAACCGTTTAGGGCTTACGCAGGCCCTGGGCCGCCGTCTGACACCCCTGGGCACCCGGCTCTTTCGGGTTAGCGGCGCCGGGTTTGCCCTGTTCCTGCTGGGCCTGTCCGGCGGATATCCCCTGGGCGCGGCCTCCCTGGGGGATTTGGTAAGGCAGGGGCGGCTCTCCCCAGAGGAAGCCCGGCGGCTGCTGCGGTTCTGTGATAACACCGGCCCCTCTTTTGCCGTAGGCGCCGTGGGGGTGGGGGTTTTTTCCAGCGCGGCCGCCGGCCTGTTCCTATGGGGCGTGCATGTGCTGGCAGCCCTTCTGACCGGGCTTTTGGTGGGCAGGCCCCGAGGGAATGCCTCCCCGCCCCGCCTCTCCCCGCCTCCGGAACCGGTGCCCGCGGAAACACCCTCTGCCGCCCTTACCGGCTCGGTGCAGGCAGCGGTGCGCTCCCTGTTGGGAATCGGAGGGTTTGTCGTTTTCTTCAGCGCCCTCTCCTCTGTTCTGGACCATCTGGGAGTTTTGCAAGCCTGTGCCGCGGGGCTGGGCGTCGTTACCGGGTGGGGAGACCATTGGTGCCGAACCCTTTTGACAGGTTTTTTAGAACTGTCCAGCTCCATTGGGCTCATGCAGGGCCTGTCCCTGTCCCCGCCAGCTCTTGTCCTGGCCGCTTTTCTTCTGGGCTGGGGAGGCCTGTGCGTCCACTTTCAGGCAGCCGCCGTTCTATCGGGAAGCGGTCTGAAAATGAAAGAACGCCTGGGAGGAAAGCTCCTCCACGGCGTTCTGTCCGCCCTCCTGGCCATGGCCCTGGGGCCCATATTCTTTTAGCGCTTAATGCCGTCAGGCCGACCCCAGCCTCAGCACGATACCCGCCACAGCCGACAGCAGCAGGAACACCGCCGGATGCAGCTTTTTCGCCGCCTTGATCCCATTGATAACCCCGAACAGAACGGCAAAGACCAGCAGGCTCTCCCAGCGGAGCAGATCCGCCAGCCGCCCTGAGGCGGCATAGGTCTCTCCGTTTTTCAGCACCAGCACCAATACCGACCAGCCCGCCGCGGCAATCAGCGCCGCCGAAGCCGGGCGCAGCGTGTAAAACGCCCCGTTCACATACCGGTTGTCCCGAAACTTCTCCAGCGCCAGGGCAATCAGAAGGATCACCAGGATGCTGGGCGCCACGAGCCCCAAAGTAGCCACCACGCCGCCCGGAACCCCGCCGCAGCGAAAGCCCACATAGGTAGCCATATTCACGCCGATGGGGCCCGGGGTGGACTCGGACACGGCCAGCATATCCGCCACCTCCGCCATGGTAAACCAGCCGCTTCTCTCCCCCAGGTCATAAAGGAAGGGCAGCGTGGCCATGCCCCCGCCGATGGAAAATAGCCCGACCTTAAAAAACTCCCAGAATAAACGAAGGAAGATCATGCCTTTTTCCCTCCCAGCGTACGCAATACCTGCAAGCCCACGCCAAGGATCCCGGAGGCCAGGACCAGCCATATGGGGCTCAGGGAGGTGAACAGCGCCGCCGCCAAGACTCCCAAAAACACCGCCAACGTCACCCAGTCCCTCACCGATTTTTTCAGCAGCTTCACCACCGCGTTCAGGATTAGCACGCACACGCACACCCGGATGCCGGCAAAGGCGTTCTGCACCACGGGCAGATGGGCAAAGTTCTGCAGCACCGCCGCAATGACGGTGATAATTACCACGGAGGGAAACACCACTCCCAGGGTGGCCAGGATTCCCCCTACCACGCCCTTTTTCCGAAACCCCACAAATGTGGCGGTATTCACGGCAATGATCCCCGGGGTACACTGGCCTACGGCAAAATAGTCCAGCATTTCCTCTTCCGTGGCCCAGCCTTTTTTCTCCACAATCTCCCGCTGCAATATGGGCAGCATGGCGTAACCGCCGCCGAAGGTAAGCCCACCCACCCGGCAGAATGTCAAAAACAGATCCAGCAGTATCGGCACAGCAATCATCCCCTTGTCGGCGTGAATTATAGCAAAGCACCCGGCAATTGGCAAGAGCCGCCGATTATGGTATACTTTACCCGCCCGGGCAGAGAATCCCGGCTGGCGCGGAAGGGGCGGACAGGAATGGAGCTGGAGAAAAACGCCGTATTTACAGCAGAGGTGGAAGGCTATACCTCCGCCGGGGCGGGGGTATGCCGTCTGGGCGGGAGGGCGGTCTTTGTCCCCGGGGCCATCCGGGGGGAGCGCTGGCGGGTACGGATCGTAAAGGCAACCGCGGGAACCGTGTGGGGCCGCGGCGAAGAGCTGCTGACCCCGTCTCCCTGCCGGCGGGATCCCGGCTGCGGGAGCTATCCCCGCTGCGGCGGCTGTTCCCTGCGCCACATGGACTATGCCGAAGAACTGGCCATGAAGCTCTGCCGTGTCAACGACGCCCTGCGGCGCATCGGCGGCCTGTGCTTTTCCATTCCAGATATTCTTCCAGCCGGAGAGGACGGCTTCCGGCGGCGCAAGGCCATTTTTAACGTGGGGCAGGCCGGAGGCAAACCTATTGCTGGTTTTTACCGGGCTCGTTCCCACGACATTGTCCCGCAGAACGACTGTCCCGCAGTCATGCCGGAGGCCAGCGCGGCCTGCCGGAGCGTCCTGCGCTGGATGGAGCGGGAGGCCATCGCCGCCTATGACCCCGTGGAGGGCCGGGAGGGGATTCGCCACGTATTCGTCCGCTCTTCCCGCCTCACGGGCGCCATGGTGGTAACCCTGGTCAGTTCCCTGTCCCCCAGTCCACAGCAGACCCAGGCCTTGACCGCACGGCTTCGGAAGGAATGTCCCTCCCTGACCGGGCTGGTGCTGTGCCGGAACAACCGTCCGGGCAACGTAGTTCTGGCGGGCGACTACTCGGTGCTGTGG
>CALWYY010000163.1 GCA_944385885.1 uncultured Oscillospiraceae bacterium | reverse complement strand
AGCGGGACCGGAAGGTACGCCAGGGCCAGTGGGACATCCCCGGCGACAGTTTTCGGCTGCGGGGGAAGACCCTGGGGCTGGTGGGCGCCGGGCGCATCGCCCGCGCCCTGGCCCGCAAGGTACAGGGCTTTGCCCTGGCCCGGGTGCTGGCTTATGACCCCTTTGTGCCGGCGGAGGCCATGGCGGGAGACGGTATCTGCAAAACGGACCTGGACACCCTTCTGGCCCAGTCGGACTTTGTCTCCCTGCACTTGCATCTGACCCCGGAGACCCGGCATATCATCGACGGGACCGCTATCCGGAAAATGAAGCCCAGCGCCATTCTTATCAACGTCAGCCGGGGCGGGCTGGTAGACGATGACGCTCTGCTGGCCGCCCTGCGGGAGCGCCGCATCCTGGCCGCCGGGCTGGACACCCATTCCCGTGAGCCTCTGGGCAGCGATTCCCCCTTCTGCGCCCTGGACAACGCGGTCCTCACCGATCACACCGCCTACTATACCCGGGAAGGTGTGGAAGAGCTGAAAATCAAATCCGCCAAAAACGTTGTTTGTGTCCTCAAGGGGCTTCCGCCCCCGTATCCCCTGGTATCCCTCCAATGACGCTTTGTCCCCGCCGGGAACTCCCGGCGGGGACAGGTTTTTTCGGGAAGTGGGTCCGCCTGGCGGCTTGACACCGGCAGGGGGGCATGGTATAGTGGAGAAAAATTGGTAGGATCACTTTTGCCGCCATTTGCTCTCCGGGAAAGGAAACCGTATGCAGGTACCAGGGTCCGCCTTCGCAGAAAACAAAAATGTACGGAGCATCCTGGAGTTTATCGCCCGCCGGGAGCTTCAGCCGGGCCAGCGCCTGCCCTCGGAGCGGGAGCTGGTGAAGCTTTTGGGCACGGGGCGCAACTCCCTCCGGGAGGCCATGAAAGTGCTGGAGGCCATGGGGATCCTGGACATCCGCCACGGCAGCGGGATTTTTTTGCGCAAGGCCGGGTTCCAGCCTGGGCAGGACGCCGCCATCTGGCTGGTGGTGCACAAAAACGAAATATGCAATGCCCTCACCGTCCGGGAGGCCCTGGACCTGCGGGCCATTGACCTGATCCCCCCCCGGGATTATCCGGCCGTAGAGCGCCGGCTCCAGGAGACCCTGGACGCCCTGGAGGGCGTTGCTCCTGTCGGAGAGGCGCTGCTGGATCATGACCTGGAGTTCCATAACATTATCCGCCGGGCCTCGGGCAACGAGCTGCTTTTGAACATCTGCGTCGCCCTCACCGGCAACCTTTACGACGAGCGCCGGGTGCTCTTCGGCCGGAAGGACCGGGTGGAGCTCTCCCTGCGGGAGCATGCCCAGATCGCCCGGGCCTTCGGGCAGGGGGATGCCGCCCTTGTCAAGCAAGCCTATGCCGCCCACTTGGCCAGTACCCGGGCCAGCATCGAAGCCGTCTATCCTATCCCGGACGCAAACCATTGATTTACGGCCGGGATCGTTTTTCCCCAAAGTCATCCTACCAATTTGCCGTCATTTTACAAGGAGGTCGCCATGAAGGAAATTATCCAGCGCCAGAGGCAGATGATGGACGAATACCATCTGGACGCCCTGGTCACCATGTCCCCGGAGAACATTACCTACGTCACCGGCACCGCCATCCCTACCCAGCTGACCGTGCGCCAGCGCCAGGTTATCCACATCCTCACCCCTACCCAGGGGCCGGAGGTGATTGTGGTTAACATCGAAGAGCCCATTATGCGCGCCCAGGGCTGGATCGACCAGGATCGGATCGTCTCCTATAACGAGTTTACCCAAACGCCCATCCGCCTGGCGGCAGAGACCCTCCGGAAAATGGGGGCGGCCCGCGGCCGGTTGGGGTTCGAGCTGTCCTACCTTCCCGCCACGGATATGGAAATCCTCCGGCGGGAGCTGCCGGAGGCGGAGATCGTCAACGCCGACCCGCTCTTTGAGAAAATGCGCCTGGTCAAGCTTGCCTTCGAGCTGGAGCGGATTATGGACCTGGGCAGCCGGGTGGAGGACGTGATCTACACGGCCTTTTCCAGCGTCCGGGCCGGTATGACGGAAAAGGATATCCTCAACTACCTGATCAACGGGTTCAACGATATCGGGGGGGATAAGCTGAACATGCCCGTGGTGGCCTCCGGGGAACGGAGCTGCCTGCTCAACGGCGCCGCCACCGACCGGGTGCTCCGGAAAGGGGACGTGGTGCGTGTGGATATGATCGGCACCAAGGGCAATTACTACTGCGACTGCTGCCGCACAGCGGTGGTGGGCGAACCCGAGGCCCGGCATGTGAACGTCTGGGAAAAAGTGGTCCAGGCCCACGACGACACCATCGCCCTCATCCGGCCCGGGGTGGATACCAAGGAGATCTACCGCCAGTTCCGGGATCAGTTTGTCCGCTGCGGGTTTGAGCCCATCGCCTTTGTGGGGCACGGGCTGGGCCTGACCCTGCATGAGGAGCCCTATATCAACCCCTACAAAAACACGGTCCTTCAGGAGAACATGGTCCTTTGCGTGGAGCCCATCCATGTGATCCAGGGTGACTGCGGCTATCAGCTGGAAAATGAGGTGCTGGTCACCGCCGACGGCCATCGGATGATCACCGGCACCCGGCATCCCTACCGCCAGCTTCCCGTAATCCCGGCCGACTGAGAGAGGAGGGTACTATGAAAGTTGCCGTTCTGGGCGGTGGGCACGGCGGGTACGCCGCCGCCGTGGACCTGACCCTGCGGGGGTTCGAGGCGCGTCTGTTCACCTACTCTCCCCAGCGCCGGGAGCTCCTCCAAAGCCGGGACAACCGGATCGAGTACCAGGGCGTCTGGGGGGCCGGGGAGTGCCGGATCGCCTGCATCGCCGATTCCATGGAGCAGGCCGTAGCCGGGGCGGACCTGGTGATGCTCCACGTCCCCGGCACAGGACACGAAAAATACCTCCGGGATCTGCGCGCCTGTCTCGCCCCTGACACGGTCCTATACATGAACCCCGGCCACTCCGGCGGAGCTCTCCGGGCCGCCGGGATCCTGGGCCGGGGCCGGATCGCCGAATCCAACACCCTCAGCTACATCGCCCGTAAACAGAGCGAAACATGCGTGCGGGTCACCAGCACCGACAAGCCCGTTACCGTCGGCGTTTTCCCCGCCCGGGAGACGGACCAGGTGCTGGCAGTCCTGCGCCGGGTCTATCCCCATATCGTCCCCGCCCGGGATGTGCTGGAGTCCAGCCTGTGCAATATTAACGCCATGTTCCATCCCCAGGGGGTCATCCTAAACGCCGGCTGGATCCAGCACACCGGAGGGGCGTTCCGTTTTTATTACGACGGGGTCACGCCGGCCATAGGCCGGGTGATCCTGCGGAACGATCAGGAGCGCCTGGCGGTGGCCGCCGCCTACGGGCTGGAGCTGGAGGATTTCTGCACCTGCCTGTATCGGGCCGACACCACCACTCTGGAGGCCGCCCGGTCTGGCGACCCTTACCGGGCCTGCCAGGAGAGCGACGCCAACCGGTTTATCCAGGCGCCTCCCTCCCTGGACCACCGCTATATGCACGAGGATATCTGCTCCGGCCTTCTGCCCATCTCCCAGCTGGGGCGGCTGGCGGGAGTGCCTACCCCCTCCATTGACGCCCTGGTATGCCTGGCCGAGGCCATGATGGACCGGGACTACCACCGGGAGGGCGTGAACCTGGAAAAAATGCGCCTGAGCGGCATGACGGTGGAGCAGGTACGCCGTTTCGTCCTGGACGGGGTTCTCCCCGCCGGGGATACGGCGGAGAGAAAGGAGTGATTCCCAATGAAAATTGCCGACTATACGCTCTTTGAGGTCAGCATCCCCACCCGGCGTAAGCACACCTGGGCCACCAGCACCGTGGACGTTGGCCAGGGCTATGTCATCTTGAAGATCACCACCGATGACGGCATCGAGGGTTTTGGGGAGGCTACCGCCATGCCGGAGTGGGGCGGTGATTTCGGCCGGTACTTCGGCGAGTCCGCCGGAACCACCCGCACTGTCCTGCAACAGAACCTTTTCCCCGCCATCCAGGGGATGGACCCCTTTGACATGGATCTGATCCACCGGAAAATGGATCTGGCCATCCGGGGATACAACTACGCCAAGGCCGCCGTGGACATCGCCCTATACGACATCATGGGCAAGGCGGTGGACAAACCGGTCTACCAGCTCCTGGGCGGGCGTCACCGCCGGGCGATCCCCGTGGCCCACAGCCTGGGCGTGGTGATGGACGTGGACGCGGCGGTGGAAGAGGCCGTCCTGGCCTGCCAGGAGGGTATCCGCTCCATCAAGATGAAGGGAGGCCTGGACCTGAAACGGGACCTTTTGCTCATGCGGAAGCTCCGAGAAGCCCTGGGCCCCGACGTCCATATCCTGGTGGATGCCAACCAGGGCTACCCCTCGGCCAAGGAGGCCATCAAATGGGGCAACCTTATGAACCAGTATGACCTGCAATACCTGGAGCAGCCGGTGGAAGGCCTGATGCAGCTGCGGCAGGTCACCCAGGGACTGAGCTGTCCCGTCTGCGCCGACGAGAGCTGCTGGACCATCGCCGACGCGCTGGACGTTGTGCGCACCGGAGCCGCCGATTACATCTCCATCTACACCACCAAGGCCGGCGGGCTGTACAACGCCCGGACCATCGCCCGCATCGCCGAGTATGCCGGTATCCGCTGCAACGTCAACGGTTCCGGGGAGTTTGGCGTGGGCAACGCCGCCAACCTGCACATGGCCTGCTGCGGGCGGAACATCGATCTGGCCTCCGTGTTCCCCATCACCCACCTGGAGGGCATCGACCAGACCAAAGTGGCCGGGCGCTGGTACAACGACGACATCATTACCCGGCCTTTTGATTACGAGGATGGCTGCCTTATCGTGCCGGACGGACCCGGCCTGGGGATCCAGGTGGATATGGAAAAAATCCGGAAATACAGCCTTGCCTGATCTTGCCCGGAACGGAAACCGGCCGTTTCAGACCCGTGGGTCTGAAACGGCCGGTTTTTTCTTTGCCGCGCCCGGCGCCGGCATCACTTGCCGGAGATGGTCACGTCCGCAAACGCCGCCCAGGGCAGGCAGGTGGTCCCGTCGCACACCGTCTCCCGGGAGATGGCGCACACATTCTGAAGCATCTCCCCCAGGTTGCCGTTAATCATGGTCTCGCTGACGGCCCCGGCGATCTTGCCGTTTTCCACCAGGAAGCTGTTCTTGGCCACCATGGAAAACTCCCCGTTGGCCCCGGGGGACCCGCCGGAGATACGCCCCACCAGGATCCCCCGGGAGACGGAGGCCAGGATCTCCTCCAGAGGCCGGTCTCCCGGCTCCACCACCAAATTGGCCAGGCTGCAGCTGGCCCGGGGGCCGCCGGTACGGTTGGCCACGTACAGGGACAGGTCAAAATCCCGCAGAACGCCCTTTTCGATGACGCACCGGTCCTGGGCGGGGAAGCCCTCCCCGGTAAACCGTTCGCCGCAGACCACCCGGCTGTCCCGGGGCCGGGCGGACACGGTCAGGCAGGGGCTGGCCACCGGCTGGCCCAGCTTGTCCTTCCATAGGCCGGTTCCGTTGAGAATGGCGTAGTCCCCCGCAAAGTTCTCCACCGCAGAGGCAAGGACCTC
>CALWYY010000162.1 GCA_944385885.1 uncultured Oscillospiraceae bacterium | reverse complement strand
AGACGCCGGCGTCACCCAGGTTGTCCGGGGCCGGGATCTGCTCCCCTCCACCCCCCGGCAGCTCTATTTGTACCGCCTGCTGGGCGCGCCGGCGCCTCGGTACTGGCACGTGCCTATGCTCACCGCTCCCGACGGCAGGCGCCTGTCCAAACGGGAGCGGGATCTGGATATGGGCGCTTTGCGTGGGCGTTTCCGCCCGGAAGAGCTTCTGGGTCTGCTGGCCGGGGCGGCGGGGCTGCTGCCCCGGCCGGGGCCCTGCACCGCCCGGGAGTTGGTCCCCCTGTTCTCCTGGGACAGAGTCCCGCGGGAGGACATCCCCTTTTCCCTGCCGCCAGAGGGCTGATCCGCCCCACGGGAAAGGCATCCGAGCCGCTTCCACGGCTCTTCCCCTATATCAAAGGCCGCCGCGGGCGCCTCTCCCGCGGCGGCCTTCCCGTATTTTATTTCTTCGCTCCGCTCCCGCGACCGCCCCGGCCGCGCTTGCTCCGGGCGCTCCGGTAGATGAAGAACGCCGCCACCAGCACCACCGCCGCGCCGATGCCGATGATGGGGCCCAGATCCCGGTTCCCCTCGGTCTTTACCTCCAGCCATAGGGAGTCCATCAGCTGAGTGGTCTCCGTGTCCAGGTACAGGAAGTTCTGGCCCCGGGCCAGGACCTCCTCCGGAGGATAGGCGATCTCCGAGGTGGACACCGACTCGTCCATATAGTTCTTCGCCTCCGTCTCCGGCGTGGAGTACCCCAGGTACTCCAGGTTCTGGCCGGAGATCTCCGGGGAGCAGAGGAAGTTGATATACGCCTCCGCCCCCTCCTTGTTGGTGGCGCAGGTGGGGATGCACATAGCGTCGATGAACAGGTGGAAGCCCTCCTCCGGGAAGCAGAAGCGCAGATCCGGGTTTTCCTCCGCCATCAACAGGTAGTCTCCCGCGTAATACGGTGCCACCCAGGCCTCTCCCCGCTCCATCTTGTCAAAAATCTGGTCCATCACGTAGGCCTGAACTAGGGGCTTCTGCTCCAGAAGCTTGTCGGCCGCCTGGCGTAGCTCCTCCTCGTCCCGGCTGTTCAGGGAATAGCCCAGAAGCAGCTGGGCGATGCCGAAGGCGTCCCGGGGGTTGTCAAACATAAGGATCTTCCCGGCGTATTTCTCGTTCCACAGCAGGTCCCAGCTGCCCACGTCCTCCTCGTCCACGTAGGCGCTGTTGTAGATGATGCCCACCGTGCCCCAGGTGTAGGGGACGGAATAGACGTTGTCCGGGTCGTACTCGGTGTTCCGGTACGCCTCGTCGATATACTGGTAGTTGGGGATGTTGTCGAAGTTCAGCGGCTGCAGCAGGCCCTCGTCGATGAGCCGCCCGATCATATAATCCGAGGGGATAATCACATCGTAGGACGAGCCGCCGGTCTTGAGCTTGGTGTACATGCTCTCGTTGGAGTCGAAGGTCATGTAGTTGACCTTGATGCCCGTAGCCTCCTCAAAGGCGGCGTTCACGTCCAGATACCCGTCGGAGCCGTCGGATATATACTGGCCCCAGTTATAGACGTTGATCACATTTTCCTCCGCCGCCGCGGCAGGTATGGGACACAGGCTCAGGCACAGCGCCAGAACGCACAGAACCGACAAAAGCTTCACCGTTTTTTTCATCCGACACGCACATCCTTTCTTATATGTCCAAATACGCCCCGCCCCTGCCGCCGGCGCCGGTCGTCCCGGGCCTGCACCAGGTTCATGATCACCATGACCAGCAAGATCGCCAGGAACAGTAAGGTGAACAGGGCGTAAATTTTGGGCTGGAGAGGTTTTTTTGTATAGTTGTAGATCTCCACGGGCAGGGTCACAAAATTGGGCCCGTAGACGAAGTAGGAGATCACGAAGTCGTCCAGACTCATGGTAAAGGCCATCAGGGCCCCCGAGAAGATCCCCGGCATGATCTCGTGGATCACCACCTTGAAGAACGCCTTCACCGGCGGGCAGCCCAGGTCCATGGCCGCGTCCCGCAGGTCTGGATCCATTTGGGTGAGCTTGGGCATCACCGACAGGATCACATAGGGCAGGTTAAAGGTGATATGGGCAATCAGCAGGGTGAAGAAGCCCAGGATCCCCTGGATCTTCAGCAGCTGGCCCAGAAAGGCGAACAGCAGGGCCAGGGACACGCCTGTGACGATCTCGGGGTTTGTCAGCGGCACGTTCGTCACCGCCATGGCCACCCTGCGCATACGGCGGGACATGGAGTGGATCCCCAGGGCAGCCATGGTGCCCAGGACCGTGGCCACCAGAGAGGATATCACCGCCACAATCACCGAGTTCAGCAGCAGCGGCAGCAGCACCCTGTCCCGGAACAGCTCCCCATACTGGGAGAAGGTAAAGCCCTTCCATACGGCGATGTCCGTTCCCTGGTTAAAGGATGCCACCGCCAGCACGATCATGGGGATATACAGGAAGATAAACACGGCCACGGTAAAAGCCCGGTTGAAGGTTTTCACAGGGTAGCCACCTCCTCCCCGTCGGAAAAGCGGTTCATCACCGCCACGCACACCAAAACCAGCACCATCAGCACCAGGGACAGGGCCGCCCCCAGATTGGGGTTGTAGGCGGCCTTGAACTGGCTTTCGATCACGTCGCCGATGAGGGTGGTGCCGGAGGACCCCATTTTCTGAGAGATATAAAACGTGGATACGGCTGGCACAAACACCATGGTGCACCCGGATATGATGCCCGGCACGCTCAGAGGCAGGGTCACCCGGGTAAAAACCTGTGCCGGCGTGCAGCCCAGATCCTCCGCGGCTTCCACCAGCCGTCCGTCCAGTTTCATAAGCACCGTATACAGGGGCATGATCATATACGGCAGGTAGTTGTACACCATCCCCAGGACCACCGCCCCGTCGTTCCGGATCAGGGGCAGGGGCCGCAGTCCCAGCAGGCCCACAAACTGGTTTATGATCCCTGTGTCCTCCAAAAGCGCCACCCAGGCCAGCGTCCGAAGCAGGAAGCTCATG
>CALWYY010000161.1 GCA_944385885.1 uncultured Oscillospiraceae bacterium | reverse complement strand
CCCATCGGCATTTCCTTTTACACGTTCCAGACCATGTCCTATCCCATTGACGTATACCGAGGCGAGTCGGCGGTCCAGCGGAATTTCATCCGTTTCGGTACGTTTGTGGCGCTGTTCCCCCAGCTGATTGCCGGGCCGATTGTACGCTATAAGGATATTTCCGAGCAGCTTGCCTATCGGGCTGGAAGTCCCAGCCAGTTTGCCTCGGGCGTGGAGCGGTTTGCCCAAGGCCTGGCAAAAAAGGTGCTGATTGCCAACAACGTGGGAGCGCTGTGGGATGTGTACGCCGCGGCGGCTCCCGGCGAGTTGACATGCCTGGGAGCATGGCTGGGTGCGGCGGCTTTTTCCCTGCAGCTGTATTTTGACTTTTCCGGTTATTCCGATATGGCCATTGGCTTGGGGCGGATGCTGGGATTTGAGTTTCTGGAGAATTTCAATTATCCATACATTGCCCGGAGCGTCACGGAATTCTGGCGCCGCTGGCATATCTCCCTTGGCACCTGGTTCCGGGACTATCTGTATATCCCCCTGGGCGGAAACCGCCGGGGCCTTCCCCGCCAGATTTTGAATATCGTGATTGTATGGGCTCTGACCGGGCTGTGGCACGGCGCCAACTGGACGTTTCTTCTCTGGGGCTTATATTACGCGGTGTTTCTGGTGCTGGAAAAGATGTTTCTTCTCCGCCGTCTGGAACGGATGCCTGCGGTTGGCCACATCTATACCCTGTTGGTGGCGGTGTGCGGCTGGGTGATCTTCCAGCTGGACTCTGTAAGCAAGGCGGTGATTTATTGGAAGGCCATGTTTGGCTTTGGCCAGGCAGGATTCTCTTCCTCTCGGGATCTTTTCCAGGCGAGAAGCTATCTGGTGATTCTCCTGGTGGGGGCAGTGGCGGCCACCCCCCTGCTCCGGCGGCTTTATACCCGTCTGCCCGCCCGGGTTCAGGGGCTGCTCTCCCCTGCCCTGGTATTGCTGGTGTTGGTGCTTTCCACAGCATATCTGGTGGACGCCACATATAATCCATTCCTGTATTTCCGTTTTTGAAGGAGGAAGGCCATGAGCAAGCGTGCTTGTTGGGCTACGACGCTGGTTTTCCTGCTGTTTATTGCCCTGTTCTTTTCTCTAAACCTGATCCTGCCGGACAAAAGTTTTTCGGAACAGGAGAATAGGCGGCTGCAGACGCTGCCGGAATTTTCTTTCCGGGAGCTGTTTTCCGGGGACTTTACCGCAGATTTTGAGAAATACTGCTGCGACCAATTCGTTTTACGTGACCGTTGGATCGAGCTGAAGGCCCGGCTGGAGCTGGCCCAAGGAAAGGCCAGAAACAACAACGTCTATCTCTGTGATGGGCAGAGGCTGCTGGAACCGTTCACCATGCCGGATACCAGCCAGCTGGACTCCCGCGTCCGAGCCGTGAACGGCCTGGTGGAAAATGTCTCTGTTCCAGTGACATTGGCCCTGATCCCCGGGGCGTCCCAGCTCTACGCCGAGCTTTTTCCGCAGGGGGTGGATAACGACAGTCAGAAAGAATTTATAGACTATCTCTATGGAAATACCACCGCTAACACGGCGGACCTGTACGCCGTGCTGGAGGAGCACAAGGATGAGCCAGTTTTCTACCGGACAGACCATCACTGGACCAGCCTGGGGGCCTATTGGGGATATACGGCGCTGGCGGAGGCGCTGGGCATGTCCCCCCGGGCGCTGGAGGACTACAACCGGCAGACGGTTTCACAGGAATTTCAGGGTACTACCTACTCCGCCTCCGGCTTTTTCTGGATAGAGCCAGACAGCATGGAGATATTTGTAGACGTACCGGAAGGACTCACAGTAGAACGGTATGAGAGCACACAGCCCATTGAGGGCGTTCTCTACGATGAGAGCAAGCTGTCTATCAAGGATAAGTACAGTTTCTTCCTGGGCGGCAACGCTCCTCGGGTGATTTTGGACACCGGGCGGGAGGATGGGCAGAACCTGCTCATTATCCGGGACTCCTATACCGATTGCCTGGCTCCGTTCCTGCTGGAACATTTTTCCCAAATCCATTTGCTGGATCTGCGCTATTACAGGGCCTCTGTGGCCGAATACGTGCGGGAGAACGAAATAGACCAGGTTCTGGTTCTCTATGGTGTCAATACGTTCAGTACGGACACCGACTATGTGCTGATGGCCTGGTGAAAGGCCCATAAACGTGCAACCCCCTCCTGGCCGGTGAGATCCGGATAGGAGGGGGTTTACAATTCTTACCTTGTGATGGTTCCGCCTCATGGGTTTTCTCTGACACAGCACCCTTAAATCCGCTTTAGCCCGAAAGGCCCGGGGACCGGCGAAACAATATGTACATTCAGAGTTTTTCCCGGCTTCCGGCGGCCCGATTGGCGTTAAGTATGCAAAACAGACCCGCTGCCACGTCAATAAAGGAGGCGAACCAGAGCTGGAAGCTTACCCCAAGCAGGGCCATCAGTAGAAGCAGGCCCTTAACCGCCCCGGCAATGATCAGGTTTTGCCGGACAATGCCCCGGGCCAGCCGAGCGGCGGAAACGGCTTCTGCGGCTTTCTCCGGCGCGTCGGCCATGATTGCCACATCCACTCCGGCCAAGGAGGAACCGGAACGCAGGCCATTAAAAGCGATGCCCACGTCTGCTGCGGACAGGGCCCCTCCGTCCGCATTGGCGTCGCCAATAAACAGAACGCTGTTTGCAGGAAACCGCTCTTTCAGTTCCCGGATACGGGCCATGGCGTCGATGGGCATACACTGGGAATAAAATTCCCGGATACCTACGGCATCGGCAATGCTCTTTGCCTTTTCCTGAGAATCCGCCGTCAGCATAACGCTTTCGCAGCCCACCGCATCCAGCTCCAGGACCACAGAGGAGGCGCCCTCCCGGACCGTCTCAGAGAGGCTGATCCGTCCTGCGTACTGTCCCTCCAGGGCTATGCACACACAGACCGAACCGTCATCCTCGTCGGTCACAGCCACGCCCTGTTCCGCCAAAAAGCGGCGGGTCCCCATGGCAATCGTCAGCCCGTCGATCACAGCGACCACGCCCTCGTCATACTGGTGGAATTGCTCAATAATGGAGTGATCGATGATTCCCTCGTATGCCTCTACCACAGACTGGGCAGCCGGCAGGGTGGAGTTGCATCCGGCATGGGCGGCAACTTTCAAGAGAATGTTAGGGTCCAGCCGGTCGGATTTAACGGAAACGATCCGGTATTTTCCGGCCGTAAGAACCCGATCCTTGTCAAACAAAGCCACGGCAGCCCGGGAGAGGGCGTCCATCACTCCCACGTCCCGAATATATACGCCGCCGCGCATGGCCCCACCCTGCCCTGCATAGTAGCACAGGGGTATAGAGAGAAGGAAGGTGCAGGGGCAGGTAACGATTAGCAGAACCAAGGCCCGGTGGACGGCATCGGCGACGGTAGAGGGCGTTACAATCAGCAAAATCAGCGCAATGAGAATGCTGATCCCCAGGGCGAAGGGGGCGTACACATGGGCAATTCGTTGGACCATGGTTTCCTCCTGGCTGAGAACATCCGATTCCTGCTGCGCTGTGCGCAAGGTACGGGGATACACGGACTCATCCGCCGGGGCGGTCACCCGTACCGTCAGCGGGGCCCGGATGTTAAAAGCACCGGCATAGACCGGAGAACCCGGCTCGGCCTTTATGGTCCGGCCTTCCCCGGTGATGGGCGACATATCCAGAGCGGAGCTGCCTTCCAGAACAACGCCGTCTGCCTCCACCCGTTCGCCGGAGTGGATGGACAAAATGTTTCCCTCCTGGATCTGTGCGGCATCCACCAGCGTCTCCGTACCATTTTCCAAAAGCCGTGCCATACCGGGACGGTACTCCGCCGGTCTCACAGTCTCCCGGGTGCGGGAGACGGCATATTGCCGGGCCAGGCTCCCCACTTGGTACACCAACATTACGGCGGCACCTTCGTAGTAGGCGTTTATAGCAAAGGCTGCCAGGGCCGCAATGGCCATCATCAGGTTTTCGTCCAGGTACCGCTGTTGGAATAGGTGGGAGATCCCCTGCAGGATCACGTCGTAGCCGCACACAAGGAAACATGCCAACATCAGCAGCATGTGCAAGCTGTCGTCCATGGTGAGAATCAGGCTGCAGCAGAATAGAATAATCGATACCGCAATGCGCACCAGAAGAAGCATATCCAGGCCAAAAAAGGACATTTCCTCCCTGTTTCCGGCCGGCACCGGCGCATGGTTGCCGCTATGGCTGCCAAGTTTCTCTTTGATATTCATGTTCCCACTCCCTGTTCCAAGCCGAACCCGATTTACATAAAATAATATAACAGTTTACAATAAAATTGCAAGAGGCGGATGAAATTATCCAAAGATTTTATGGCATATGGAAAATTTAACCATACGCTGGCTGCCGCCGTCTTTGGGCCGCCGGCGCCATTTCAGCAAAGGCACGGGCTCTCTGCATAACGCGGCGCCACCTCAGATGACTGCCGGTGCTGTTTCCAAAAGCCAATGGCCTTCCCTCCGGGTGCAGCATACCATGAAGCGAGGAGCATCCTCACTTTTCCAACGGGAGGAATCGCATTGGACAAAAATAAAAAGCAGCCGGCGAGCTGCGGATATAAGGAGGGGGCCTTCCCCTCCTGCGCGCCGTTGGCCGTGCCCTATGTGGCCGCGCAGAGCGGCGCAACCCCCCAATACGAACCGGGGAAAGCCCTGGTTCGGGGAACGCTGTTTCCGGGGCTGGATCTGCCCCTGGCCAATATTGTAAACGGTGACAAGACGGAAACGCCTCTCCTGCGGGTAATGGCGCTGGATTTTGCCAGCCATGACCTGGCCCTGTACCTGGACACCCATCCCCAGGACCAGGAAGCCTTTGAGGTGTATAAAGAACTGCTGGCTCTGTCGGAGCAGGCGCAGAGAGAGTATGCCCGGGAATACGGACCTATCGACCGGCGGGATCTCCTGGAGGCCAAGCGGTATACCTGGCTGGAGGGTCCCTGGCCGTGGGAGCCGGGAGCCAACGGGGAGGTGTAAGAATGTTTGTATATCAGAAAACCCTGCAGTATCCTGTGCGTATAAAAAAGCCAAATGCCACATTGGCCAAAATTATCATTAGCCAATATGGTGGACCGGATGGCGAGTTAGGCGCATCCCTGCGCTACTTGAGCCAGCGCTTTGCCATGCCTTGGGAGGAACTGAAAGGCGTCCTCACAGACATCGGCACGGAAGAACTGGGTCATTTGGAGATGATCGGCGCACTGGTACACCAGCTTACCCGGAATCTGACGCCGGAAGAGGTTAAGGCCCAGGGGTTTGACGCCTATTTTACGGACCACACGCTGGGGATCTATCCCCAGTCTGCCGGGGGCACCCCCTGGAATGCCGCCGGAATCGGCGTGAAGGGCGATGTGATCGCGGATCTTACCGAGGATATGAGCGCCGAGCAGAAAGCCCGGGTGACCTACGATAACATCCTGCGGCTGTCCGACGACCCGGATGTCAACGACGTCATCCGGTTCCTGCGGGAACGGGAGGTTGTCCATTTCCAGCGCTTCGGCGAGGCTCTGCGCCTGGCTACAGACCGGCTGGACCACTCCAACGTATACTACATGAACCCAGCCTACCCCATCGGCTGAAAAGGCTTGCCGCGCAAAGACACCCGCACGCCATCCGGCGTGCGGGTGTTCTTTGTCCGGATAGGGGCCTTTGGCGCTGCTGAGCCGCCGCGTCTATAAAACCGGTTCTTCGGGGGACTCCTGCCCATCGTAACGGGACAGGATGGGTTCCACCACATCCTGGAGAAATTCCCTTACCTGGGAAGCGCTGCGCCCTGTGTACAAAGCCGGGTTTGCATACCGGTGGAGCTCTGTCCGGGATAACGGAAACAGCTTGTCTTCAGCAATGCGGTCCAGCAGGTCGTTATCCGCTCCTTCCTGCTTTACTCGGGCGGCCGCGGCATGGGAGTGAAGCCGGAGCCTCTCATGCAAGGCCTGACGGTCACCGCCCCGCTTGACGGCTTCCATGAGGATGGCCTCTGTGGCCATGAACGGCAGCTTCTCCATCACCCGCCGGCGGATTATCCGCTGGTTGACTACCAAACGTTCCGCCACGTTCCAGTAGATATTCAGTATGGCGTCCACTGCCAGGAAGGCCTCTGATACGCTCAGACGCCGGTTGGCGCTGTCGTCCAAGGTGCGTTCAAACCACTGGCAGGATGCGGTCAGCGCCGGATTCAGTGCGTCCACCATTACATAGCGTGCCAGAGAGCACATCCGTTCGCAGCGCATGGGGTTGCGTTTATAGGGCATGGCCGAGGAGCCGATTTGTGCCGTCTCAAAAGGCTCTTCCATTTCCTCAAAGGATTGAAGAAGACGCAGATCGTTTCCAAACTTGGAGGCGCTCTGGGCAATCCCGGACAGGCACCCTAAAATATAGGCCTCTGTTTTCCGGGAATATGTCTGGCCGCAGACCGGCACGCAACCTTCAAATCCCATTTCACCGGCCACATATGCCTCCAAAGCCCGCACCTTATCTTCATCCCCGCCGAAAAGCTCCATAAAGCTGGCTTGGGTCCCGGTGGTCCCCTTCACGCCCCGCAGGCGCAGGGCGCCCAGCTGATGCTCCAGGTTGTCCAGATCCATGCACAGCTCGTTAATCCACAGGCAGGCCCGTTTGCCCACGGTGGTCAGCTGGGCCGGCTGGAGGTGGGTGTAACCTAGGCACGGAAGCTGCTGGTATTGCCGGGCAAAATCGGCCAGGCTGCGAATCACCCGGACCGTTTTCCTGGCCGTTAGCCTCATGGCCTCCCGGAGGATAATCACATCCGTATTGTCCCCCACATAGCAGGACGTGGCGCCTAAATGGATGATCCCTGCCGCCTGGGGGCACTGCAGCCCGTAAGCATAGACATGGCTCATTACATCGTGGTGTACCTGCCGCTCCCGGGCTTCCGCCGCCTCATAGTTTATGTCCTGGATATGTGCCTGCAGCTGCTGGATCTGCTGGTCTGTAATGGGCAGGCCCAGCGCCTTCTCCCCTTTTGCCAAGGCAACCCATAGCCTGCGCCAGGTGGTGAATTTAAAATCATCGGAAAACAGCCGCTGCATTTCTGGGCTGGCGTACCGGGTGGAAAGGGCCGAGACGTAGCCTTCTCGATCCTTCATAGGCACTCCGGGCAGGCAGCGCCGCTGGAAAGGCCAGAGCGGGAACTCTCCCCGCCTGCCCCCCGCATGGGAAGAGAGCATCGAGTGGGGAGAAACCGGTATGCGCTGCCGGAGCCGGCACGGTGGCTCGAGGCCGGTTCCGGAAGAAGTTTTCTGAATCCTGTCATCATCCGTCCTCCTAACAATGTCCGGGCACCCAGCCGGACCAAAATATTCCTAACGCATCTTATCAATTCCAAAGGGACCTGTCAACGTCTCCGCCCGACACGTTTTCCCATAGAATTTTCTTGACAACGGCCTCTGAAATTGGTATTATGCTATGGCAAGTGATTCGCGGATATAGTTCATCGGTAGAACGACGGCTTCCCAAGCCGTAGAGGTGGGTTCGACTCCCATTATCCGCTCCATGTCGCCGCGGACGTCATATCGTTCGCGGCGTTTTTTTACAAACGTCACCTCTCGCTTATTTTGTTGCGGCTCCTTTCCAAATCGCAACCGCTTGCGCTGGATTGCAATTTGGTTTTGGGCGCCAACCTGAAAGCCTCGGCGTCTAAGCTGTTTCCATGTTCCATAACCGGGCACCGGCGGGGACGCAGCGGGCATCGGAATTGGTGCCCGGCTTTTGTGCATGAAAGCATGACGTAAAAAGGATACAATGAGATGCGGGCCAGGAAAGACACGTCACGGTGCCTTTCCTGGCCTGCTTTGTTGGCCGCGCTCTGCTCCACGCTCCGCCTGGGGATATGCCGGGCGGCGTCCCGACCCGCTGCTGCATGGAAAAAACGGACAGCCTCCGGGATTTCAGGCATAGGCCTGTACTTCCGCGAATACAGTATGGCGGGAGTGTGATGAAATGAAACGAGCTGGAATCTATATCGCGGCCGCCCTATTTCTTTTGGCAGCGGGCGCAAAGCTGCTCTACCCTCAGGAGACGGCCGACCTGCTTCGGGGCAACCGGAACACGGAGCCGGAACAGACAGAGGCGGTGGAGACTGTGGCTACCACGGACACGGTGGGAAAGGCCGTTACCCGCACCATCAACGCCGGAGATTATCTGGCGCAGGCGGGCCTGACGGCGGAGGACGGGGCTCAGGCGGATGTGGAAAGCGGTGGGGTGACAGAAGCTGCCGGTACGGAACCAGAGGAGGAGACGCCGGTCCTGATGGACGTGGTGGATCCGTCAGAGCTGTCGGAGGAAGTGGAGCAGGCGGTGGCGGTATTCCTGGCCGCACAGGCGGAGTTTGCCGACGAGGCGCTTCCTGCTAACGTGAGCTATGAGGTGTGCCGTCTGCCCTTCACATATGTGGCCCCGGTGGACAGCGTTACCTCATCCGGCTTTGGCTATCGGGTCCACCCTCTGGAGGACGTGACAAAGTTCCACTACGGAACGGACTTTGCTTCCAACTCTGGGGATGATATCCACTGCTTTGCCGACGGCTTTGTCGCTGAGGTGGGGCAGGATGACAGCTACGGGAATTACCTGCGCGTGGATCACGGAGACGGGTATTCCACCCTCTATGCCCACTGCGGCAAAATCTACGTCACCGACGGGCAATTTGTTCGGGCCGGGGAAAAAATCGCTCTGGTTGGGGCCACAGGCCAGGTCACAGGCCCGCATCTGCACTTTGAGCTGACGCAAAACGGCATATACATGAATCCGGAGTTTTATCTGGCGGGACTATAAAGCGCCGTGAAAGCCTGCCGAATTCAGGTCAGTCCCGGGGCGGCGGTATTTTTCCCCGCCCTCTTTTTTTGGGACAGCACGGGCTGGTTTTCTGCGCTGCTCCCCGCGGCGGCGGTTCACGAGGCTGGGCACTGGGCGGCCATAAAATGCTGCCGGGCGGAGGTGACCGCTTTGCGGCTGGACCTGGCAGGGTT
Organism: uncultured Oscillospiraceae bacterium; assembly: GCA_944385885.1. Taxonomy (GTDB): domain Bacteria; phylum Bacillota; class Clostridia; order Oscillospirales; family Oscillospiraceae; genus Apopatocola. Next base: position 11,084 of record CALWYY010000161.1, on the reverse strand, counting down.
TTGTATGGAGGTAACGCCCATTGAGGACCCGATCCGGCAGGCGCTGTGCGCCGCCGCCGGGCCGGCGGCCGGCGCGCTGCTGTGGGCTCTCTGCGCCAGCTGCAGCTCGGCTTACTGGCAGATGTGCGGGGAGATATCCCTGCTTTTGACGCTATTCAACCTCTTGCCCGCCCTGCCCCTGGATGGCGGCAGGATCCTCCTGGCCGCTGCCGGCTCCCCTGCTCTGCTTCGGGGCACCGGGCTGGTTTCCGCGAGCCTGTGTGCCGCCTTGGCGCTGCGTTTTTCTGCCTGGGGGCTGGGAATACCGGCCCTTTTTCTTCTTGTGACGGCCTTCAGGCCAGAATGGAGCGCAGCGTTTCCACGGCCCGCCGTTCCAGCCGGGATATCTGCACCTGGGATACCCCCAGAACGCGGGCGCAGTCGTTCTGCGTCAGCCCGTGGAAAAAGCGCAGGTATATGACTTTTTGTTCCTTCTCCGGCAGCCGGGCTATGGCAGAGCGCAGGCAGACGCTCTCCAAAAGCCGTTCCTCCTGGCCGTAGTCCCCCAGTACGTGTTCCAGGGTGAATCCTTCGTCTCCGGTCTCCCGCTGCAGGCTCTCTGTGGGAGCCGAGGCGGTTTCTGCCTCGGCAATGTCCTCTACGGAAAGACCGGTTTCCTCGGACAGCTCGGAGACGGTGGCTTCCCGGCCCAGGCGCTGCTCCAGGGCAACGCGGGCGGAACGGATCTGCTGAGCCCGTTCTTTCAGGCCGCGGCTTACCTTCACTGCCCCGTCGTCCCGGAGGAACCGGCGGATCTCGCCGGCAATTTTCGGCACAGCATAGGTGGAAAACTGCGTACCAAAACTCTCATCAAAACCGTCAATGGCTTTGATGAACCCCAGGCAGCCAAGCTGATACAGATCGTCCGAGTCCACCCCGCGGCCAAAGTACCGCCGTGCTACGCTCCAGATCAGCCCCGTGTTTTCCTCCAGCATCCGCTGCGCTGCTTCCCGGTCCCCTTCCCTGGCCCGGCGGAGAAGCTCCAGGCCCTGGTCCATCACCGCTCCCGGCTTTTCTTAGGCAGGACGCGCACCATGGTGACGGTGGTCCCCTCACCCGGGTGGGAACGGACCTGCAGCCGGTCCATGAAGCTTTCCATAATGGTAAAGCCCATGCCGCTGCGCTCCTCCCCTCCGGTGGTGAATAGGGGTTTTCGCGCCCGTTCCACATCCTCGATCCCCCGGCCCCAGTCCCGGATCACAATCTCCAGCCGGTTTCCCTCCAGAATGCGGCAGCGCATGGATACCTTCCCTATGGTATCGGGGTAGGCGTGGACAATAGCGTTGGTAACTGCCTCGCTCACCGCGGTTTTAATATCCCCCAGCTCCTCCATGGTTGGGTCCAGCTGGGAGGCAAACACCCCCGCTGCCGACCGGGCAAAGCCCTCGTTGGCGCTTTTGCTGGGAAACTCCACTTTTATGTAGTTTTCGTATTTCATTGAACTGTCTCCTTTATTTCTCGGATGGGTACGATTCGATTTAGGCCGGCGGCATCCAGCACCCTCCTGGCTTGGTCTGCGGGCCTGTCCACCAGCAGGCGGCCGCCTGTTTCCGCCATGCGCCGGTGGATGCGAAGGATGACGGCAATGCCGGAGCTGTCCATGAAACTCAGCCCCGACAGATCCAGGATGCAATTTTTCGGAAGGTACCGGTCGATTATCCCCTCTGCCTCCCGGAGCGCTTTTTCCGCGGAATGGTGATCCAGCTCCCCCTGGAACGACAGCCGCAGGCACCCTTCCCGATATTCCGGTTTGATGGTCATGTCCTGTCCCCCCAACAAAAATGGCACTGCGGATTGTTCCGCAGTGCCATTTTATCCCCAGGTATCTAAAAAATATGCCGAATCAGAAGGACAGGCTGTTCAAAACCGAGAAGTCCGCCAGGGAATAGGTCTGGACCTCCTCCGTGTTTACCAGATAGAGCATATCCTCCGTGAGGAAGCAGCGTACGTTCCACACCCAGTCATTGGGAAACACCTCTGTGCGGCAGGCCATATCCTGTTCCCCCGTGTACTGGAAAACGGACACGCTGTCCGCCGAGGGCAGGACCAGGATGCCTGCCTCACCGGAGAAAAACAACGTCCGCTCGCTGTCCAGCGCAGCGCGGTAGTCCCCGCCGAGGGAAAGCCCCGCCGTCTCCTGGAACCCGTCCTCCCCCAGGCTGAATACGGAAAGACGCAGTCTGCCGGTCTCGTCCCGGCTCAGACCCGCCACGGCCTGCTCTCCCCAAGGGAAAACCGCCTCCGGAAACACGTCTGTTTCCAGAGCATCCGCGGTGGGCGCGCCGCCGTCAAAAGAAACGGCATAGGCCCGGCCGGTATTATCCAGGGCATAGATTCTGTCGCCTGCAATCCAAACGGCAGCCACTGCTGCGTCCTCCGGCAGAGCCGTGAGAGCCCCCGTCACCTTCAGGTCCTTGTCCAGCGCATACACTCCCCGGGCTGTCTCCCGCAGGCTGTATTCCCTGGTTTCAGACTCTGGGGCAGCGTCCTCCGAAACCGTGTAGCGAATATTCTCCAAGGCGGTGGAGCAGCGCAACTGCCCCTCCCATTCCTCCAAGTCATAGGCGCTGCCGACCTGGCCGGGCACTGTGCCGGAGCCGGAAATGGCCACTCCCGCCTGAGAGAGGGAGACCCGGAAAATATCGGTGCAGGCGGCTTCCGCCCACTCCGTAATATTGTAACCTTCGGCCTCCATGGTTCGGGATACGCTCCGGGCATACCGGGACCCCAGCAGATACAGGTTCTCTTCACCCATGTAAGCGGGCCCGTCCACTCCCAGCAGGGCCAGCTCCCCTGTCCGGGCCTCGGCGGCTAAATCGTAAGCACACACCAACGTGTAACAGTTGGCTGCGGCGTTCTGGGATAGGCAAATGTCCTCCGCCTCTATAAGGGCCGTTTCCTCCTCGGTTCCCAGGCTGGGAATATAGGCAGAGGGCTCCTCATCGGCGCTGTCGCCGTACACCCAGTAGCTGGATAGCTGATAGAGAACGCCGTCCCGGAGGTACCCGCTGCTTTCGTAGCCATCCTGCCGGAACGAGGCTGTCTTAAGAGGGACGCCCGGGTTTGAAATGTCATAAATATCCACGCAGGTATATTCCGTGTAGTCGCAGACGCTCTGGCCATTTTCCATGTACCCGTCATACCCGTACCAGTCGGACACGACGGCCAGCTTGCTTCCGAACAAGTACAGCGATACCGGACGCTTTTCGCTGCCGCCCCAGGCATCCTCCGCACCTGAATCCGTTTCCTCCCAATCCATGCCAACCTGCGTTTCGGAAACCCAGGCCGCGCCGGTCCCTTCCGCCAGCAGCACCGTCAGACGGCTGCCGGAGAGGATATATATGTATTTGCCATCCCAGCGGATGATATCCCCTTCTGCCACATCCGCCGTGCGGGAGCCGGTACCGTCCCCGTGGCTGCGCACGGTCATCCCAGCGTCCCCCTGGGCTTCCGGCGCCGACGGATCATCCGCCGCGGCCTCCGGCGCCTGCTGAGCCTCCCATATGCCGGAGAGGGCCTCGTAGGCCTGGCTGTAGTCCTGGCAGACGTCCCAGCCAGCCGGATCCTGCTCTACCACGGTTTCAAAAGGAATGGGAGACGGGGTGGGCGTTGGGGTAGGCGCAACAGTAGGCGTGGGCGTGGGAGAAGATGTGGGTTCGCTCTCGGCGTCTTGCCCGCCGCAGCCGGATAGGATGACCAGCGCCAGTATCAACAGTGTAAAACCGGTTTTTTTCATGGTAACTCTCCTATTTTGGGTAAGCTTCCCGCGGAATTTCCGGAAGAAAGTGGGAATTCGCACGGTTTTTTCTTTACATCTGAGGCCGATTGTAGCATAATATCCCCGTAATTCCAACCCTGAGGAGGTCATTTTTTCATGAGAACTGTTGGAGCGGTGGTACGGGGCATCCGTACGCCCATCATCCGGGAGGGGGACGATCTCGTTACCGTTGTCCGGGACAGCGTCCTGGCGGCGGCCAGGGAGGAAAACATCCATTTTCACGACCGGGATGTCCTGGCCGTCACGGAATCCGTTGTAGCACGGGCGGCAGGCAACTATGCCACGGTGCAGGATATCGCCGACGATATCCGGGCCAAATTCGGCGTGGATCATCTGGGGCTGGTATTCCCTATCACATCCCGCAACCGGTTTGCCATTGTGCTGCGGGGCATTGCCATGGGCGTGAAAAAAATTACGCTGGTGCTCAGCTATCCGGCCGATGAAGTGGGGAATCACCTGTTTGACGAGGAGCTGCTGGAAAACTCCGGCGTGAACCCGTACAGCGATGTGCTGACGGAGGAGCAGTACAGGGCGGCTTTCGGCTACGTACAGCATCCCTTCACAGGCGTGGACTATGTGGAATATTATAAGGAGCTGATCCGGGCCTGCGGCTGCCAGGTAGAGATCGTCTTTTCCAACCGGCCGGAGGCGGTGCTGGAACGGACGAAGAATGTGCTTTGCTGTGACATCCACACCCGGGAACGGACCCGGCGCCGCCTTTTGAAGGCGGGGGCGGAGAAAGTTCTGACCCTGGATGGCCTGCTTAACGCCCCGGTCAACGGCAGCGGGTACAACGAACAGTACGGCCTTCTGGGCTCCAACAAGTCCTCCGAGGACCGGATAAAGCTCTTTCCCCGGGATTGCCAGCGCTTTGTGGACGCCTTGGCTGCCGCTATGAAGGAGGCGGTAGGCCGGAACATCGAGTGCATGATCTATGGCGACGGCGCTTTCAAGGACCCGATAGGAAAGATCTGGGAGCTGGCGGATCCGGTGGTATCCCCTGCCTGCACCCCCGGGCTGCTGGGAACGCCCAACGAGCTGAAGATCAAATACCTGGCGGACAACGATTATGCGGGGCTGTCCGGCGCGGAGCTCCGGGAAGCCGTGGCCGGTTCCATCCGCGCCAAGGACGCCGATCTAAAGGGCAACATGGCCAGCCAGGGAACGACGCCCCGCCAGCTGACCGACCTGATCGGCTCCCTGTGCGACCTCACCAGCGGAAGCGGGGATAAGGGCACCCCCGTGGTATTTATCCAAGGGTATTTCGATAACTACGCCCAGGAGGGCTGATGTGCTGCGGCGCGGAGGACATAAACCGTCCCCCGCGCCGTTTTCTGCCCGCGAACCGGGGGAACAGCCGGAAAATCCGGCTCCCCCTCCCTTCCGTGTATTTCGGTATTCTTGGCCGCCGGTGCCTTTGATTTCCTGACAAAATCCACAAAATATCGATCTTATTTCCTATCTTTTTCACAAGATATATGGCTTGCAGGGCCTTCGAAAATCATGTAAGATGATGCTGTAATCTTTTGCGGGGGATGAGATCCATGCAGCTCTTGGAAGATCGTATCCGCCGGGACGGCGTGGTTCGCGATGGAAACGTGCTGAAGGTGGACAGTTTTCTGAACCATCAGATGGACGTGGCCTTTTTCCAGGAACTGGCAAAGGAGTTTTACCGGCTTTTCCGGGACAGCGGCGTCAATAAGATTCTCACCATTGAGGCATCCGGCATAGGCGTGGCCTGTATGACTGCGCAGCAGTTTGGATGCCCTCTTGTTTTTGCCAAGAAAAACCGGACGAAAAACATTGCCGGGGATGTGTGGACCTCCAAGGTGGAATCCTTCACCCATGGGCGTATTTATGACATCATTGTATCCAAAGACTTTCTCGGGCCGCAGGACAGGGTTCTTTTGATTGACGATTTTCTCGCCAACGGCGCCGCGCTTATGGGCCTTATTGAGCTGGTACGCCAGTCGGGCGCATCGTTGGTGGGGGCAGGGATCTGCATTGAGAAGGCGTTCCAGCCGGGAGGCGATTTGATCCGCGGCATGGGTGTGCGTGTGGAATCCCTGGCGCGTATCCGGAGCATGAGCCCGGATGGAGGTATCCAGTTCTGCTGAACCGGCTTTTTTAACAGAATATAGGTCGATATAAATCAAATGATATGGTTTTGAAGTCTCTACCCGGCCGCCGTAAATGGCCGGACTATCGACGCGGTGTGGCCGGGCGCAAATGCCCCGGTCTGGCGCCGTTGTCCGGAGACTGTAACAGGTCTCCTTTTTTGTTGTGTTCCCATCGCCGGGCGATTTGAATACTATGAAAGAATATGGAGGAAAGAACATGAAGAAACTCATCGCGCTTCTGCTGGCCGTCGTCATGCTGCTGGCCCTGGCCGCCTGCGGCGCCGAGCCCGCCACGGAAGAGCCCCAGGAGGAACCCAGCGAGGAATCCGGCGAGACGGCCGGTACCGTTCCCGCGGATCTGAAGGTCGGTTTCATTTTCCTGCACGACGAGAACTCCACCTATGACCTGAACTTCATTAACGGCGCCAAAGCCGCCTGCGAGGCCCTGGGCCTGACCGAGGACCAGTACATTCTGCGCACCAATATCCCTGAGGGCCAGGAGTGCTACGATGCCGCCGCCGAGCTGGCGGATGCCGGCTGCTCCCTGGTCTTTGCCGACAGCTTCGGCCACGAAGATTTTATGATCCAGGCCGCCAAGGAGTTCCCCGAGGTGCAGTTCTGCCATGCCACCGGCACCCGGGCCCATACCGAGGGCGTCGCTAACTTCCACAATGCGTTTGCCTCCATCTATGAGGGACGCTACCTGGCCGGCGTCGCCGCGGGCATGAAGCTCAACGAGATGATCGAAGCCGGCGAGTTTACTGAGGACGAGGCCAAGATGGGCTACGTGGGCGCGTTCACCTACGCGGAGGTTATCTCCGGCTACACCGCGTTCTACCTGGGCGCCCGTTCCGTGTGCCCCTCCGTCACCATGGAAGTGACCTTCACTGGCTCCTGGTACGATGAGACCGCTGAGAAGGAAGCCGCCAACAAGCTCATTGCCAACGGCTGCAAGCTCATCAGCCAGCACGCCGATTCCATGGGCGCCCCCACCGCCTGCGAGAGCGCCGGCGTGCCCAACGTCTCCTACAACGGCAGCACTCTGAGCGCCTGCCCCAACACCTTTATCGTCTCCTCCCGGATCGACTGGCAGCCGTACTTTGAGTACATCATTGGCTGCGTCATCAACGGCGAAGAAATCGCTGCCGACTGGGTAGGCACTATTGAGACCGGCTCCGTGGTTCTCACCGAGGTCAATGAGCAGGCCGCCGCCGCAGGCACTGCCGAGGCCATCGAGGCGGTTCGGGCCGAGCTGCTGGCCGGCGAGCGCCATGTATTCGATGTCACCACCTTCACCGTGGGCGGGGAGTCCATTACCTCCTACATGGCCGATGTGGACACCGATGCCGATTATACCCCCGATACCGAGGCGATTGTGGACGGGTACTTCAGCGAGTCCACCTTCCGCTCCGCCCCCTACTTTGATCTGCAGATCGACGGTATCACCCTGCTGGATACCCAGTTCTAATCCAACCCATACCGGGAAGTCCCGGCGTCATGCCGGGACTTCCCCGTACTGCTGTAAAGGGCAGCGCAGTGACACCTCATGGCCGCCGCGTTGCCCTTTGCAGTATTGTGCGTTCCAGCCTCCCCATATATCTGCTGAAACGGAGAGTGACGCTCTTGGAAAACAAAACGGCCGCGGTAAAAATGCGAAATATTACGAAAACCTTTGGATCGGTGGTAGCCAACGATAAGGTGTGGCTGGATATCTACCGCGGGGAGATTCTGGCCCTGCTGGGCGAGAACGGAAGCGGAAAGACCACCCTGATGAATATGCTCTCGGGCATTTATTTCCCGGACGAGGGGCAGATTTTTATCGACGGGGAGGAAGTGGTCATCCGCTCTCCCAAGGATGCCTACGAGCGGAAGATCGGTATGATCCATCAGCATTTCAAGCTGGTGGACGTGCTCAGCGCGGCGGAGAACATCGTCCTGGGGCTGCACGAGAAGGGGCGCTTGGACCTGAAAGCTGCCGGGGACCGGATACGGGCCATCTGCGACCAATATGGTTTTGAGGTGGCTCCGAATCAGAAAATTTACGACATGTCGGTGTCCCAGAAGCAGACGGTGGAGATTGTCAAGGTGCTTTACCGGGGGGCGGATATCCTTATCCTGGACGAGCCGACCGCTGTGCTCACGCCCCAGGAAACAGACAAGCTCTTTGCGGTGCTGCGGAATATGCGGGACGATGGCAAGGCCATTGTGATAATCACCCATAAGATGCACGAGGTGGAGGAGCTGTCCGACCGGGTGGCTATTCTCCGGCACGGCCATTTTATCGGTGATATGCCCACGGCCAAGACAAACGCCCAGGAAATGACGAATATGATGGTGGGGCATCCAGTGAAGCTGAACATTGCCAGGCCGGATCCGGTAAACCCCCGGCCCCGGATCGAGGTACGGGACCTGACCGTGCGCAGCATCGACGGCATAAAAAAGCTGGATAATGTATCTTTTACCGCCAACAGCGGCGAGATTTTGGGCATTGCCGGTATATCCGGCTGCGGACAGAAGGAGCTTCTGGAATCCATTGCGGGCCTGCAGCCCACGGAATCCGGCAGCATTTGCTACATAAACGATGACGGAAGCCGGGAGGAGCTTCTGGGAAAGAGCCCGCTGAGCATTGCGGAGATGGGCGTCTCCCTCTCCTTTGTCCCGGAAGACCGGCTTGGCATGGGCCTGGTGGGTAACATGGACCTGGCGGACAACATGATGCTCCGCTCCTTCCGCCGGGGCCGCTCCCTGTTTACGGACCGGAAAAGCCCCCGGAAGCTGGCGGAGACGGTGGTGGCGGAGCTGGACGTGAGCACACCCGGTATCCATACGCCGGTGCGGCGCCTGTCCGGCGGCAACGTCCAGAAGGTGCTGGTAGGCCGGGAGATCGCCTCGGCTCCCACCGTGCTCCTGACAGCCTACGCCGTACGTGGGCTGGACATCCACTCCTCCTATACGATTTACGATCTGATAAACCGTCAGAAACAAGCAGGCGTGGCGGTGATCTATGTAGGGGAAGACTTGGACGTGCTGCTGGAACTGGCCGACCGTATTCTTGTGCTATGCGGCGGCAAGGTCAGCGGGATTGTAAACGGCCGCGGGGCGTCCAAACGGGATGTAGGTATGATGATGACTCGGCTTGGGGGGAACAGAGGGAATGAATAAACGGAATCAGGGGCCTCTGGTACATATTACAAAGCGGGGCGTCATGCCCTGGTACTTTTCCTGGGGCGTGCGGGGCGCGGCGATTGTGCTGGCGCTTATCGTCTGCGCGGTGGTGACCACGCTGCTTACCGGCGAAAACCCGCTGCAGATTTATGCCACCATTTTTAAAGGAGCCTTCGGCACCCCCCGGAAGATTTGGATTCTGCTGCAGAATCTGGCGATTCTTCTTTGCATCTCCCTGGCCATTACTCCGGCGTTCCGGATGCGGTTCTGGAACATCGGCGGCGAGGGGCAGGTGCTGGTAGGAGGGCTTGCCACCGCAGCGTGCATGATCTGCCTGGGCGACAGGCTTCCCAACGGGTTGCTGATCCCTATTATGGTGGCGGCCAGCATCGCCGCCGGCGCGCTGTGGGCCGGGATCCCTGCGTTTTTTAAGGCGAAATGGAATACCAACGAGACCCTGTTCACCCTGATGATGAACTACGTTGCCACGCAACTGGTAGCGTTCTTTGTTATCGTATGGGAAGTTCCCAAGGGCGCCGGTAAGATCGGGATCATTAACCAAAGCACAGAGGCCGGCTGGCTTCCGCAGATCGGGGATTCCAAGTATCTTTTGAATATCTTAATTGTGGCTGTTATCACCCTGCTGATGTACGTTTACCTCAATTACAGCAAGCATGGCTATGAGATTGCCGTGGTGGGTGAGAGCGAGCGGACGGCTCGTTACGTGGGAATTAAGGTGGACAAGGTAATCATCCGCACCATGCTTCTGTCCGGCGCGGTCTGCGGCATCGCCGGGCTGCTGCTGGTGGGCGGTACGGACCACACCATCACAACCACCATTGCCGACGGCCGGGGCTTTACCGCCGTAATGGTATCCTGGCTGGCTAAGTTTAACCCCATCGGGATGATTTTTTCCAGCTTCCTGCTGGTGTTCCTGGACCGGGGCGCCAGTGAGATTTCCGCCAATTTTGGTCTGAACCATTCCTTTGCGGATATTCTCACTGGGATTATCCTCTTTTTCATTATCGGCTGCGAGTTTTTCATTAATTACAGGCTGAGCTTCCGCAAGGCCGCGAAAAAGGAGGGCTGAGGGGCATGTTCGACTTTGTTTCCTTTATCCCCCGGGCGGTGGTACAGGGCATACCTCTGCTCTACGGAAGTACCGGCGAGACCTTGACAGAAAAGTCCGGGAACCTGAACCTGGGAATCCCCGGAGTGATGTACGTTGGGGGGATCTGCGGTGTCATCGGCGCATTTTTATACGAGCAGTCCCTAACCTCCCCGGCGGACATCAATGGGTTTCTGGCCATATGCATCCCCCTGGCCACCTCCATGCTGGGTTCTTTGCTTATGGGGCTTCTCTACTGCTTTCTCACGGTCACCCTCCGGGCCAACCAGAACGTCACGGGCCTGGCTATGACCACCTTCGGCGTGGGGTTCGGCAACTTCTTCGGCGGCTCCCTCATCAAGCTCACCGGGAGCGAGGTTCCCTCCATCGCCCTATCCGCCACCAGCAGCTATTTCAGCCGTTCCTTGCCTCTGGCCGACCGCCTGGGCTGGTTTGGACAAATTTTCCTATCCTACGGGTTTTTGGCCTACCTGGCGGTTCTCATCGCGTTGGTGACGGCCTACATTCTTAGGCATACCCGGGTAGGGCTGCATCTGCGGGCTGTGGGAGAAAACCCTGGCACGGCAGACGCAGCAGGCATAAACGTCAATCGATATAAATATGCGGCTACCTGCGTGGGCAGCACCATCGCCGGCCTGGGCGGGCTGTATTACGTTATGGACTATGCCAACGGCGTCTGGTCCAACGATGCCTTCGGTGATCGGGGCTGGCTGGCCATTGCGCTGGTTATTTTCACTGTTTGGCGGCCAAACGTGGGGATCTTCTCCTCCATCCTTTTTGGTGGGCTGTACATTCTCCATCTGTTTATCCCCACGGGTATGAACCTGTCGGTGAAGGAACTGTACAAAATGCT
>CALWYY010000160.1 GCA_944385885.1 uncultured Oscillospiraceae bacterium | reverse complement strand
GATCTCGTCCAGGTGGGCGTCCAGCATCACCGTGGGCGCCCCCGGCCGGCCGGCCCGGCGCAGGGCGATCAGGTTGCCCATCCCATCGGTGCGCAGCTCGTCCACAAACGGGCGCAGCAGCTCCTCCGCCGCCGCCCGGGCGCCGCCTTCAAAGCCGGAGGGGCCGGAGGCCTCCGCCAAGGCAAAGATCTTTTCCTTCAAGTCCATATCCGTCACTCCAATTCCATCACGATCCGGCGGAACGTATCGCCCCGCTGGGCAAAATTCTTGAAATGGTCAAAGGAGGCGCAGGCCGGCGACAGGAGCACCATATCCCCCTCCCGGGCCGAGGCCGCCGCCGCCAGCACCGCCTGGCGGAAGTCCTCCTCCATGTGTATGGGCAGCCGCCGGGGGTCGTACAGCCCGGAGGCCGTCACCGCGTCCCGGATCTTCCCCGCCGTGTCGCCGGTGAGGTAGAGGGATTTCACCCGCCGGCATATCTCGTCCCCCAGCTCGTTGAAGGCCAGGTGCTTGTCATACCCCCCGGCGATCAGGATGGGTTTCTGCTTCAGCGCCCGGAGCCCGGCGATGGTGCGGGTAGGGCTGGAGGCGATGGAGTCGTTGCAGTAGGTCACCCCCCGGAGCGTCCGCAGGATCTCCAGCCGGTGGGGCACTCCCCGGAAGGCCCCGGCCACCTGGCGGCAGCATTCGTCCGGCACGATCCCCTGGGTGGCGGCGAACGCCGCCATATAGTTCTCCACATTGTGCATACCGGGGATGAAGATCTCCTCCCCCCGGACGATGGGCCGGGCCTGCCCGCCCGCCCAGCGCCAGACGGCCCCCTCCTTCCAGAACGCCCCGTCCCGTTCCCCGTCCGGATGGGCGGACAGGTCCTTCCGGCGGCTGAACCACCGCACGCGGCCCGGCGCTTCCGCCGCCATCGCCCGGGTGATCTCGTTGTCCCGGTTCAGAACCAGCACGTCCTCCGGCCCCTGGCTCCGGTAGATCTGCTTTTTGGCGTCCTGGTAGTCCTCATAGCTGGGATGAATGTCCAGATGGTTGGGGGATACGTTGGTGATCACCGCTACATCCGGGCGGCAGTGCATGCTGTGCAGCTGAAAGGAGCTCAGCTCCAGCACCGCCCAGTCCTCCGGGCCCATCTCCCCCACCCGGCACAGCAGGGGTGTGCCGATGTTCCCTCCCAGGTGCACCCGCTTTCCCGCCGCCTTCAAAAGCTCCGCCACAATGGTGCTGGTGGTGGTCTTTCCGTCAGAGCCGGTGACGGCAATGGTCCGGCAGGGGCACAGGCGGAAAAAAGCCTCCATCTCCGAGGTCAGCTCCGCCCCCCGCCGGCGGGCCTCCGCCAGCTCCGGGGTAAAAGGATGCAGGCCCGGCGTGCGGAAGATGATATCCTCCTCCAGCTCCGCCAGGTACCCTTCCCCCAGGCGAAGCCGGCAGCCCCGCGCCTCCAGATCCCGGGCCGCCTCTCCCAGGTCTTCCCGGCGGCTCCGGTCCCGGACCGTTACGGCGCAGCCCGCCTCCAAGAGCCGCTCCAGCAGCGGCCGGTTGCTTACGCCCAGCCCAATGACGGCAATGCGCTTGCCCCGCAGAGACGATATGTACGAATCCAGTGTCATTCCGGCTCCTCCCGATATGCCTTTTAACTTTTTTATTATATTCCCGGCGGTTGGAAAATTCAACCGCTTTCCGCCCTGCCCCGCGCTGTGAACCTTTTCCAGCGCCGGCCGTCAATTATAAAAAGCGGCGCGCCCGGGCGTTTTGCGCCCACGCTCTTTACATTTTTCAGAGACTTTGATATGATAAAATGCAAATGTATCAGAAGCATCGCCGGGCCAACGCCCGGAGAAAGGAGTATGTCATATGAAGAAGTTTTGGTCGCTGCTGCTCTGCCTGGCCCTGGCCATGGGCCTGTGCATCTGGGCCGCGGCAGCCGATGACGCCAGCGCGGATTACACCGTGGAAATCTCCCTGGCCGAGGATGGCGGCCAGTATTCCTTTACCGGCGATCTGAAGGAGCTTCTTTCGGACGGGGAGGAAGCGGAGTTCTGGTACCGCACCCGGTACGGCTTCCTGCTCCTGCGGCAGGACGGCACCTTCTCCTACAAGGCCGACGCCGGTAACGAGGCCGTCCAGGCCGCCGCCGGCAAGACCTGCCTGCTGGACAAATTCACGGGAACCTTCTACAACGCAGAGACGGGCAAGTGGGTCGGCCGGGAGGTGCGCATCCTGCTGGCCCCCGACGGAGCCAGCACCGAGGGGTACTTCGGCCAGCACACCGTGACCGACCTGTCGGAGACGGTGGAGGGTACCCTGCTTATGAACAAGGAGACCACCCAGGAGACGGCCTTGCGCGTCCCCTGCGGGCGGCTCGCGCTTCAGGCGGATGGGGCCTACGAATACTACCAGTATAATTTCCTGGAGGCGGTCCAGAGCCTGGACGGCGGCCAGGTGCGGGAGGATGTCCTTCCCGTCTGTGCCTTTCTGTCTGATGGCAGCCAGGTGGAGCTGTCATTCTCCGTCCGTACCACCGGGGTCGATGACCTTGTCGACGCCTTTCCTCAGCTGCGGGATTTTGACCTTACCCTATATGTACCTGAATCTATGTATGACAGTGGAGAATTTTTTGACATTGCGGTTAGTGGCCTAGTTCTTTATGGTGCTGTCCTGGGAGACGGAGGAGCGGAGGAGCACACCTTTTCCTGGGCTCCACCCCAGAATATACTCCATGGCATTATTGGTCTCGGTGGTAATTCGGAGTTCTGGTACGTTGTGGACAACGATAACTCCGACGTAAGAAACCTGCCGGTCGGCCAGGAGCTCACCGATAACATCACATACACCTATGAAGACAACAACGGAAGCATCGCCCACGGCACGCTCACCATTCACATTTGCAAGGTGGCGTAGGCATCGGCCGGCGGTTAACCAGCGCCCCGCGCGGCAGGTTGTCTCCCCGCCCTATCCGCCCTCGGGAAAGAGGCGGGCGCTCCCGCTCCATGTCCCAGACATCCGAATGTATACGGAAAGCGGCCCGCACAGCGGGCCGCTTTTTTCCTCCGTTTGCACGATTCCGGTTGACAAGCGCCCGGGAGAACGATACAATAACCGGGCGAGTAAGCCGTGCGGCCGCGGGCACAGCGCGAAAGCGCGTGCGTGAGGAAAGTCCGGGCTCCATAGGGCAGGGATAACGGGTAACGCCCGCCGGGGGTGACCCCAGGACAAGTGCAACAGAGATATACCGCCCGCGCCCGGCGCGGGTAAGGGTGGAAAGGCGAGGTAAGAGCTCACCCATCGTCCGGAGACGGAACGGTGCTGTAAACTCTATCCGGAGCAACGCCGTGGAGGGACGCAAGGCTGGCCCGGCCGTCCCGAGGAGGCGGCTTGAGCGCGCCGGCAACGGCGCGCCTAGACAGATGGCTGCAGAACACAGAACCCGGCTTACAGACTTGCTCGCAGATAACGCCCCCCGGATCGCGTGAGATCCGGGGGGCGTTCCGCATGGCCGTTTACTTTGTCTTCTGGGTATCCGAGTCGGCGGAGGCCGAGGGGGACGCGCTTACCGTCCCGGCGCTGGCCGTGGGTTTGGGCGTGGCAATGGCCCCGTTATCCCCGCCGGTGATAATACCGTCGTCGTCGTTCACCATCCCATCCTCCGGGTTGGGGAGCACTTCCTGGGGGTCCTTGGTGGGCTGGATCGTGGCGTGGGGCGTGGCCGTGGCCACAGGTTCCCCCGCCCGGTTGCAGGCCGCCAGGCAGCCCAGGAGCAGTACCAGAGACAGGATATATACAATTGCTTTTTTCATGGTATACCTCCAAGCAAGATTTCGGTATTATTATTCCGGCCGGAAGGCAAATTATGAGCATGTTTTTGTTTTTTCTTTTTCAGGCGGACGCCGCCCGCCAGCCCATTCACGGCCGTCCGGCGGCCCTTTCTCCCAGGCGCCCTGTGGACAGGGGACTCTCTCTTTGGTATACTGGCGGGGACGACAGGCTGAAGGAAAGGATATGAGCTATGGAACGCAAAAACATTCTCAGCGCCCTGGGCGTGGGCCTGGGCGTACTGCTCCTGGGGGCGCTGTTTATCAGCAAGAACACCTGGCTGGGCTACACGGATTCCGCCATCCTTTACCTGGCCGCCGTCCTGGGGGCGGGGGCCTGTTGGCTGGGCCGCGGCAAGCGGTAGCGCTCCCACGCCGTTTCTCCGGCCCGCTTCCGGCGTGGGCCGGTTCGTCGTTTATTTCTTTGGCTTGAGGATGATATTTACCAGTTTATCCTTGACCGTAATGACCTTCACCACGTCCATCCCCTCCATATACCCGGCTATCTTCCGGTCGGCAAAGGCGGCCTGCTTCATGGCCTCCTCGCCGCT
>CALWYY010000159.1 GCA_944385885.1 uncultured Oscillospiraceae bacterium | reverse complement strand
TGGAGGGAAGCTGCCCGTCCATAAAACGGTGGTAATAGACGATGTTCAGAAGGGAGGAGTCGATGGTCTGGCCGCCCAGCTCCTCCGCCGCGTCCGCCAGCTCCCGGGACGTGCGGGCCCGGGCCAGGGTGGTGGAGTAGCTCAGGGCCGACTTCACATAGGGATCGTCCTCCAGTGTCTCCGCCAACGCGGCCACTTGGTCCTCGTCCTGGTTCTCATATACCAGCACAAGGGAGTTCTCCGTGGGGAAGATATCCACGATGGGGTCGTTGGCCTCCAGGGTGAAGGCGGTGTCGGTGGTGTTCTTCAGAAAGTAGGACCCAATAAAAAGGGCTACAAACACAGCCGCCAGCACCCGGCGGCGGCGGTAGCTGAAAGCCGCCAGCCCCCCTGTGGGGATGTGCAGGGCCTTCTTGGCGGTCCTCATGATCAGGCCGTCGAACAGCAGGATCAGCCCCGGCAGGGAGGTGAAGGTGCAGATCATGGTGATGAGCACGCCCTTGGCTAGCACGATGCCCAGGTCCATGCCGATCCGGAACCGCATGAACACCAGCATCAGCAGGCCCACCACCGTGGTCATGCCGCTGCTGACCACCGAGGAGAAGGCGTTGCGCAGGGCGATCTCCATGGCCGCCGGCCGGTCCGCGGTGTGCTCCCGCTCCTGCCGGTACCGGTTCATGAGGATCACGGAGTAGTCCATGGACAGCACCAGCTGCAAAATGGCCGCGATGGAGAAGGTCACGGTGGAGATGCTTCCCAGGATCCGGTTGGTGCCCATGTTGATGGCTATGGCAATGCCGATGTTGAGCATGAACAGGAAGGGCTCCGCCCAGGAAGAGCACATGAAAAACAGAATGATCATCAAAACCGTCAGCGCCAGCACCACCACCCAGGCGGGCAGGTCCATGGTGTTGGTGCTGTCGTTCTTGTAGACCATGTCAAAGGCGGAGAAATCCTCCTCCAGCGCCGCCTCGATGGCCCGCTCCTGAGGCGAGCCGTAGTCGTATTCGGTGGACACCACAAACAGAGTGTAGTCCTCCCGGTTGTAGTCGGTGCTGTCCGCCTCATAGGCCACGCTGTCTACGTATTCAATGGACTCCAGCGTGGCAAGGATCTCCGGGATCTGCTCCTCCTCCAGCCCCTGGAACATGACCCGTATGGTCTTGGCCAGCTCCGTGTCGGGGAATTCCACCTCCATGATGTCCATCCCCTGCTGCATAGAGGAGTCATCCGGCAGGTACTTGGTCATATCCGTATTGATCTCCACCTGGGGGATCAGCACCAGGCTGATGCAGCAACACAACAACGTCAAAGCCAGAATTATCCGGCGGCGGCGAACAAGGACCGAAGCAAATCTTTTCATAAGGGATAACCTCCGTGGATGTGCGGTTGACAGAATACCTTTCACAAATTATAATAAACAAGCAAGCTTAAAGTCAACCGACTGTTGATTTTAAGATGCTTTGACGTAAACAAATCATCTCGTCCATGTTTTGAAGTCAACAAAAAACTTAAAAACGTTGAGGGGGGATTTTCTTGGAAAACCAAAGAGTACGCCTGAGCAAATCCCTGCTGAAGCAGGCGCTGCTGGAGCTGCTGAAGGAGAAGGGGATCGAGGAGATCACGGTCTACGAGCTGTGCCGCCGGGCGCAGATCAACCGGACGACTTTCTACAAATACTATGGCAGCCCTCCGGCCCTGCTCAACGAGATGGTACAGGAGCTGTTTGACGAGCTGGAAAAGTATCTGTCGGCGGACGAGCGGTCGGAGCTGTCGATTCTCCGGAAAGCCGTGGAGTATCTGGAGAAAGAGCAGGACAAATGCCGCGTGATCATCAACTCGGTCTCGGACCGGGAATGTTCGGAGCGGCTGTTCGGGCTGCCGGGGGTGCGGTCCATGTTTGAGCGGGGCATACGGCACCCGTTTACGGACATCCAGAAGGACTATCTGCTGCTGTTTTTCTGCCAGGGAGGATACGCCATCATCCGCCGCTGGCTGAACCGGGGCTGCCGGGAGTCGGCGGAGGAGATTGCGGGGCTGCTGTACTCTATCCGGGGGAGCATGCTGCAGTAACGAGACCGGCCCGCCGGGACCATCGGCGGGCCGGTCTCCCATTCCAGCTGGCAGGGCGGACGTTATAGCGGGGACGGGACAGAGCGGGGAACAGGGTGCCGGCGGAGCCGGAGAAGGGCGGGGGAATCGGATGCTTGAGATGCGCGGGGTGATAAAGACCTTTGACGGTGTGACAGCCCTGAACGGACTGAACATACAGGTGCCCCAGGGAGCCGTATACGGCCTGGTGGGGCCCAACGGGGCGGGCAAGAGCACGGCCATCCGGCACCTTGCCGGTATTCTCCGGCAGGATGCCGGGGAGGTCCTGCTGGAGGGGATGCCGGTGTTTGAAAACCCGGCGGCCAAGAGGCGCCTGGCATACATTCCGGATGACGTGTACGTGTTTCCCGGCAGCACCCTGCGGGAAATGGCCCGGTTCTACCGGAGAATCTATCCCCGGTTTGATACCGGGCGGTACGAGAGGCTCCGGCAGATATTTACCTTTTCCGAGACGCGGCCGCTGCTGCGGCTGAGCCGGGGGATGCAGAAGCAGGCGGCCTTCTGGCTGGCCCTGTCCGCCCGGCCGGAGGTGCTGATTCTGGACGAGCCGGTGGATGGGCTGGACCCGGTGATGCGCCGCCGAATCTGGCAGCTGGTGACGGCAGACGCGGCGGAAAACGGCACCACGGTGCTGGTGTCCTCCCACAACCTGCGGGAGCTGGAGGATGTATGCGACTGGGTGGGCATTCTCCACGAGGGACGCTGCCTTTTGGAACGCCCTTTGGCGGAGCTGCAGGAGAACATTGTCAAAATTCGCGTGGCGCTGCCTGACGGAGTGGAGCTGCCGCCCGGGCTGAGCATCCTGCACCGAAGCCTGTCCGGGAAACTGCAGACCCTGATTCTCCGGGGCCGGTCGGAGGAGCTGCAGGAGCGTATCCAGGCGGTGGGGCCCCTGTTTATGGACACCCTGCCCTTGTCTCTGGAGGAGATTTTTATCTATGAGGTGGGAGGTGCCGAGTATGGACTGCAGGACTTCCTTCTTTGACGGGACCATATACCGGACCACCCTGCTCCGGCGCTGGCCGCTGTGGCTGCTGTACGCCGGGACGCTGTTTGTGCTTTTGCCGATGTCCCTAATGGACGAGACTCTCTGGGGCGAGTCCGCGGCGGTGAAGCTGGAAGTGGTCCGGGGAGCGGTAACAACCGGACCTTGGCTGTCGTTTCTATTTGCCGTGACAGCGGCTATGGCGGTGTTTTCCTGGACGTTTAACAGCCGGAGCACCGGATTTATGGCGTCTCTGCCGCCCAGACGGGAGGCGCTGTACCTATCCAGCCTGGCGGCGGGGCTTACCGGCCTGCTGGCGGCTGACGGGGTGGCGTTTCTGGCGGCCGTGTTGGCGGAGGCGGCCTACGGCCAGCCGGATCTCTCGTCCCTTTTGGACTGGCTGCTGGTGATGGTCTGCTGCCAGGTGTCGTTTTTCGGGTTCGCCGCGTTTTGCGCCACTCTCACGGGGCATATCCTGGCGCTGCCGGCGGTGTGCCTGGTGCTGCAGTTTACCGCGGTGACGGTGGAGATGACCGTGCGTCATCTGCTCCGATACATGGTCTTTGGGGTGGGACCCACCCGCTGGAGCGATCTGGCCCTCCAGCGCCTGTCGCCCCTATACTATCTGTGCCAAGATCCCGGAACCCGCAGCATGGAGTTTTTGACCGACCCGGTTACGTTTCAGATCCAGGATGTGGCGCTGAAAGACGCGGGGCTATTTGCGGCGTATGCCGCGGCAGGGGTCGTGCTGGCCGGACTGGGGCTGGCGATTTTCCGGCGGCGGCGGATGGAGCTGGCGGGGGACGTGGTGGCTGTGCCGGTGCTCAAGCCGGTGTTTCGCTGGTGCCTGGCCCTGGCGGCGGCCTTGGGGTTTGCCGCCTGTGTGCTGGCACTGACCTTTTCGGGCCTGAAAAACGCCGGAATCCGGGAGGTGGCGGTACTGGGCCTGACCCTGCTGCTGGGGGGCTTCGCCGGTTGGTTTGCCGCGGATATGCTTATGAAAAAGACATTCCGGGTGTTCCGGCTCCACTGGAAAGGCTGGCTGCTGTTCTCCGGGATCCTGCTGCTGCTGATCGTAGCGGCCCGCCTGGATGTAACGGGGTACCAGCGCCGTGTACCTGCCCGGGAGGAGGTCACGGAGGTGAGCCTGGGAGGGAGCATCCAATCGGTGACGCTTCGGGACCCGGAAAATATCCAGGCGGCCCTGGCCCTGCATGAGAGCATCCTCTCTCACCGGGCTCTCCATTGCCAGGATATTCGGGGAGCTTCCACGGCGGTGAGCTTTACCTATTACCGCACGGACGAGCAGGGCCGGCGGCAGGTAATCCTGCGCCGGTATTACAACCTCTCCACCACGCTGGACCAGGTAAACGATTTTGACTCGGATATATCCAAGCTCCAGGAGCTGGCCAATGTGCCGGAGGCCATCCAGGACCGGAAAAAGCTCCGGGAGGAGATTACTCCGGCGGCAATCCAATACGCGGCCGTTTTTGAGACATATACCACGGGGGAGGAAGATCCGGTTTTTCTGGAACTGACTTCGGAGGAGGCCTATGACCTATATACCCGGTGCATTCTGCCGGACCTGGAGGAGGGAACGCTGGGACGGGTGTGGCTGATTACCGGAGAGGACTATGCCCGGACGGTGTCCAACCTGCAGATCACGATCAGCCTTGTCTACACGCGCCCGGGAAGCACATCCCTGGAGCGGGCCCAGGACGTAGAATACGACTTTTTCTACACCGTGCCGACCCGGGACTCCTGGCGTACCAACCGATGGCTCCAGGCTCATGGGGTAAAGGTGCGGACCCTGTGGGATTTACAGGCGGGAGAAGACGGCTGACGGGAGGGCCGCTTGGCAGCGGCCCTCCCCCGGAAGGCGCTTGACAGAGACTCGATACCCGGCGTATAATACCCCCGGATTGCGCTGCATCCCGCCGGACGGGAGCAACAGCAGGAGGAAATGCATATGAAAAAAGATACGAGACGTATCGTCGTGGTTGCCATGTTTGCAGCGCTGATTGTGGTGCTGCAGGTCGCGGCAACCTTTATTCACTTTGGGGGGTTTCCCATCACCCTGACGCTGGTGCCCATCATCGTGGCCGGGGCGCTGTACGGTACCGGTACCGGGGCGCTTATGGGCACAGTGTTCGGGATTGTGGTGCTGGCCATGGTGGTTACGGGGGCAGATCCCAGCGGGCAGGCCATGCTGGGGATCCATCCCCTGGTAACGACGGTGGTGTGTGTGTTCAAGGGCACGGCCTGTGGGGCGGCTTCGGCGGCGGTGTATAGGCTGCTCTCCCGCCGGTGGCCACGGGGCGCCGCCTTTGCCGCGGCGGTGGTGTGCCCGGTGGTGAACACCGGGTGCCTGTATCTGACCCTGGTGCTGTTCTTTGACACGGCGCTGGCGGTGATGTTCTCCGCGTTTATCAGTGTGAATTTCCTGATCGAGCTGGCTGTTAACGTGATACTGGCGCCTACGGTGGTGCGCCTGGTGGACATGAGGAGGCGTACGGCATGATCCTGGCGGTGGATGTGGGCAACACCCATATCGTTCTGGGCTGCATTGAAAAGGGAGAGATCGGGCATCTGGCCCGCATGACCACGGACTGGAAGAAAACAGAGCACGAGTATGCGGTGGCCATGAGAGAGATTTTAGCCTTCGGCGGTGTGGATACCGGAGGATTTGAGGGGGCTATCCTCTCGTCGGTGGTGGGGCCGGTGACAGGGACTATGCGCCGGGCCATCCGGCTGCTCACTGGCTGTGATTCCCTGATTGTGGGGCGGGGAATCCGCACGGGCCTGGATATCCGCCTGGATGATCCGGGACAGATCGGGAGCGACCTGGTCCTGGGAGCGGTGGCAGCCCTGGACCAGTTCCGGCCGCCGGTGATTCTCATTGATATGGGTACGGCCACTACCATCAGTGTGCTGGATGAGGGCGGCCGGTTCCTGGGGGGCGCTATTGTACCGGGACTGGGGATTTCCATGGACGCCTTATCCAGCGGTACCTCTCTGCTCCCCCGGGTGTCTCTGGACCCGCCGGGCAAGTGCATCGGGACCAATACGGTGGCATGCATGCAATCCGGGGCCATTTTTGGCACAGCTTCCATGCTGGACGGCATGATCCAGCGGATAGAGGAGGAACTGGGCCAGGAGGCCGTGGTCCTGGCTACCGGAGGATTGGCTCCGCGGGTCATTCCCTTCTGCCGCCGGAAGATTGAATATGACGGCGACCTGCTGCTGCGGGGGCTGTGGATCCTGTGGGAGAAAAACCGCCGGGGCCGGAAATAATCCGCCCCGGCCCTTTCTTGACAAGCGAGAGACGCTGGGGTACAATAACCCGGCTGGGGATAAAGGGCACCGGCGCCGGCAAGGAGCCGGCGCCCGGCCCTTGCCTGTGCGATGAGGCCGGGCGCGGCAACGTCTCCGGCGGCTATGTGCAATGCGCACCGAAACAACCGGACATATGGTCAGGCATAGAGCCTTTTATAAATGTCTCTGTAGCTCAGTTGGATAGAGCGACCGCCTCCTAAGCGGTAGGCCGGAGGTTCAAGTCCTCTCAGGGACGCCAACACAAAAAAGCCGGAATCCCTTGGCACATAAGGGGTTCCGGCACTTTTGCGTTTCCCGGCGGGGCTATGGCTGTATCCAGGATAAACCCTGCCCTTTGGAACCAGGACCCTGTAAGCCAAGGGGACCGGGGACCCAAAGCGGCAATCCATCCATTCGCGCTGCATAAAAACGCCTGGCATTTCGGCCAGAGGAAAACTCCGCCTTGACAATTGCCGGGCAGCTGGTATACTTTTTATGAACAAGTTCATAAAAAATGCCGCGGGGGATGGCCATGCCGAAAGTTATCGAAAATATCCGGCGCCTGCTGCTGGAGGAGGCCCGCCGCCAGGTGGCTGAAAAAGGGTATGGGGCGGTAACCGTGCGCTCCATTGCCGCCGCCTGCGGGGTAGGGTTAGGCACCATGTACAACTATTTCCCCTCTAAGGACGATCTGATTGCCACCTACATTTTGGAGGACTGGCAGGAGACTTTGGAGGGCGTAGAGGCCCTTTGCCGGGAGAAGGGCAGGCCAGAAGAGGCTCTGCCGGAGGTCTGCGTGCGAATGCGTGGGTTTGTGCTGGCTCACCAGCGGGTGTTTGGCGATGCCCAGGCTGCCCAGCCCTTTGCCTTAGCCGCGGCCGGGCGCCACAAACTGCTGCGGAGCCAGCTGGCCGGGGCTCTGTACAGCGTGTGCGGCGACGGCGGCTGGGGCGATCCAGGGTTTCTTTCGGAGTTTCTGGCGGAGGCTCTCCTGGCCTGGTCGGTGGAGGGCAAGGCGCCGGAGCAGCTTTGCCCTGTCTTGCTGAAACTGTTTTCCCCGGAGAAAACCCAGCCGGGGAAAAATTATAAAAAAAGGAGTATGGAACATGAGCAGCTTTGAAAACCTGCGGATCGTGGACAATTTTTATCAGACCTCCCTGTTTTTCCCCATGCCGACCGTGCTGCTGAGCACCCTGTGCGAGGACGGTTCCACCAACCTGGGTCCCTATTCCCTGGTGCAGCCTTATTACGTGGCGGGCAAGGATTACTACGCCATGCTGCTGCAGTGCCGCAACTCCTCCAATACGGCCCAGAATCTTTTGCGGACCGGGAAATGCGCCATTAATTTTATTCCGGACGACCCAAAGCTTTTTAAAGAGGCCGTCAAGCTCTCCTGGCCGGGGGACAAGCCGCAGGAAAAAATGCCCAAATGCAACTTCCGCCTGGAGACCAGCCAGATACAGGAGGAGAACCCGGAGGACGTGCGCCCAAAGGTCGTGGCCGACGCGGTGCAGGTCATTGAATGTACCTGGATGCGGGAGCTGGACGGAGCCCAGGAGGATAAGCCGGGCTGTCTGGACGGTTACCCGGGTCCCTACCGGAGCTTTAACGGCATCACCAGCCAGTACGGCGCCCACTTTATCCTGCGGGTGGACCGGA
Organism: uncultured Oscillospiraceae bacterium; assembly: GCA_944385885.1. Lineage (GTDB taxonomy): Bacteria > Bacillota > Clostridia > Oscillospirales > Oscillospiraceae > Apopatocola. Next base: position 5,814 of record CALWYY010000159.1, on the reverse strand, counting down.
TCCTGATGAAGAAGAAATACAGCGATGCCATTATCCAGGGCGTGCGCGCCCGGGACTTCCCGCCCCTGCCTGTGGACTACGGTTACCGGGACAGCAAAAATTTCTGGTATCACCGGTTCCGGCGCATGCGGGCAGAGCTGCTGCAAATGCGCCAGGCCTCTCTTGCCTCCGTACGGTATGCCGCTGACCGGGCGGACGACAAGATCAAGTTTACCGACGAGGCCCTGCAGACGATTCTCAACGTGCCGCGGATTTTCCTGCCGCTGGTGCTGAAGGGCTGCGTGGAATGGGGCCGGGAAAACGGGGTCGACCTGATCGACGCCGAACATATGAAGATTATCAACGACAAACGAGCCAAGGAGAAAAACAAGAAGTAACCCTGCCGGCGCTTGGGGGCCGTTGCTCATCCCGTCTGCCCGCGTTCCGGCCGCCGCCTGCCCCCAGCCGGCGGCTCCAAGGCGCCCGGCTCGCCGGAGAGCCGGCGACTATTTCGGAGGAGGCTTGCGCTGTGAATGAATTTTCCATCCCTATGGCCCTGGCCGATTATATCCCGGTTTTTCTCTTCGGCGCCGCGGCTGTGGTGCTGATGCGGGACCTGTACAACAAAATGAGCAAGGGCGCCTTTGCCCTGTTTGCCGCCGGCGCCATCGACATTGCCTGCGCCGGGGCGCTGAAGGCTACCTACAAGCTGCTTTATGCCGCCGGGATCTGCGATTTCCAGCCCCTGAGCCAGATGTTTTTCCCTGTGCAGTCCATTGGGTTTCTCCTGGCGGGATTGGGCATGGTGGCCATGCTCTGCCACCGGCAGGGGAACACCGCCGTGTATGGGGCGGCGGTCCCCCCGGCGGTGTTCCAGGGGACGGGCCTGTTCGTTTTGGTCATGGTGGTGGGGCTGGGCTGCATGATGACGGCCCTGTCCATCCTGTCGGTACGGCTGAAAAAGGCCGGGCTGATCGCCTTTTTTGCCCTGGCGTTTGTTTGCTCTCTGTGCATGGGATACCTGTCCTCCCGGGATTTCACCGAAGCCGCCGCCAACTGGGCGGCGGAAGGCGTGAATATCCTGGGCCAGGGCTCCCTGCTGGCGGGGACGCTGCTGCTGCACAGAGCGGGCTTTGCCGACGTAGACAGAAAGGGAACGGCCATCCGCTGACCGGACGGAGCCCTCTGTGGAGGCATCCGCCGGGGGTGCCTTTCCCCGGCCCCGCGGGGTAGGCGGCGTAGCCGCTTGGCAGCGGCGGGGCTCCCGCCGCCCTGGACAAGATGCGCCCTCCCGCGGTGGCATAAGAAACACGCCCCGGCGTGCGCCGGGCTCTTACAACCCAACCGGCCCGCTTACCGAAGTGTAAGCGGGCCGGGTTATTTTTTGCCCTCACCGGGCGGCGCTCCGCCGCCCGGTGAGCTATTCCTCACTGATCTCCAGCCGGGCCAGGGCATAGTCAATGCACATGAGCACCAGCTCGTTGCGTGTGCGTCCGGTTTTGGAGGCAATCTCCTCCAGCCGCTGGATGGTCGCATCCGGCAGCCGGACTGAGACCACCGAGGACTTCCCTACAGCCGGCTTGCGCTGCGTTACGATAAATTTGTCCTGTTCTGCCATTGCGCACCTCCAAAAAACTCTTTCATTATGTAGTAAGTATGGCGCACAATGTTGTATTATTTATATATTACAAAAATGTATTTTTTAAAAGCCTATTTGAAATTGTTAAGGAGGGACAAATGGACAAACGGTTATATACCTGCTGTTTTACGGGCCATCGGGAGCTTCCGGCGGGACGGGAGGGGGAGATATGGCGGCACGTTTTGGCTCGTTTGGAGCCGCTTATGGACCAGGGGGTACGTTACTTTGGGGTGGGCGGGGCTCTGGGCTTTGACATGCTGGCGGCGGAAGAGCTTCTGGCGCTGCGCGACAGGGGCCGCTGCCTGAAGGTCATCCTTGTGCTGCCGTTTCCGGGATACCGGAGGTACTGGCTGCCGGCCCAGGAAGAGCGCGCCGCCCGGGTGGAAGCCCGGGCGGACAAGGTGGTTTGGTGCAGCCGGGAACCGTCCCGGGAGGCCTTCCTCCTCCGGAACCGCCGGCTGGTAGACGGCTCAGCCTACTGCATTGCCTACTGCACCCGCCCTTACGGGGGATCGGCCTACACCCTGCGGTACGCCCAAAAGCAGGGACTGCGGGTGTGGAATATAGGGGAGATGGCTGACAGCCGGCCTTCTTCCGGCGGGGGGGATGGAATGGACCCTCCGCCCGGGGAATAACTGCATACCAGTATACCGGAATGGGCTCTGCGTCCGGCGCCTTAATGCGGCTTTTGACGTTCCGCCTGTTTTATATGTCCCGGGCTGGCCGGCTCATCTTGCCCGTGGGGCCATAATCATGCCCCGAGAGGGGAAATCGCCCGGCTTGGCCTCCGCCAGACAGGCCGGCGGTCCGGCTGCGCCTTTCCGGCAAGGCTCCCGGACAGCATAATAGCGGTCCGGCATCACAGGAAAGGAAGATGTATAAATAGCTTTATTATATTTATCGTATTCTTTGCAGAAAATCCTGGCACGTACCCATAGCTTTTCCAAAAGCAACTCTGGTCATGGGAAAGCTCCTTCGGCGGGCAATAAAAAGACCGGGCGCGCCGGCGGTCTCCCGCGGCGTGCCCGGCTGGCGGACAGGGTCAGTAGTTTTCGCAGTTGAGCTCAAAGAAGCTCTGGGGATGGGCGCAGGTGGGGCATACTGCCGGGGCGGCGGTTCCCACCACAATGTGGCCGCAGTTGCGGCACTCCCATACCTTGACTTCGCTCTTGGCAAAGACCTGGGCCGTCTCCACATTGTGCAGCAGGGCCCGGTAGCGTTCCTCGTGGTGCTTTTCAATGGCAGCTACCAGGCGGAACTTGGCCGCCAGCTCCGGGAATCCCTCCTGCTCGGCGGTCTTGGCAAACCCGTCGTACATGTCTGTCCACTCGTAGTTTTCCCCCTGGGCGGCGTGGAGCAGGTTCTGGGCGGTGTCCCCCAGGCCGTTGAGCTCCTTGAACCACATTTTGGCATGTTCCTTCTCATTTTCCGCCGTCTTCAGAAACAGGGCCGCGATCTGCTCATAGCCCTCCTTCTTAGCCACAGAGGCAAAATAGGTGTACTTGTTCCGCGCCTGGGACTCGCCGGAGAAGGCGGCCTCCAGGTTCTTTTCCGTCTGGGTGCCGGCATACTTGCTGGCGGGCTGGGGCGGCTCCTCCTGGATCTTCTCAAAGGCGGAGGCGGGCTGCTTGCACACGGGGCAGGTAAAATCCGCGGGCAGCTCCTCACCCTCGTAGACATAGCCGCAGACTTTGCATTTCCACTTGCTCATGGTCTTTTTTACTCCTTCCGGTTTGTTGTCGTTTTCCGGTTTGCATTCGTTGCAGGGGATCCGTTCCAGCAGTTCCTTGGCCGCGTCCACGGGGAAATCTGGGCTGGGCGGGCGGCGGACCCAGCTGTCCAGCAGGGCCCGGGCATTGCTGCTCTGGGGCAGCATGTAGCCCGCCTCCCGGAGCAGGTCCTCGTTGACCAGCCGGACCGACCGGCTCACCGCGGTCATCAGCCGGTACAGGCCGTCTTCCTGGGCCTCCTTGGCAAGCTGCAGGGCAAGCTTCTCCTGCAGGGCCTTGCTCTCTGCCAGCCGGTCAGCCAGGGCCACCACCGACCCCACTTTTTCCTGCTGGGGCGGGTACTCCACAGGCACCATGGAGATCGCGCCGCTGGGACAGGCGCCGGCGCAGACGCCGCAGCCAATGCATTTGTTTACGTCGATAATGCTGTTTTCTGTATCTGTGGCCCCGGTGGGGCAGACGTACAGGCACAGGCAATCCTTGGTGCACAGGCGAAGGTTCCTTACAGCGATCTGTTTCATGCTCAGCCCCTCCCTTCCACTTTCTCAAACTTCCAGGGGGGAACCTTGCACACCGGGCACAGCTCCGGGGGCGTCTCCCCCACATAGACAAAGCCGCAGACGGAACACACCCAGATGGGGGTATCCTTCAGAAAAGCCTCTCCCTCCGTCCGGTAGCGCTGGAGCAGGAAGGAAAGGATGTTTGTCACCTTCTCCCCCCAGACACGGACGCGCTGCGTGCCTCGGTCGCCGGCCGCCGCCGCGGCCGCGTTCAAAGCCGGATACCCCTCCTCCAGGTCGTTCCGGATCAGGCCGGCCAGCTGGTCCACATCCCCATCGGGGACAGGCGGGACAGCCGCCGTGAAAAAGTCCGCCAGCTTCCGGTACAGAGCCGCTTCCCGGTCCTTGTACTGCTTTTCGCAGCCGCGGGCCAGATTGGAGCATACAGCGGCCAGCTGCCCGGCTGTCAGAGGTTCCCCGTCCTCCCCGGATAGGATGGCAGGGGCCGCAGGGGCCTTTTCCGTCTCCTCGGGCCGGAAAGCGGCCTTCCCGGCGCCGCACAGGGGGCATACCCAGGTCTCCGGCAGGTCTTGGAAGGGGACGCCTTCTTTTGCCTCGTCATAGACATAGCCGCAAATGCTGCAGATCCATTTGCTCACAATTTCTCCTCCTTTCGGGTTTTTATTCACTCTGCCCTTGTTTTTGGCAGTCGTCGCAGATATATGTCAGCTTCAGATCATAAGACAAAATAGGGACATCCACCTGCTTCTGAAGCTGCTGCGTCAGGTCGGCCAGGTCCACGTCCAGCAGCCTGCCGCACCGTCTGCATACCAGATGATCGTGCCGCTCCAGCCGGTCGTACCGGTCCGGCATCCCCTCTACGGATACCTTGCGGATCCGCCCGGCCGCCCACAACCGATTGAGATTGTTGTATACCGTTGCCAGGGCCACGGTGGGGTAGGACTGCCGCAGCGCTGTGAAAACCTGCTCCGCCGTCATATGGTTTCGGGAGGCGGAGATAATCTCCCAAATTTTCTGCCCATATTTGGTCATGGCCTCCTCCTTCCACCGCTATTTTTTAGAATCATTCTAAAAAATATTATATAAGTATTGCAGCAGGCCGTCAAGGGCGTTTTCAAATTTTTTGCGTTTTCCAAGAGAACGAGACGAAAGAGCGGCCCGGCGCCGGAGCTTGTCCAAGGGGGAAGGAGGCCCTGCTGGCGGAAACGGGCCGGGGGCCGGAAAAGGGGGGTGCCTGGCGCCGGGGCCTGTCCAGGAGAGAAAGGGTTCTGCCGGCCGGCGCTTTTTCCTAAGCGAGCCCTCTGCCCGTGGGTAAGCCGGGCCGGGGGCCGGTTCGGCGTGGGGCGTTTGGATGATACGGCGCGTCTGGTTTTTCTCCAGAAGCGGAAATTCCTGCCGATTGGGGCGTGGATGGGAGAGGGGCACGGCGCTTTTTCCCGGATGGGCGGGCATACCGGTTCTTTTTATGTCAAAGGCCACGGGCGCAAGAGAGAAACATACAATGATTGGCTCAAGCGGCTCGACGATGAGGCGGCGGCAGCAAACGCCGCGGATGACGCGGAGGCGCTGAAATTCTTCGGCGCAGACGCCAGAGATGACTTGAATAAAATAGCATCCGGCGGTATAATACGCTTAGAAAATGGGTTTGCCGCTTTTCCCAAAGACGATCAGCTCGCAGTAAATATCAAAGCTGTAAAACCGTTAAAAACGTTCTTTGACGTAGCGATGCACGGCTCATCTACTGCCGTAGGATATGGGACACTCGAAACGAATATGTCCCCGCGTTTGCTGGCGTCGGTCATCCGCCACATGGATGGCTGGAACGGGCAAAATATCCGGCTACTGTCGTGCAGCACAGGAAAGCAAATCGGAGAGGAATATTGCTTCGCCGAGGAATTAGCAAACGCTCTCGGTGTTATAGTCAAAGCTCCGACCGATACGCTAT
>CALWYY010000158.1 GCA_944385885.1 uncultured Oscillospiraceae bacterium | reverse complement strand
AGCTCCGGGCTTCGCGGCCGGGGCGGCGGCGGGTTCCCCACGGGGAAGAAGTGGGATTCCGTCCGACGGCAGGGGTCCCCGGCAAAATACGTGGTCTGCAACGGGGACGAGGGCGACCCGGGGGCGTTCATGGACCGGAGCATCATGGAGGGGAATCCTCACTCCATTTTGGAGGGCATGATGATCGCGGCCATCGCCGTGGGCGCCAGCGAGGGTTATATCTACGTGCGCGCCGAGTACCCTCTGGCGGTGGAGCGGCTCCAGATCGCCATCCGCCAGGCCGCGGACATTGGCCTGCTGGGCGAGAAGATCCTGGGTACGGAGTTCAGCTTCCAGATCCACATCAACCGGGGCGCCGGTGCCTTCGTCTGCGGGGAGGGCAGCGCCCTGACCGCGTCCATTGAGGGCAACCGGGGCATGCCCCGGACCAAACCGCCCCGCACGGTGGAGAAGGGCCTGTGGGCCAAGCCCACGGTGCTCAACAACGTGGAGACCTTTGCGGCGGTGCCTCTGATCATCCGCAACGGCGCCACCTGGTTCCGCAGCGTGGGCACCGCGGGCTCTCCCGGTACCAAGGCCTTTGCCCTTACCGGCAACGTGGTGAATACCGGCCTGATCGAGGTGCCCATGGGCACCACCCTGCGGGAGATCATCTTCGACATCGGGGGCGGTATCAAGGACGGCAAGAAATTCAAGGCGGTGCAGATCGGCGGGCCCTCCGGCGGCTGCCTGACGGAGGAGCACCTGGACCTGCCGCTGGATTACGACTCCCTCAAGGACGTGGGGGCCATCATGGGCTCCGGCGGGCTTGTGGTCATGGACGAGGACACCTGCATGGCGGAGGTGGCCCGGTTCTTCATGAAATTCACCCAGAAGGAGTCCTGCGGCAAATGCATTCCCTGCCGGGAGGGCACCAAGCGCATGCTGGAGACCCTGGAGAGGATCGTGGGCAACCAGGGCACGGAGGAGGATCTGGAGCTGCTGGAGGAGCTGAGCAGCACCATCTCCCACACCGCCTTGTGCGGCCTGGGCCAGTCCGCCTGCAAGCCGGTGCAGTCCACCCTCCGGTATTTCCGGGAAGACTACCTGCACCACGTGCGCGACCGGTACTGTCCCCTCTGCAACGGGCTCAGGAAAGCCCTGAGTATCGACCCGGACAAGTGCAAGGGCTGCGGCAAATGCGCCAAGAACTGCCCGGTAGAGGCCATCACCGGCCAGCTCCGGTCCCCCTACACCATCGACCCGGAAAAATGCATCCGCTGCAACGCCTGCATCCAGGGCTGCAAGTTCGGCGCTATCGGAGAGGAGTGAGATCATGGCAAAAGGGATAATGTATATCAATAACCAGCGCGCCTACTTTGACGGGGAAAAGAACGTGCTGGCGGTCATCCGCAAGGCGGGGATCCACATGCCCACCCTGTGCTATTACTCCGACCTGTCGGTTTACGGCGCCTGCCGGATGTGCGTGGTAGAAGACGACAAGGGGCGCATCGACGCCTCCTGCTCTATGGAGCCCCGGGACGGTATGGTGATCTATACCAACACCAACCGCCTGCTTCGGTACCGGCGGATGATCATTGAGCTGCTTCTGGCGTCCCACGACCGGGAGTGCACCCTGTGTGAGAAATCCGGTTCCTGCCAGCTGCAGGAGCTGGCTCTGCGTTTCGGCGTGCGCCGGGTCCGTTTCAAGGACACCCGGCCCCAGCTTCCTCTGGACGATTCCAGCCCCGCCGTGGTACGCAACCCCAATAAATGCATCCTCTGCGGCGACTGCGTGCGCATCTGTGAAGAGATCCAGGGCATGAACATCATCGACTTCACTCACCGCAGCGCCAATCTGCGGGTAATGCCAGCCTTTGACCAGAAGCTGGCGGACACCGACTGCATTGGCTGCGGCCAGTGCGCGGCTGTGTGCCCCACCGGCGCTATCACCATCTACAACGACATCGGCAAGGTCTGGCGGGCTCTGCACAACAAGCAGAAGCGGGTGGTCTTCCAGGTGGCGCCGGCGGTGCGGGTAGCCATCGGCGAGGCCTTCGGCCTGCCCACCGGCATGAACAACATGGGCAAGGTTGTGGCGGCCCTGCGTCTCATGGGCGCTTCCGAGGTATTTGACACCTCCTTTGCCGCCGATCTGACCACCGTCACCGAGGCGAAGGAATTCCAAGAACGCCTGGAAAACGGCGGCGTGTTCCCCATGTTCACGTCCTGCTGTCCGGCCTGGGTAAAATACGTGGAAAAGCAGCGGCCGGAGCTTTTGCGGCACCTGTCCACCTGCAAATCCCCCATGCAGATGTTTGCCGCCCTGCTGCGGGAGTACTACGCCAAGGAAAACGACGGCCGGGAGCTTTACCACGTGGCCGTCATGCCCTGCACCGCCAAGAAAGCGGAGGCCAAACGGGAGGAGTTCACGGTCAACGGCAAACCCGACGTAGACGCGGTGCTCACCACCATTGAGCTCATCAACATGATTAAGGAAAGCGGCATCGACTTTGCCACGCTGGAGGACGACGCCTTCGACATGCCCTTCGGCATCAGCTCCGGTTCCGGCGTGATTTTTGGCGCCACCGGCGGTGTGGCAGAGGCCGTGGCCCGCTGCTGCAACCCGGACAAATCCAAAAACGCCGCCTTAGCCATTGAATACTCCGGCCTGCGGTGCATGGAGGGGGTGCGGGTAGCCACCATGCTTCTGCGGAGCCGTACCATCCGACTGGCGGTGTGCAACGGCCTGTCCAACGCCCAGAAGCTTATCGATGAGATTGAAACGGGCCGGGAATACTTTGACCTAATCGAGGTCATGACCTGCCGCACCGGCTGTGTGGGCGGAGCAGGCCAGCCCCACTGCCTGCCGGAGGACAAGGTCCAGCGGGCCGCCGGCCTGTACAACGCCGACCGGGCCGCCCTCATCAAGCGCAGCGAGCAGAACCCGGCCATCACCGAGGCGCTCCGGGGCACCC
>CALWYY010000157.1 GCA_944385885.1 uncultured Oscillospiraceae bacterium | reverse complement strand
AGGAGTGAGCTATGGATAGACAAGTCAGCCGGCACGAGATTAAATACAGCATCAGCCTGTACACCGCCCGGCTTTTGATGTACCGGCTTCCGGGGCTGCTCCGGCGGGACATCCACGCCGGCCCGGATGGAGGATATTTCATCCGCAGCATCTACTTTGACGATCCCGATTTTACCGCCTACCACGAAAAGCTCACCGGCGTGAAGGAACGGACCAAGTACCGCCTGCGGTTTTACAACATGGACGACCGGACGGTGTTCCTGGAGCGGAAGCGGAAGGACGGGGACCTGACGGGGAAGGACTCCGTGCCCTTGTCCGGGGAGCAGGCCCGGGCGCTGTTCCGAGGCCGGGATATGCCCCCGGGAGACGCCGGGCTCTTGGAGGAATTTCTCCTTCTGCGCAAGGGAGGCTTCCGCCCGGCGGTTGTGGTGGATTACCAGCGGTACGCCTATACCTATCCGGTCCAGGACGTGCGGGTGACTTTGGATCTGGATGTGCGCACCTGCCCGTACCAGACGGATGGTTTTTCCCAGCGGCTTCTGACCGTGCCGGCACTGGAGCCCGGGGAGGCGGTCTTGGAGGTCAAGTACGATGCTTTCCTGCCCGCCCCGGTGCGCGCCGTGCTGGAAGATGTGCCCAAGCGCCGGGAGGCGGTCTCCAAATACGTGAAATGCCTGAGCATTCTGGAATAGAGAGGGAATGAAATGAACAATCTGTCCGATATCATCAAGTCCAAGTTTATCGAGGAGTTTACCGCCATCTCCGTGGGGAACCTGGTGACCACGCTGATCCTGTCCTTCCTTTTGGGGGTGTTTGTGGTGGTGGTCTACCGGCTGACGTACAGCGGGGTGTCCTTCAGCCGGGGCTTTGCCCTGTCCCTGGTGATGCTGTCCATGGTCACGTCCCTGGCGATCCTCACGGTCCGGTCCAACGTGGTGCTGAGCCTGGGCATGGTGGGCGCCCTGTCCATTGTGCGATTCCGCACGGCAATCAAGGACCCCATGGATACGGTGTTTATGTTCTGGAGCATTGTGGCGGGGATCATCACCGGCGCGGGGTACGTCACCGTGGCCATCCTGGCTACCCTGCTGCTGGGCGTGCTGTTTTTGGTAGTGAACCTGCTGGGAGGAAAGCTCCAGGGCAGCACCTATCTGGTGGTGATCCGCTATGGGGAAGAGGCCGAGGGGGCTGTCCGGGGCCGGTTGAACAACCTGGGCAAGTATAAGATCCGGTCCCGGAACATGAACGAGGCGGAGACGGAGCTGGTGGTGGAAGCCCGGCTGAACCAGAAAGCCATGGACTATCTGGGGGCGCTCCTGGACGTGGAGGACGTGTCCGACGTGAACATCATCAGCTACAACGGCAGCACGCTGCTGTAAGGAGAGGAAACATGGCGTACGAATACATTACCCGGGGCACCTGCTCCCGGAAGATCTTTTTCGACATTCAGGACGGCAAGGTGCGCAATGTGCGTTTCGTCAGCGGCTGCGACGGCAACCTGCAGGGAGTGGCCCGCCTGGTAGAGGGCATGGATGTGCAGAAGGTCATCGACCAGCTCAAGGGTATCCGCTGCGGCGGGAAGCCCACCTCCTGCCCGGACCAGCTGGCCCGGGCTCTGGAACAGGCGGCAGGAAAGGCATGACGGACGTCACCGCCTGGGGGGAGGTTTTGATTGACTTCACCTGCACCGGCGCGGATGCGGAGGGGTATCCGGCGCTCCAGGCCCACCCCGGCGGTGCGCCGGCCAACTTCCTGGACCCGGCGGCCCGGTACGGAGGGCGGACGGAACTGATTGCCCGGGTGGGGGCGGACGTTTTCGGGGACCGGCTGGAGGAGACCCTCCGCCGGGCGGGAATCGGCGTTCGCGGCCTGGGCCGGGATCCGGAACGGTTTACCACGCTGGCGTTTGTCACCCTGGATGGGAGAGGGGAGCGGGAATTCTCCTTTGCCCGAAAACCGGGGGCGGATACCGGCTTGACTTTCGGGCCGGGGGAGGAGGATATCCTCCGGGCCAGCCGGGTGTTCCATTTCGGCACCCTGTCCCTGACGGAGGAACCGGCGGCAGGCGCCACCCGCCGGGCGGTGGCCTTTGCCCGGAACCAGGGCGCTTTTATCACCTGCGACCCGAACCTGCGCCTTCCCCTGTGGGACAGCCCGGAGCGGGCCCGGCGGGCCATGGAATGGGCCGTTGGCCAGGCGGACGGGGTGAAGGTCAGCGGGGAGGAGGGAAGGTTCCTCTTCGGCACCGGCCCGGAGGAAACGGCCCAGCGGCTGCTGTCGGCCGGCGCCCGGCTGGCATTCGTCACCCTGGGGGCCCAGGGATGCCTGGCCTGTACCTGCCGGGAGCGGGTATCCGTGCCGGGGTTCCCCGCGCAGGCTGTGGACACCACCGGAGCGGGGGATATCTTCTTCGGCTCGGCGGTGTGGCGGTGGCTCTCCCTGAAAAAAGAGCCGGAGGACCTGACGGAGCCGCAGCTGCGGGATATAGCCCGGTTTGCCTGCGCCGCCGCGGCGCTGTCTGTCGCCCGGCCAGGGGGACTGTCCTCCGTTCCCGAGCTGCAGGATGTGGAGGCGCTTTTGCGCCGGTATCCATAGGAAAATGGATGGTCCCCGGAGTGCCGTCTTTTGACGGCGCCCCGGGGATCCGATATGGCCGCCCGGGCGGCCGCGGGATATAAAGCGCCGCCGCAGAGTTTCCCTCTGCGGCGGCGCCCTTTTAGTCCCTGGTTCGGGACGGTTATTTTTTCTTCCCGCACACAAACCGGTCCAGCGTAGCCAGAAGCCCGGGCAGGATAAACAGAATCAGCAGCGATGCCGACAGCGCCCCCACGGAGATGGTCTGGCAGATCTGACCGATAGTGGGCTCCACCGGGCTGAAGCCAATGATCCCCGTTCCCAGAATGATCAGCAGGCCCGAGGTGAGGATGGTGTGGATGGAGGACCGGTAGGAGGCGGCCAGGGCCTCCGGCGGGGCCATGCTCTGCCGGTTCTCCCGGTAGTAGTTGGTAAACAATATAGCGTAGTCGATGGTGGCGCCCATGAGGATGCACTCCACAATGAGAAGGGCCAGATAATATATGCTGTATCCCCGTACGCCGCTGGCGGAGATGGTGATATACACGCCGCACTGTACCAGCAGCACCAGTACCGCCGGGATGATCAGAGAGCGGAACGTCAGGGCAACCACCAGGAAAATGGACGCCACGGTCAAAAGGGTGATCAGCAGCACTTCGTTGTCAAAGGTCTGCTCCATTTCGTAGTTCATGGAGGAGTTCCCTACCAGATGGTATTCCCCCTTCAGGGTCTCGTCGCAGGTGCGGATGATGTCTGCAATAAAGGCTGTGGTCTCCGGAGATTCGCTGGGATAGGTAGTGGTGACCATCATCAGGGAGTAGTTCTCTCCCCGCAGCTGCTGGATCCCCTCGTCAATCTGCACCTGGTAGTCATCGATCTGCGCCCGGTATTCCTGATCCAGCAGCCCCTCAAAGCGGGGATCGTCCAGAAGCGTGTCGGCGACGTAATTGAAAAACTCCTCCATGGACATCTCCCAGTCCGGGTCGATCAGGTATTTGCCGCCGTAAAAGAGGTACAGCAGCTCCACATCCCCTTCCTCCAGCTCCGGGTCAAAGGCGGAGAGCATCTCGGCCATCTCTCCGGCGGTGCAGGCCGTCCTGTCCGCCACCGCGTCCACCAGAGCCCGGGCGGCTGTCAGGTCCTCCGCCTGTGCCTCATCCAGCCGGTCAGCCAGGGAATCGTCCGAGAGCACGTCGTCCACCAAAAAGTCCACCAGCCCCCGCACCGGCGCCTTCCAGGAACTGGTGTCCCCGTGCTCCAGCGTATAGAGGAGAAACAGCGGTTCCAGCTCATCCGCCCCGATCCCCAGTATGCCTGCCATACAGGCGGCGTTATAGCGCACGCCGTCCACAGACCCGGCGATGATTCTCTGGAGCGTCTGGAGCTGAGACAGGGACGCCGCATCCAGCCATCCGCCCAGAACGGCGCTGTTTTCCACCAGGAAATCCACCATATCCCGGGGCGCCACCGTCCAGCTGGCGGCCTGGCCCTCCCGGACGGCGAAGAGCATCCGGGCATCCTGTTCCTGCATGCCCAGAAGCTGAGCCATCTCTCCGCTGCTGAAGGCCGCTCCGGAGACCGTGGCCTGGATGAGCTGCTGCAGCTGTGTAAGCTGGGCTACGGTGGCCGCGTCGAACCAGCCGCTGAAACCGGGGTCGGCGCTCAGGGCCACAAGGTAGTTTACGAACTGTTCCAGGGTCATGGTCTTATTCGGCATCTGGGCCCCGGCGTACAGAGCATAGAGAGTTTGCACCATGCTCTCGTCCAGCCCCAGGGCCTGGGCCATCTGGGCCGGGGGCAGTGCCTGGCCGGAATCCGCCAGCGTGACCAGCTGGTGGAGCATGGTCAGCTGGGCCTTCTGCTCCGGGGAAAAGGCCGCCCCATAATTGGGATCTGTCAGGACGGTTCCGGTGAGGAAGCTGGTAAATTCCGCCGGGGTCAGCGTCTCCTCAGCACTGAAGTAGAGAAGGTATATCTGGCCTGTAAGGGCGGGGTCCAGCCCCAGGGCCTGGGCCATCTGGGCGGGCGTAAAGGTCTGGCCGGCGGCAGCCGCCAGGCAGAGCGAGGCGGCGGCCTGAAGCTGGGCCAGGGTCACCGGATCCATCTGGGAGGCAAAGGGCTCTCCGGTGGCCGCGGTCAGGAAGGCCGGAAGGGTCATGGATTCCGCGCCCTGGAGTATGGCTTCCGCGAAAGCGGCGTCCAGACCGGTGAGCTGGGCCAGCTCTCCGGCGGAGAACACCTGCCCGGAGGCCGCGGCGGTTACCTGGATATCCAGGGCTGTCAGCTGCGCCCGGCTGGCGTCGGTAAAGCTGCCGGCGTAGGCGGGATCCGACAGGATCTCCGACACAAGGAAGTTTGTGAACTGGGGCAGCGTCATGCTTGCGGCAGACACGTCCAGGCCCCCGGTGGCCCCGTAGAGGTAGTATAGCTGCTCCACCTGCCCGGCGTCCAGGCCCAGGAGCTCCGCCATCCGGGCGGGGGAGCACTCCTCCTTTGCGCCGGCGGCGGTGATAAGCTGGTGCAGGAAGGTGAGCTGCGCCTTCTGGCTGTCGTCAAAGGACCCGGAGAAGGCCGGGTTGGACAGGACCGAATTGACCAGGAACCCGGTAAACGCCGGCAGGGTCATGGTCTGGGCGGCGCTCCCCGTGCTGCCGTAATACAGGCTCAGAACCGTATCCACCAGCGCCGGTTCCAGCCCCAGGGCGGCCGCCAGGGCGTCCCCGGACAGGGGAGTCTGCACCGCCGCCTTGTCCGTGAAGGGGGCTAAGGCGCTCAGCTGGGCCAGCATGGCGGAGTCGATCTGGCCCGACAGGATCGGGTCGTTGGCCACGTCCTCCGTCAAAAACGACACAAAGTCCCCCAGGGTCATTTCCGCCGGTTCATAGCCGGCGGAGAGGGCCTGGTAGTAGGCATAGAGAAGCTCCGCCTGTTCCGGGGCCAGCCCCAGCAGCGACGCCATCTCCGGCGCCGTGATGGGCGCCGTCATTTTTCCCACGTCAGTAAACGTCTCCAGCCGCTGGAGCTCCTGGAGAGTCGCTGTGTCCAGGTACCCGGCGTAGTCTGGATCGTTGGCTACCTCCCGGGTCAGGAAACGGACGAACACCGGCAGGGTCATGCGCCCGGAATCCACGTCCCCGTGCTCCGCCAGGTACAGGACCAGAAGCTGCCGTACGTCCGATTCCTCCAGCTCCAGAAAATCGGCCAGCTCCGCCGCGTCCATGGGCGTGGTGAGGGCCTGGGGATCGGAAAAACGCTCCAGCTTCTCTGCCTGCTGGCGCATGTCTTGGGAGATGTACTCGTCGAAGGTGTCTTGGGATAGCACGTCCTTCTGCAGGAAGCGCAGGAAGTCCCCGGCGGCGATGGAGGGAAGCTGCCCGTCCATAAAACGGTGGTAATAGACGATGTTCAGAAGGGAGGAGTCGATGGTCTGGCCGCCCAGCTCCTCCGCCGCGTCCGCCAGCTCCCGGGACGTGCGGGCCCGGGCCAG
>CALWYY010000156.1 GCA_944385885.1 uncultured Oscillospiraceae bacterium | reverse complement strand
ATGGCCCGGGTAAGGACCCTGCCCGTGCCGGGGAGCGCCCCCGAGCCGGAGGCCGCCCCGGCGGCCCGGGAGGGGAGCAAGCGCCGCCTGGCCCGGGGCCCGGCGCGCCTGGCCGCTCTGGCGGCGGCGCTGGCCCTGGTGGTCTGGGCGGGGTACAAGGCCCTGCCCCGTGCGGGCAGCGCCGCCCCCGCGGGGGCGGACAACGCCCGGACGATGGAGTCCTCGGCGGAGGAGCCGGAGACGCCCATGGAAGCCCCTGCGGCGTATATGAGCGCGGCGGAGGGGGGCGAGTCCGCCCCTGCGGCGGACGAGGAGGCCAGCGTGACGGGGGCCTCGGCGGAAGCGGCCGCCTCGGAGGAGACTGCCGGTGAGGCGCAGAGCCCGGCGGAGGAGCCCACAGAACCAGAGCTGGGCCAGCCCCAGTGGGAGAGCGCCCAGCTGCTTGCCTCCGACGGCAGCCAGTCCCAGGCTGCCGGAGAGGAAGCCCTGGCCTTCCTTGCCGAAAGCGTATTGACGGAGACGTCCCCCGCAGCCCGGCCGGACCGGGAGGGGGACTGGACCCTGACCCTCCGAACTGCCGGAGGGGAGGAGGAGACGTACATCCTCTGGCAGGAGGGGGAGCGGCTGTACTGGGCCCCCGCCGCCGGCGGAGAGGCCTGGCTGGCCGGCGCATCCCCGGAGGAACTGGCCGGGGTGTTCCAGCCGTAACGATTCATGGAAGGGAGGCGTGTATACGCCGTGAGCATACGGGGCATTTACTCCACCATCACCGACGTGCGCCGCCGGGTATTTACCGAGGTGGCCAGGATGGCCTACGAGGGGGGCGACTACTCCCGGATCGAGGATCTGCCGTTTAAGATCGTCCCCGCCGAGCGGGACGACTGCCGGGGCAGCATATTCCTGGAACGGGCCATTGTGGGCGAGCGCCTGCGCCTGGCCATGGGGCTCAGCCCCCGGCCCATGGATCAGCACGCCGCCCTCTCCAGCGGCGTGGAGGAGAGCGCCATCCCGGAAAAGTACTACGAGCCGCCGCTGATCAACATTCTGAAATTCGCCTGCAACGCCTGCCCGGAGAAGCGGTACATCGTCACCAACCAGTGCCAGAACTGCCTGGCACACCCCTGCCGGGAGGTCTGCCCCAAGGGGGCGGTGTCCCTGGACCATCACGGGCGCAGCGTCATCGACCAGGACAAGTGCATCCGCTGCGGCAAGTGCGCCTCCGTGTGCCCGTACCAGGCGATTATCCTCCAGGAACGGCCCTGCGCCAAGGCCTGCGGCATGGGCGCCATCCACTCCGACGCCCACGGCCGGGCGGAGATCGACTACGACAAATGCGTCTCCTGCGGCATGTGCCTGGTAAACTGCCCCTTTGGGGCCATATCCGATAAGAGCCAGATCTTCCAGCTCATCCAGGCGCTCAACGCCGGGGAGAAGGTCATTGCCATTGTGGCCCCGGCCTTTGTGGGGCAGCTGGGGCCCAACATGACCCCGGACAAACTCAAGGCCGCCATGAAAATGCTGGGGTTCCGGCACGTGGCGGAGGTGGCGGTGGGAGCCGACCTGTGCACGCTGGACGAGGCGGAGGACTTTCTGGAGAAGGTGCCGGAAAAACAGACGTTTATGGCCACGTCCTGCTGTCCCAGCTGGTCGGTGATGGCCAAGAAGCTTTTCCCGGAGCAGGCCCACTGCATCTCCATGACTCTGACGCCCATGGTGCTCACCGCCCGGCTGTGCAAGCGCCAGCACCCGGGGGAGAAGGTGGCCTTTATCGGCCCGTGCAGCGCCAAGAAGCTGGAGGCGTCCCGGCGCACCATTCGCAGCGACGTGGATTTTGTCCTGACCTTCGAGGAGATCATGGGCATGTTCGAGGCCAAGGGCATTGATTTCTCCACCATCACCAAGACCCACAACCTCCGGGAGGCCACGGCGGCCGGCCGGGGCTTTGCCGTCAGCGGGGGCGTGGCCGCCGCGGTGAAGGAGGCCATCTCCCACATAGATCCGGGCCGGGAGGTAAAGACCGCCTGCGCCCAGGGGCTGGAGGAGTGCCGGAAAATGCTTCTGCTGGCCCGGGCCGGCAAGTACGACGGGTACCTGCTGGAGGGCATGGCCTGCCCCGGGGGATGCATCGCGGGGGCGGGCACCCTCCTGCCCATTGAGAAAGCCGCCGCCATCGTGAAAAACTATACCGCCCAGGCGCCGGAAAAGAGCGCCACCGACTCCAAATACGAGATACAGCTTCCTCTGCTCCTGGAGGATGACGATTAAGGGAAAAACGGCCGGAAGGCCGGGGAAGGATATGGGGCCATGAATTTTTTTGAAGAACTGGAAGCCTTTGACCCGGAAGTGGCCGGCGCGTGCCGGCAGGAATTGGAACGCCAGCGGCAGAACATCGAGCTGATTGCCTCGGAGAACATCGTCTCCCGGGCGGTGCTCATGGCCGCCGGGGGCGTGCTGACGAACAAGTATGCGGAGGGGTATCCCGGCCGGCGCTATTACGGCGGATGCCAGTACGTGGACGTGGTGGAGGAGATCGCCCGGGACCGGGCGAAGAAGCTCTTCGGGGCCCAGCACGCCAACGTCCAGCCCCACTGCGGTGCCAACGCCAACCTGGCGGTGTTTTACGCCCTGCTGGAGCCGGGCGACACGGTGCTGGGCATGGACCTGTCCCAGGGCGGGCACCTATCCCACGGCTCTCCGGTAAACATCTCGGGCAAATACTTCCACGTGGTCCCCTACGGGCTGGACCCGGAGACGGAGCGCATCGACTATGATCAGATGCGCAAAAAGGCGCTGGAGCACCGGCCGAAACTGATCATCGCCGGCGCCAGCGCCTACTCCCGGATCATCGACTTCGCCCGCTGCCGCCAGATCGCCGACGAGGTGGGGGCGTACCTGATGGTGGACATGGCCCACATCGCCGGCCTGGTGGCGGCGGGGGTGCATCCCAGCCCGGTGCCCTATGCCGATGTGGTAACCACCACCACCCACAAAACCCTCCGGGGCCCCCGGGGCGGGATGATCCTCTGCCGGGAGGGGCTGGCCAAGGCCATTGACCGGGCGGTATTTCCGGGCACCCAGGGCGGGCCCCTGATGCACATCATCGCCGCCAAGGCCGTGGCCCTGGGAGAGGCCATGGGGGAGGACTTCCGCCAGTGCCAGCGCCAGACGGTGAAAAACGCCGCCGCCCTGTGCCGGGCGCTGCAGGACCGGGGCATCCAGTTTGTCTCCGGCGGCACAGACAACCACCTGATGCTCATGAAACTCACCGGGGAGAACGTCACCGGCCGGGACTTGGAGCGCCGCCTGGACGAGGTGCATATCACCGCCAACAAGAACGCCATCCCCAACGATCCCCAGGGGGTGATCACCACCAGCGGCCTGCGCCTGGGCACCCCCGCCGTCACCACCCGGGGGTTCCGGGAGCCGGAGATGGAAAAAATCGCCGGCTGGATCGTGGATGTGACAAGGGACTTTGAGGCCAGCCGGGAACGGGTTACCCGGGAGGTCATGGAGCTTTGCAGCCGCTTCCCCATTTATACCTGAAAACAGAGGAAAACCGCGCCGCCGTACGGCATCAGCCGTACGGCGGCGCGGTTCTATCCGGAAAGCCCAGGCTTGCCTCCGCCCGGACCCCGTTCAGGCCAGGAATCCCTTGAGGATGCGCTCCTCCGCCTCCTCGGCTGTCAGGCCCAGGGTCTGCAGCTTCAAAAGCTGGTCCCCGGCGATGCGGCCGATGGCGGCCTCGTGGATGAGTTGGGCGTCCACGCTGTTGGCGTCGATCTCCGGCACACTGCGGATGCGGGCCTGGCCCATAATGATGGAATCGCACTGCACATGGCCAAAGCACCGGGCGTTGCCCACCATCCGGGGCACGAACCGCTGCACCGATTGATCCTGGGCCACGCTCCGGGAGATGACCCGCCCCTTGGAGTCCTCCCCGTCCAGGAGGATCTCCATGTCCGAGTCCGCCCGCTGGCGGCCGTGGGTGAGCAGGCGTTCCGTCACCACTACCTCCGCCCCCGGGCCGCAGACAATTTTGGTGTTCCGGCGGGTGGAGTCAATGCCGGCAATCTGGCTGGTATCCATCTGCAGGAACGCCCCTTCCTCCAGATAGGCCACCGTCTCCGGGTTCATGATCCGCTCGCCGTTGCCGTCCCCCTCGCCGTAATGCTTCTCCACATACTTTACCCGGGCGCCCCGGCCGATGTAGAAGGTGTGTATCCCGTCGTGCTCCGAGGCATCCTGGCCGCAGTTATGGATCCCGCAGCCGGCGATAATGGTTACATCCGCCTCCGGGCCGATATAAAAATCGTTGTACACCGTGTCCTGCAGGCCGGACTGGGTGATGATCACTGGGATATGGCAGGTCTCCCGGCAGCCCGGGGCAAAATGGACATCTATGCCGGGCTTATCCGTCTTGTTGGTGATCTGCACGTTTTTGGTGTTCACCCGGCCGGCGCAGCCGGCGTCCTTGCGCACGTTGAACGCCCCGTCCGCCCGGCCGCCCTTCATATCGGCGATCTTCTCCAGCAGGGCGGTATCCGTGGCCGTAAGCGATTGGCTCATCTCTTCCCCTCCCTTCCAAATACGGCGGGGCAGCCGCTCATGGTATCGCACACGATGGACGAGAACACCTCGTCCCGGTCCCCCCGCCGGGCGATGACGCCCTTGTCCACCACCAGGATCTCGTCGGCCAGGGAGATGATCCGCTCCTGGTGGGAGATGATGACCATGGTGCAGTCCTGGCGGGCGTGGATCTCCCCAAAAGTCTCCGTGAGCCGGGCAAAGCTCCACAGGTCAATCCCCGCCTCCGGCTCGTCCAGGATCATCAGCCGGGGATGCCGGGCCAGGATGGTGGCGATCTCAATGCGCTTGACCTCGCCCCCCGACAGGGACGTGTCCACCTCCCGATCGAGGTAGTCGTTGGCGCACAGCCCCACCTGGGTCAGGTAGGAGCAGGCCTCCCCCTTGGGCAGGAGCTTCTTGTCCGAGGCCAGGGCCAGCAGGTCCCGTACCCGGATGCCCTTGAACCGGGGCGGTTGCTGAAACCCGTAGGCAATGCCCATCCGGGCCCGCTGGGTGATATCCGCGCCGGTGATGTCCGTCCCGTCCCAGAAAATCCGTCCCCCGGTGGGCTGGACCAGGCCCATGATGGCCCGGGCCAGCGTGGTTTTGCCGCCCCCGTTGGGTCCCGTGAGGACTACCAGACGTTTGTCCGGTATGGTCAGAGAGATGTTTTTGAGAATGTCCGTTTCCCCTTCCGGGCCGGAAACGGAATAACAGAGATCTTGCAGCTCCAGCATGGGAAGCCCTCCTTTTCCGGGGTACTTGCGGCACGGCTTGAATATCCGGCAAAAAAGTGATATAATCCTTTGCAAATTCCGCGGGTTTCCGCCGAACTTTAGCGGCAGCCGCGGGCCCGACTTATCAATTATAGACCATCGATTTTGTATGTCAACCCCGCGCCGCCAGGAACCGCCGGTTTTCGTCCTACAGCATAGAGGGTTCCCTCGGAGGGGTCTGTTGCCGCAGCAACATAACGGGAAGGAGAACGTCCATGACCATCAAACCCAAAAACCCGACCGTGGCGAAAATCCGCCGGGGCATTGTGGCTCTGGTGGCGCTGCTGGTAGTGGTATCGGTGCTGCTGCACCGGCCGGAATATACGGCGGTGGACGAGGGCGGCGGGCCGGCGGAGGTACCGGTGACGGTGGCTCCGGAGGAGGAGTCCGTGGGGGAAGGGAGTCTGGATTGGGAGTACCCGCCTGGCTGGGTGGATTACTCCGACCTGCCGGCGGTGGAGGAGCTGGGGGACGAGGACCAGCCGGGGCTGACAAACTGGCGTTATATCCTGGTCAACGGCCTGGACCAATCCAACTACCTGCGGGAGACGTACTACCCGGACATGGAGGAGATCGAAGGCGGGTACTATTTCCAGCGCCGGGCGGCGGAGGACCTACGGGCGTTTCTGGCGGCGGCCCGGGCGGAGGGATACATTGTAAGCATCAGCCGCACCTACATGTCCTACGCGGATCAGCGGGTGCGTTTCAACGGGATGGCCAGCACCATATATGACCGGGGAGAGCTAACCCTGGCGGAGGCGGAGGTCCAGGTGAAGGAGCAGGGGTACTATCCGGGGGCGGACGAGCACCAGACGGGGCTGGCGGTAAACTTTGTGGGAGAGGGCGGGGAGGCGAAATTCTCCACGCCGGTGCTGGAATGGATGCGGGAGCACTGCTGGGAATACGGGTTTATCCTCCGGTACCCGGAGGGGAAAGAGGAGGTCACCGGCCGGGAGGCGGAGGCGGGGCATGTCCGCTACGGGGGCCAGCTGGCGGCGGAATACATCATGCGCAAGGGCATCACCCTGGAGGAGTTCCGGGGGGCCTATGAGGAAGACGAGGAAGTGGTATGGGAATGGTAGACCCACCGTCCTGGAAAGACAC
>CALWYY010000155.1 GCA_944385885.1 uncultured Oscillospiraceae bacterium | reverse complement strand
GCCTAATGATAAAGGCAAAAAAGGCAAAACCCGCGTATAACGATTGTTATACGCGGGTTTTGCCTACTTTGGTGGAGACGAAGAGATTCGAACTCTCGACCTCTCGGATGCGAACCGAACGCTCTCCCAGCTGAGCTACGCCCCCGCAAGCGAAAGTCATTATACCACATTTTTGAGGTTTGTAAAGACATTTTTTTCCCCAAACATGTCTTGCCGGAAGGATTTTTACATACCCTGGAAACGAGACCGGCCTGCGGCGAGGGTAGGATGCTCTCCGGCTGGAGCCGGGGAAATACCGGATGAGTACCGGTTGTCCTTGTAAAACAAAGCATGTTGTGTTAAAATAATACGTTAGGGTAACGTGCAATTTTCTCCGGGTACTGACGGAGACAAAATATCGGAAGGAGGCAGCCCCGTGTCTGTACTATCTGCAGTGTTTTTGGGACTGATACAGGGAGTGGCGGAGTTTTTGCCGATCTCCAGCTCCGGCCACCTGGCCGTGCTCCAGAATGTGTTTCATCTGAGCACCGCCGAGGAAGGGCATATGTTCTTCGACGTGCTGCTGCACCTGGGCACCATGATTGCCATTGTGGCGGCGTATTGGAGCGATATCGTGTACATAGTCCGGGACACGGTTGGGCTTCTGCGCCAGGCCCGCGGCCTGGAAGAGCCGGCCCGGCAGGGGTATCCAGGCAGCCGCCTGCTGCTGCTGATGTTTTTCGGGACGCTCCCGCTGTTTATTGTCCTGCCGTTTAACGACCTTTTGGAGGAACTGTATTACAAGACCTGGTTTATCGGCATTGCGTTTCTGCTTAACGGATGTATCCTTTATATTTCCGACCGGATTCCCTCTGGGCGGAAGAACGAGAGGTCCATGCGTGTCCGTGACGCCTTGGTTATTGGCCTGTGCCAGGCGGTGGCTACCATCCCCGGTATCTCCCGCTCCGGTACCACCATTACCGCTGGGCTGGTCACGGGGCAGGAGAGGACCTATGCTATGAAGTTTTCCCTTCTCCTGAGCCTGCCAGCCGTATTCGGGGCCAATCTCCTGTCGCTGTTTGATGCCATTGGACAGGTGGATGCCGCCAATATGCCTGCCTACCTGCTGGGAACCCTGACGGCCATGATTGTGGGATATTTCAGCATCGTCCTTCTTCGGCGGTTGGTGCAGAAGAGGAAATTCGGCAATTTTGCGTACTATATGTGGGGAGCCGGGCTCTTTACGCTCATCGTCTCCCTGTTTTGATGCAAGGAGTAAGCTATGGCACAATCAAAGTCCGGCGCCCGGGGGACGAAGAAGAACAGCCCGTCCGGCGGCAGGAAAAAATCTGCGTCCGCACGGCGGCCCATCCGCCGGGAAGTGGGAGGCGTGGTATGCCTATTCTTGGGATTGTTTACCTTTATTGGGTATTTTGTTAAGGATTACTGGCTGATTGACTGGCTGAGCTTTTATATCCTTCGGGGTCTATTCGGCTGGGGATTTTTGGTGGCGCCGCCCATGTTCTTTGCCGCTGCGCTGGTGTTGTTTTTCCACCACGGCCGGCCTGTGACCCTGCGCCTGGTGTGCCTGTTCCTCCTGCCGCTGTTCCTGGGCGGATTTTTGCACCTGGTCATCTGCAAACAGGAGTATGGACTGGACCTGCTCTCCCTGCGCAGCCTGTATTTGGGCGGGCTGAATATGGAGACGGGGGGGATTCTCTCAGGCTCTTTGGCGATTGTTCTGCACCAGGCGGTGAGCGACTACGGCGCCATCCCTATTTTCCTCTTTGGAATGATAGCCTGCGTTTGGATTGCGGCCAACGCCTCCTTCCGGAAGGCGGCCGGGGCCATTCGGGAACGGATCCCGCGCCCGGCTTATGAGCCGGAGCCGGTGCGGCAGGCGGAAGAGAGGAACCGGCCCCGGCGCGCCGTGGAGATCGGCCCCGATGGACTGCCGGAGTCGGAACTGTTTGAGACCAGGCCCACTGCCCACCGGAAGCGCAGGGAGCGGGCCATCGACATTCCCCTGGATGAGGAGCCGGCCGCCGCACCGGAGGCGGAGGATACTACCCAGGGCATGCCGGAAGACGACATCCCCGACATGCCTCGGGGGCTTTTGTACCGTGACAGAGAGGCGGTGCTCTTCCGCCCAGAAGAAGATCTGCCCGAGCCGGAACGGGAGGATTTAGACGGGGAAGAAGAGGAATTCCAGACAGGGCCGGTGACGCTGTCCCGGGAGACGGGCAGTGCCGTGATCCAGGATCCTGATCCGACCGGCCGGGAACCCCGCCAGCGGGGATCCGAAATCGACGTGGAGTTGGAAACGGAAGAAATCACTCGGGCAATCGAGGGCGCCCAGGCGCCGGAGGAGTATACCTACCCTCCCATCCAGCTTTTGCGGGCGGGGAGCACGTCTAGGGCGGATAACCGGGAAGAGGTGGACGCCAACTGGGAACGGCTGGAGTCCTCCCTCCACAGCTTTGGAATTGGCGCCTCCATCTGCGGCGCAACCAGGGGGCCTACGGTCACCCGGTATGATCTGGAACTGGAGGCCGGCGTAAAGCTGAATAAACTCACCAATCTTGCAGGGGATCTGGCGCTGTCCCTGGGAGTGGCAAGCGTGCGCATTGCCCCTATCCCGGACAAGATATCCACGGTGGGCGTGGAAGTGCCCAACAAGCAGGTAAGCACAGTGTACCTGCACGATATGATTGAATCGGCAGGGTTTCAGAGCGCCCAATCCCGGCTGTCCTTTGCCATCGGCAAGGATATCGGCGGCAACTGCATCGTGGGGAACATTGCCCGGCTGCCCCATATGCTTATCGCCGGAACCACCGGAAGCGGTAAATCCGTGTGCATGAACTGCCTGATCATCAGCCTTTTGTACAAGGCGACGCCGGACGAAGTGCGGCTGATCATGATTGACCCAAAGATGGTGGAGCTGGGTATCTATAACGGCATCCCTCACCTTTACATCCCGGTGGTAACCGACCCGAAGAAGGCGGCGGGGTCTCTGCAGTGGGCGGTGGTGGAGATGCGCAAACGATACGACCGGTTTTCCCGTGTGGGCGTGCGGGATCTGGCGGGCTATAACAACTACTGCCGGAAAAATGGCGAACCGACCCTTCCCAGCGTGGTGATCGTTATTGACGAGCTGGCGGATCTGATGATGACGGCGGCCAAGGAAGTGGAGGAGAGCATCTGCCGGGTGGCGCAGATGGGCCGGGCGGCGGGAATGCACCTGGTGATTGCAACCCAACGCCCGTCGGCGGATGTGATTACCGGCCTGATGAAAGCCAACATTCCCAGCCGAATCGCCTTCGCGGTGTCCAGTGCGCTGGAATCCCGGATCATCCTGGACCAGCCGGGGGCGGAAAAGCTCATCGGCATGGGGGACATGCTCTATGCGCCTCTTGGCTGCGGCAAACCCATGCGGATTCAGGGCGCTTTTGTCTCCGATGAGGAACGGGAGGATGTAATCGACTTCATTAAACAGGGCTCCACGGCCAATTACGATGACGAGATTATGCGTCAAATTGAACGGGCGGCGGCGGATAAGGATAGAACCGGCCCGGGACCGGATGAGGCGGAGACGGAGGAAGAGGGGGAGGACAACCCCTTTGCCAACTGTGACGAGCTTTTGCCCCAGGCGGTGGAGGTGATTCTGGACACAAAGCAAGCGTCCGTCTCCATGCTCCAGCGCCGGCTGAAACTGGGCTATTCCCGGGCGGCCCGTCTGGTGGATCAGATGGAGGAACTGGGGATCGTAGGGAAACTGGAGGGGTCCAAGCCCCGCCAGCTGCTCATTACCCGCCAGCAGTGGCAGGAGATGACCATGGCCGGCCGTACGCCTATGGAACGGCTGATGGACGAGCAAAAGGACGAGTACGCAGAGGACGAGCCGCTATGATACTGGCAGAGGCAGAGATCAATGCCATGAGCTCTCTGGCCCTGGCGCATATGGGGGACGCGGTGTATGAGCTGATGGTACGGCGGGAGGTCTGCCGGAGCGGCCGGCTCACCGCCGGAGAGCTGCACCGGCAGACCGTACGCCACGTTTCGGCGGGAGCTCAAGCCCGGGCGGCGCGGATGGTGCGGCCTCTGCTCACGGAGGCGGAGAACGCCGTTTACCGCCGGGGCCGCAACAGCCATAGCCACGCCGCCCCTTCCAGCGCCTCCCCGGGAGAGTACCATGAGGCCACCGGGCTGGAGGCTCTGTTCGGCTGGCTCTATCTGCGAGGCGAGACAGAGCGCCTGGAGGAGCTATTCGCGCATATTTTGAAGGAGTGGAAGCCATGCCCTTAGACGCTGTGGTGCTCAGTGCCTTGCGGGACGAGCTCACCGGTCCCCTGACGGGAGCGCGCATTGACAGGATCAGCATGCCGGAGCGGGATTTGCTGATCCTGTCCGTACATTCCCGGCAGGAGGGGAACCGGCGGCTTTTGCTGTCTCTGCGCCCCGGCAGCGCCCGGGTGCACTTTACCAATGAGGTATTTGAAAACCCCGCCCAGCCGCCCATGTTCTGTATGCTCCTTCGAAAGCACATTGCCGGGGCACGCATTGCGGCTGTGGAGCAGCCGCCCTATGAGCGGGTGCTGCTGCTTCGCATGGAGGGGCAGGATGAGCTGGGCGTAACGGCCCGGCCCACTCTGGCAGTGGAGCTGATGGGCAAGGGGCTGAACCTGGTACTTGTAGGGGAGGACGGGCGGATCCTGGACTGCCTGCGCCGGGTGGACTATGAGAGCGGCGCCCGGCGGGCCCTTTTGCCAGGGCTGTTCTACAGCCTGCCGCCCGGCCAGCCGAAACCGGGATTTTTTAGCCTGACGCCGGACCAGCGGCGGGAGCTGCTGCGCCAGGCGGGGGAGGATGGGGATCCAGTCCGATGGTTGCTGGATACCTTTGGCGGCCTATCGCCTCTTCTGTGCCGGGAGCTGGCCCTGGAGGGCTGGGCTGGGCTGGAAGCGGCTATGGAGGCTTTGGCGGCCCGGGTGGAGGCCCGGGAACTGGTGCCGGTGATGCTCCTGGAACAGGGCGCCCCCAAGGACTTTTCCTTTATGCCTCTGCGGCAGTACGGGGAAGCGGCAACACAGGAGATAAGGCCGTCCTTTTCCCAGCTGCTGGATGAGTTCTACGCCCGGCGGGATCGGGCGGAGAGCCTGCGTCGGCGGGGAGCGGAGCTTGCCAGGACCGCGCACACCGCCAGGGAACGGTTGCTGCGCAAGTTGGCAGCCCGGGAACAGGAGCTGCGCGCCACGGAGGACCGGGAGCTGTACCGGCTCCGGGGAGAACTTATCACCGCGAACATTTACCGGCTGCACCGGGGAATGGAGAGCTTCCAGGCCCAGGACTATTACCAGGACGGCTGCCCGGAGGTGACCATTCCCCTGGACGGACGGAAGACTCCCCAGCAAAACGCGGCCCTAAATTTCCGGCGCTATGCCAAAGCCAAAACCGCTGCCTCCGTTCTCACAGGGCTGATCGCCGACTGCCGGGAGGAGATCGCGTATCTGGACAGCGTCCTAGACGAGCTGAGCCGGGGGGAAGGGGACCGGGACCTGGGGGAGATACGCCGGGAGCTGGTTCAGGGCGGATACCTGCGGGAGAAGCCGGGCGGAAAACGGCCCCGGCAGGCGGCGCCGCGCCGGCCGTTGCGCTTTTTATCCTCCGCCGGGCGGGAGATTCTGGTAGGCCGGGGAAACGTACAGAACGACGAGCTCACTTTCCGTGTGGCCCGGCGCACGGATCTATGGCTGCATGTGCAGAAGGTTCCGGGCAGCCATGTGATCGTGTCCCAGGCGGAGGGTCCGGCGGACCGGGAGACGGTGCTGGAGGCGGCCAGCCTGGCGGTCACGTACTCCCAGGCCCGGGACGGTGGTAAGGCGGCGGTGGATTACACCCAGGTGCGCAATGTGAAAAAGCCGGCGGGAGCCAGGCCCGGGCGGGTGATCTACACGGATTATGCCACCGTGATTGCCCAGGGAGACGAGACACTGGCCCGGCGTTTGAGCCGGGAGTAACGTTAGAGAGAAAGGAGAGGGGATATATGGATCGGCTGGATCTTCTCCGGGAGGAAATGCGGGCGCTGGAACAGGGCCGCCGGTATGCGGTGGTGACCATTGCCGGCACGGAAGGCGCAACGTCCCGGAACAGCGGCAAGATGCTGGTGTTTGAGGACGGGCCGCCGGTGGGTACCGTTGGGGGCGGGGATATGGAACAGCAGGCCATCCGGGACGCCAGGGAGAGCCTAACCCGAGGAAAGGGCGGGCTTTTTACTTACGCGGTCCTGGCCGGGTCAGACGGGATGACCTGCGGAGGAAAGGTAAGCGTGCTGGTGGAGGTGCCGGAGGCCCGGCCGCTGCTGGTCTTGTGCGGCGGAGGGCATGTGGGAGGCGCTGTGCTGAAACTGGCCGCGTTTTTGGGATTTGAGACAATCCTGATTGACGACCGTGACGAGACGGCCATGGGGGAGAAGATTGCTCTGGCAGGACGGTTTATCCGGGTGAAGGACTACCGGAAGGATCTTCGCACGCTGGAGATCCCGGAGAGGGCCTATGTGGTGCTGGCCACTCACAGCCACAGTACCGACGCGGTGGCACTGGAAGCCATGCTGGATAAGAATACGGCGTATCTGGGCATGCTGGCCAGCCGCCGGAAAATCCAGGCCGTTTTTGCGGAGATGGAGCGCTCGGGCATTCAGAAGGAGCGCCTGCGGCGGGTAGCTACACCCATCGGTTTGGATTTGGGTGGGGAGACGCCGGAGGAAGTGGCTTTTTCCATTCTTGCCGAGATTCTCTCCGTTCGTTATGGGCGGCCCGGAGGAGCGATTTTGCGGGAGATGGGCGTCTGAACTGGTAGAAAACGAAATAGCAAAGGCCACGGGGAGGGCGGCAGAGATCTGCCGCCCTCCCCGTGGCCCGTTTTCTCAGGATGCGACCGGGGAACCTGCGCTTGCCGAGAAAGAGGACTCCGCCGCCCCCGCTCTATCCGCCGGGGGCGGTTTCCGGCCCCGGGGGATTTATTCCTCCGGAGGAAGGTTCCCAGTATACAGCCGGTAATACGTGCCCTTCTTTTCCATCAGCTCCTCGTGGGATCCCCGCTCAATGATCCGCCCCTGTTCCATGACCATAATGCAGTTGGCGTTGCGCACCGTGGAGAGCCGGTGGGCAATGACAAAGGTGGTGCGACCGGCCATCAGGGCGTCCATGCCGTCCTGGACCAGCTTTTCGGTACGGGTGTCGATTGAAGAGGTGGCCTCATCCAGAATTAGAACCGGCGGATCGGCCACGGCGGCTCTGGCAATGGCGATCAGCTGCCGCTGACCCTGGCTGAGGCTGGCGCCGTCCCCGGTGAGCATGGTGTCGTATCCCTGAGGAAGGCGCCGGATGAAACCGTCGGCGTTGGCCAGCTGAGCCGCCTTGACGCAGTCCTCGTCGCTGGCATCCAGATTGCCGTAGCGGATGTTGTCCATAACCGTGCCGGTAAACAGGTGGGTATCCTGCAAAACAACCCCCAAGGACCGGCGCAGGTCAGGCTTGCGGATCTCCCGGATGGGAATGCCGTCATAGAGGATCTGGCCGCCGTCTATGTCGTAGAACCGGTTGATCAGGTTGGTAATGGTGGTTTTCCCCGCGCCGGTGGCCCCTACAAAGGCAATCTTCTGCGCGGGCTTTGCCCAGAGGCTGATATTATGGAGCACAGGTTTGCCAGGAATATAGCTGAAATCTACGTTCCGGAACACCACGCCGCCGTCCAGCTGCGTATAGGAACAGGAGCCGTCCGCATTCCGCTGCTTCCAGGCCCACAGGCCAGTGCGCTGGGAGCACTCTTCCAGGGCTCCACCGGCTCCCTTTCGGACATTTACCAGCTGGACGGTGCCCTCGTCGCCTTCCGGAACTTGATCGAGCAGATCAAAAACCCGCTGGGCTCCGGCAGCGGCCGTGACGACAAAGTTTACCTGCATGCTCACCTGGGAGATGGGCTGGGTAAAGCTCTTGTTCAGTCCCAAAAACGTTACAACCGTGCCGAACGTAACGCCCGCCGCGCCCCGGATACCCAGGATGGCCCCCACAAGGGCCATAATGGCGTAGCTTAGCCAGCCGATGTTGGAGTTGATGGGCATGAGAAGGTTGGCATAACGGTTAGCCTTTTCGGCGCTGTTCCGCAGGGCCTCATTGACCTGGTGGAAGTCATCTATGGCGGCCTGCTCGTGGCAGAAGACCTTAACGACTTTCTGGCCGTCCAGCATTTCCTCGATAAACCCGTCCACCTGTCCCAGATTTTTCTGCTGCTGGACGTAATACCGTCCGGACAGGCCCGTAAATTTCCGGGTTACCAGAAGCATAATCACGGCGGTAACCACTGGAATGAGTGTCAGCCACGGATTCAGCAGGAGCATGGCAGCCAGGGTGGCAATCATACTTACGGCGGAATTGATGACCTGAGGGATGCTCTGGCCCAGAAGCTGGCGGAGAGTGTCCACGTCATTGGTATAGACCGACATGATGTCGCCGTGAGCGTGGGTATCAAAATACTGCACAGGCAGGGATTCCATACGCTGGAATAGGTCGTCCCGCAAGCGGCACATGGTGCCCTGGCTGATGGTAACCATGATCCGGTTATAGCCATAGGCGGCCGCTATGCCCAAAATCAGCAGGCAGGCGAGGCGTACCAGATCCCGAGCCAGCCCGGAGAAATCCCGGGATCCGGAGGAGAGCATAGGCAGGATATAGTCGTCCACCAGTGTCTGGGGGAAGGTGGCGCCTGCCACGGTAGCGCCAGCCGATACCAAAATGCAGAGGATGACAAGCAAAAACGGGAACTTGTAATAACGAAGCATGTACCGCAGAACCCGGCGCAGGACGCGTCCGGGAGCAGGCCGAGAATGGGAATGAAGCATTGTGATTCCTCCTTTCACGCCGGCTGGTCAAAGTCGCCGCCGCCCTTGACCTGGGATTCATAGATCTCCCGATAAATGGCGTTGGTCTCCAGCAATTTTTCGTGGGTGTCAAAGCCATCCACTCGGCCGTTGTTCAGCACCAGGATCCGGTCGGCCTTTTCCACGCTGGAGATCCTCTGGGCGATGATCAGGCGGGTGGTTCCGGGAATAGTCCGGGCCATAGCCGCACGGATTTTTGCGTCTGTGGAGGTGTCCACAGCGCTGGTGGAGTCGTCCAGGATCAGTACCTTTGGCTTTTTCAATAGTGCCCGGGCAATGCACAGCCGCTGCTTCTGCCCGCCGGAGACGTTGGAGCCTCCCCGCTGGATCAGCGTATCGTACCCCTGGGGCAGACGCTGGATGAATTCGTCGGCGCAGGCCGCCCGGCAGGCTTCCTGGCACTCCTCCAAGGTGGCGTCCGGTTTGCCCCAGCGAAGGTTTTCCAGGATCGTGCCGGAAAAGAGCGTGTTTTTCTGCAGGACCACCGATACCTGATCCCGCAGGGCCGCCATATCGTAGTCCCGCACGTCCACGCCGCCGACCCGGACCGTGCCCTCGCTGGCGTCGTAGAGGCGGCTTATCAGGCTCACCAGGCTGGTCTTGCCGGAACCGGTTCCGCCGATGATGCCCACGGTTTCCCCGGCTTGAATATGCAGGTCGATGCCGCTGAGAGCCAGTTTGTCTTTCTGGTGCCCGTAGGAGAAGCTGACATTGTCGAAATCAATCCGGCCGTCGGGCACCTGAAGCACTGGCTGCGGAGGATTGTGCAGATCGGGCGTCTCCTCCAGAACCTCCCGGAGCCGCCGCACACTGGCCATGGACATGCTGATCATAACCACTACCATGGAGAGCATCATAAGGCTCATAAGGAGGGACATGACGTAGCTGAACAGGCTGGTAAGGCTCCCTGTGGAGAGCGTGCCGCCCACAATGGCCTTTGCTCCCAGCCAGGAAACACACAGAATGCAAAAATATACCGACAGCATCATGGCGGGGTTGTTCAGAGCCAGCAGCCGCTCCGCCCGGACGAACATCTGCCGGAGCCGGGCGGAGGCTTGGGAAAACCGGTCATTTTCGTAGTCCTCCCGGACAAAGGATTTCACGACCCGGATGCCGGATATATTTTCCTGCACGCTGGCGTTCAAATCATCGTAGCGCTGAAAGACCCGGTTGAAGATCCGGGTGGCGGTGAACATGATGCACCCCAGAACCAGGCACAGAAACACCACCGCGATCAGAAACATGAGACTCAGAGACGGGCTGATGATCAGGCACATGGCATAGCTGAACACCAGCATAAGGGGCGAGCGCACCGCGATGCGGATGATCATCATAAAGGCGTTCTGGACGTTGGTGATGTCGGTGGTCATGCGCGTCACCAGCCCGGGAACGCTGAACTTGTCGATGTTGGAAAAGGAAAAGGTCTGGATGTTGCGGTAAACGGCCTCCCGCAGATTGGCCGAGAACCCGGAGGAGGCGCCGGCCGCGTACTTTCCCGCCAGGGCGCCGAAAACCAGGCTCAGCAGGGCGGCCAGGGCCATCAGCGCCCCGTAGCGGTAGACTACCGCCAGATTGCCCGCCTCCAGCCCCTGGTCGATAAGGATGGAGGTGATAAAGGGGAGAAGGATCTCGATTATTACCTCCAGCGCCGTCAAGCCGATGCACAGGAACGTCTCCCGGCGGTAGCGGCCCAGCTGTCGCAAAACAGTTTTCATGATCGGTTACCTCGCTGAAACATCAAAAAAAACTTCCCGGCCTGCGCCGGGAGATACAGTGGAACGGCGGCCTTGCCGCCGGATACCCGGGATAGGATCAGACCGCCGCCGCTTCAGACCGCCCCCGCCGGAGACGCGCAAGGCCGTCCCGGCGGCGGCTAAGCGCCGCCATCCGTTTCCATCCGCCGGAAATATCCTTCCAGCTATAATTTAGCACAAATCCGTTGTATGTGAAATTCAATTATGTTATAATCTATAAAAAACATTTATCAATTAGCCGAAACGCCCAAAACGATGGGGGCAGGGAAGGGAGCGGTTTGTTTGAACAGTACACAGCTGGAATGCTTTCTGGCGGTGGCCAACCATTTGAATTTTTCCCGGGCGGCGGAGCAGCTCCAGTTGACCCAGCCGGCGGTGAGCCATCAGATCTCCTCTCTGGAGGATGAGCTGGGCAGCCGCCTGTTCCACCGTACCAGCAAGAGCGTGCGCCTGACCCAGGAGGGTTTCCTTTTCACCCAGTACGCCAACGAGATCCTGAAGCTCTCCCGGATGTCCATGGCGCGGATGAAGGAATACCGGGAACGAGGCGCCACGCGCCTGGGAATAGGGTGCCGGAACACGATGGAGCTGCGTTTTCTCCGGGGGCCCTTAGAAAAGCTGCGCCGGGAGACGGAGGACCTCCGGCCCGTGATGCGGGTGAATCCGTTCGATTCCCTGGAAAACCTGCTGGAGGAGGGGGACATACAGATCATGACCGCCTTCCGGGAGACGGCCCCCCGGAAAATGCGCTACCGGGAGCTGCTCCGCTGCTCAGTGGCTCTGGTATGCTCGCCGGAGCACCCCCTCGCCGCAGAGGAGAAAATAAGCCTGGACCGGCTCCGGGAGGTGGGGAAGCTGGCGGTGTGCCGTCCTCCGGCCTGTCCGCCGTCCCTCTTTGCCCTGCAGAGCCGGATCGTCGCCGACAAGGTGACGGAGGACCTGCTGTTTTGCGAGCAAGTGGAGACGGCGGGACTGCTGGCGGAAACCGGCTACGCGGTTACGCTGCTGCCGGACTTTCCCACCGCCCGGTACCAGGGGGTAAGGTATATCCCCTTGGAGGACGCCGGTTATCTGTCCTTCGGGGTGGTGACGAACCCGGAGGAGCGGAGGGACGCCGCTCTCAGCCGGTTTCTGAACCTGCTGGAGGAGAGCGCCCGCCGCCCTGAGCGGGAGGGCGCTTGAGAGGGCGCAAAGGGCGGGCCGGCACTTGCCGGCCCGCCTTTTTCCCCCTTGCCAAGCTCCGGGGCAGCTGATGGCCCAGCCGCATAACGCGGCCGGCAGAGGGGCGCCTTAGCTGAGCAGGTTTACATAATTTATCAATCATACAGATCGGTGTTTGCCGGTCGATTGAAAAAACGATTGAGAATAAGGGGAAAATAAGTTTACATAATATTACTCTCAATGGCTTTTCACAGCAGGTTACACTCCCTGCGCGGCCGGGCTTCCAGTGATTTTCTCCGGCGGATGGGAAGGCCGGGTGGAGAGGGAAGGGCGCGGCGCATAGGATAAGGGAAGGGCCGCGTTTTTCCGGCGCTTGCGTTTCCTGAGACGGGGCCCGCCGGCCGGCTTCCGGAAGGAGGGGCCGGGAATAACCATGGAGGGAGTGAGGCGGTGAACATCGTTGACCGCAGCTTTGCCGCGCTTACGGAGGAGATCCGGCGGCTGGACGA
Organism: uncultured Oscillospiraceae bacterium; assembly: GCA_944385885.1. Lineage (GTDB taxonomy): Bacteria > Bacillota > Clostridia > Oscillospirales > Oscillospiraceae > Apopatocola. The sequence goes on along the minus strand of CALWYY010000155.1, from coordinate 4,997 downwards.
AAAGGAGCTGTATTACCGCATCCGGCGAAGCTTTGATGCCGTACCCCCGCAGACACAGAAAAGCTGCATGGATTTTTTCAACCAGTTTCCCTTTTGGGGCCATCTGGACCCGGATAACGGCGTATACCAGCAGATCGAGGAAAAGCAGCTGGTCCTCTATCACCATTTGGAGGATTTTGTCTGGCTGTACGAGACCCTGGCGGATTACCGGTCCAAAAAGACCCTGTACTCCATTTTAAGCAACTGGTACCGGTATGACTTTACCTCCACCAGCCAGACCAAGGAGTGCCTGTTCGACGAGTATTTCGACCTGGACGTGGTCCGTTGCAGCCCGGAGGAGGTGGTGGTGGATCTGGGGGCTTATACCGGGGACACAGCCCTGTCCTACATCCGCAACTATGGCGAGGACTGCTACAAACGGATCTATTGCTACGAGATCACCCCGGAGACGTTTGCCCAGCTGCAGCGGAATCTGGCGGGCTGCCGGGATGTGGAGTGCCGGTGCTGCGGCGTGGCGGACCGGGTGGGGTATATGAGCCTTGCGGGCCACGACAGCAGCCCGTCGGCCAATATGCTGGAGGACACGCAGGCGGGAGAGATCCCGGTGACCACCCTGGACGAGGATATCCGGGAACCGGTGACCCTGATCAAGGCCGATATTGAGGGGTTTGAGCAGCGGGCCCTGCGGGGGGCGGAGGGGCATATCCGCCGGGAGCACCCGAAGCTTCTGATCTCGGTCTATCACAGCAATGAGGACCTGTGGAAGATCCCCCGGATGGTCCGGGACTACTGGGAGGGGTATACCCTGTACCTGCGCTACAAAAGCTCGCCCATATATCCCACGGAGATCACCCTCCTGGCCGTATAAAAAGGGCGGGGCCGCGGCCCCGCCCGTCTCTCTCAAAGGAGCTTTATTAGCGTCTCATAGAGGACGCGAAAGTCGATGGGCTTGGAGATGTGCCCATTCATGCCGGCCTGGGTGGTTTTATCGATATCCTCGGCAAAGGCGTTTGCCGTGACGGCAATGATGGGGATCGTGGCCGCGTCCGGCTTGTCCATGTCCCGGATGGCCCGGGCCGCCTCGCACCCGTCCATTTCCGGCATCTGCATATCCATGAGGATCACGTCGAAGGAGAATGGCGCGGCGGCCTGGAACAGGCGCACAGCCTCGGCGCCGTTGACGGCGGGCGTCACCTCCATGCCGTGGAGCTTGAGGATCTCCGTGGCGATCTCCATGTTCAGCTCGTTGTCCTCCGCCAGCAGGACGCGGCGCCCGGCCAGGGAGGACGCCTCCGATACCGGCTCCGGGGAGGCGGAGGGAGGGCCCTCCTCGCCGGCGGTGGCCAGAGGGAGGGTGACGGTGAAGCGGGTGCCTTCGCCCAGCTTGCTTTCCACCGAGATCTCCCCGCGCATCTGCTGGACCAGGCTCTTGACGATGGGCATTCCCAGCCCGGTGCCGGTGGTGCTCTTCGTGGCGAAATGGGTCTCCCGGGCGTAGGGCTCGAACAGATGTTCCAGAAATCCCTGGGACATGCCCAAGCCCGTGTCTTCCACCACGATCTGGTACTTGCTGTGCTGCTGGAAATCGAACTGCCGGACCTCCAGACGCACCGAGGCCCCCGGCTCGCTGTACTTGAAGGCGTTGGAAAGGAGGTTGTTCAGGATCTGGCCGATCTTGAATTCGTCCCCCTGCACCAGGCTGTTGCGCATGTCGAAGTCCAGGGTGAGGGTCTTACCCTCCTCCAGGGCCTGGGCGGCGAAGATACCGGCATGCTCCTCGACGCACTTTCGCAGGTCGAAGGTCCGGCTTTCCAGGGTGTTGCTTCCGGACTCCAGGCGGGAGATCTCCAGGATGTCGTTGATCAGGGTGAGAAGCTGGTTTCCCGCAAACTCGATCTTCTTCAGGTAGCCGCGGAGCTTTTCCGGGTCCTCCGGTTCCTTCTGGGCCAGTTGGGAAAAGCCGATGATGGCGTTAAGGGGCGTGCGCATATCGTGGGACATGCTGCTGAAAAAGATGGATTTGGCTTTTGTGCTCTTTTTGGCCGCGTCCAGCGCCTCCTGGAGCACAAGCGTGTGCTGCATTTGCTGGCGCTTTTCCATATCCACGTCGCGGAAGCAGAGGATCACCTCGTCAGGGGCCAGCTTCCCGTCGTAGAGGGTGCGGATGTTCACCCACTTATATGTATCCCCGAAGCGGCGCCGGTAGTCCCCGCCGAAATCGGCGATGTTCTCGTTTACCCGCTGGCGGATGCTCTCCAGGGAAAAGCTCAGGGCGAATTCCTGATAGGTGGAGGACTCCACCAGGCTCTGCACCGTCTCCAGAAGCTGGGAGAAGTTACCGCTCTCCGGGAGGGCCCCCACCAGGTCCTGGGAGGTTTTGATGGCCTCGTAGGTACCGCTGCGGAAATTGACCCGGTAGATGGCGTAGAAGGAGTCGGTAAGGATGTGGATGGTATTGCTGGCCCGGCGGATCCTCCGGCTCTGGAGCAGATCCCGAAGTACCATGGCGGCCATGAGGATGAACAGGAATATGCCGATAGCCGTGACCACGTATATAGCCACATTCCGGTCGCCCATGAGGATTTCCTGGAAAGGTATGGTGAGAATGACCGTCCAGCCGTTGCTCATACGGCTGTAGTACACCCCCCGCTCCACGCCCAGGTAATCCTCAAACGAAGTATCAAACCCGGCCAGGCTGCCGTCACGGATGCCGGCGAGAAGATATTCCGTATTCTCCTGCAGGCCTGCCTGGTCCAGGTCCCAGGGGGTTGCGGAGTACAGCAGGGTGCCATTGTTGTCGCACAGGTAATAGGAGCAGCCCGCCGGCAAGGTTTGAGCGATATCGAGAAAGAGGCTGCTGCTCAGGTAGATATCCATGACGAGCATGTTCCCGGTGCCGTCAAGCATTTGGGCGGCGGTGATCACCGGCTGGCCGGTGATAGCGTCCGTGTAGGCGTCGGTAAAGATCACCGTCCCGGGGGTTTCCCGGGCCAGGCTGTACCATTGAGCGCTCTCATAATCGTAGTCCGCGTCGCCCTCCCGGGGATTGGCGGCAATGACCGTCCCGTCCACCACCGCGTACGGGTCAATCAGCTTTTCCCCCAGAATATCCGTCAGCTTGGAGAAGTACCCGCTGAGCCAACGCTGGATGTCCTCCGTGCTTTCCCCGCCGGCGGCCAGCTCGTCCACATACTGGGCCCCCAGCTCCACGATGCGCTCAAAGGAGTGCAGGTGGATCTCCTCCTCCACCCCGTAGCTCTGGGCCAGGGACATGCCCATGGTCTGGGTGTTCTGCAGGAGCTTGACGCGCACCAGGAGGATGGTGGATGTGATGAGCACCGCCACCACCAAAAGCATAAGTAAACTGATCACCGCGCCGGATGCGATGTGTTTGCTCTTCTTCAAAACCTTCGCCTCCCCGGGAGAACTCATATCCGGCCGAAATGGACGCGCCGGTCAGCTCCGGCGCTGTACGGCCCTCCGGTCGTTTGCCTGGCAGGAATAGAATTGGCGCTTTTCCGCGTACATGCGGGCGTCCATCGCCTGGAGAAAGGAGTGGATCGTATCCGCCTGCTGGTCATAGACATGGATCCCCATGGAGATGGAGAGCTGGTAGGGGCAGTTCCGGTTCCGGCTGCTGGCGTCGATATCCCGCCGGATCCGGTCGGAGATCTGGCGAACCGCCTCCGGCGTCTGGTTCTGGAGGATCACGATAAACTCATCGCCTCCGTACCGGGCGGCAAAGCCGCGGCCCTTCACCGCCTTCAGCAGGACCCTGCCCACCAGCCGGAGAACGGCGTCCCCCTCGGTATGGCCGTAGGTATCGTTGATCTGCTTAAACGAGTTCACGTCGAGCATGATGCCGGTAAGGGCGTTAGCCGACAAATACCTCTGCTCGGCGCGGCTCAGGTACCTGGTCAGATAGTCCCGGTTATATAGCTTTGTCAGGGAGTCCACCAGGGTCGCCTCGTTTTGAAGGTTGATGTACATGCTGGTGAGGCCGAAGGCCACGGTGACCCAGATCAGCGCCAGGCCGTAAAACAGCAGCTGCAGGATGCTGCCGATAAAAATAGGTATAAGAAAGGTCGCCACCGGCATAAATAGATACTTTTCAGCCCGCCGGCGGCGGTATCGGACGACCATAACCGCTCCGAATAGCAGATAACCGTAAGTCACGATGTAGGCCAAAACAGCCAGCGGCATCCGGGAATAGACATTCTCCGGCGAGATGGCGAAGAATACGTTGGCAAACAAGTTGACGCCGGCCATCACGCACACGGCTCCGGCCGGAATCGCAACGTATGGATAGACCCGGCGCAGGCGGCGCAGATCGCCAAAGAGCTTATAGTCCACGTAGACCGTCCAGAGAAAAGAGAACACGGCGTTGAGCGCAAACAGAAGAGCGTTGCTAATCCGGGCAAGGGGGATGGCCCCCCAAAACAGCCGACCGTCCACACAGAACGTGACCGTCTCAAATAAGCACAAAAACAGTGCCAGAAGGCACATTTGGGAAAACAGCCGGTCGTCCAGAAAACCGCTGCGCACGTTCCGGTGATTGCTCAGAAGCATAATGACCATCAGGCAGGCGCCAAGGCCGTTGGCAATAAATATGGCAGGGAGGTTTATCACAGGACAGTCTCCTTTTCCGAGAATAAAGAACAGGAACGGATACGCCGGGATAAAGCGGCCATGCCGGGGCAAGGGTTCCCAGGCGGCAAAGCAAAAATTGCGGGCGGCACCTCTGATTCCGATTTGCTAATGCTTAGAGAACCAACACATTATAGCATAAATAGGAATATTTTCCTATACTTTTTTGCAATTTCCCGCCTGTGACACGGACCGTGGAAGCTCCCGGAAAAAGGCGGTGACATGGCTGAGCAGGGGGGAATGCGAAAAAGAGAATAAGCGGCGCGGCCTTAAGCCGCGCCGCAGAAGAAAGATCAGTAATTCTCTTTCCGAAGCTCGAAGAAGCTCTGGGGATGCTTGCAGACCGGGCA